>CAMOGQ010000057.1 GCA_946614165.1 uncultured Lachnospiraceae bacterium
TCTGGGCAGACATGATGGCTTCCTGCATGGCAGGTCCGATATCTGCGCCGATGCCGGCGGTTTCGCCGGAAACATCGATCTGGACGTCTGTGATGGCGTCTTCGCTGAAAGTCATGGTTACGCTTACATCGGATGCGATGCCCTTGGCAGTGGCAGAATAGGTGCCGGGGGTATATTTAAGGCCCGTTCCCTGTGCCGTCTGTCCGCCGGCTGCTCCTGTAGCGGCTGCGCCCGCGCTGCCGCCCTTTTCACCCTTGCTTAGGTTGGCTGCGATATCTACTACGCTCAGGGCTGCCATGGAAACAACGCCTGCTGCGGCGCCCTTGATAAAATCGCGCCTGCTGATCAGTTTCTTGTCTTTTGCCATATCCGTCACTCCTTGTCTTTATGTTAAGAAACAATAAAATACATATACACTTTAAACCCTGTGTTAGCCAAATGTAAATGGAAAAATATGCTACACTTTTGTGTATTTGTGTATATTCATAAACGAAAAAAAGTCCCGCGGTGAAAGCAGGACTTTTACGGTTTCTTAAATATTCATTTTTACATACTGGCCAGGAAATAGTCGATGGTATCGGCATATTCCTCGGGCCGCATCATGGTGGCCATATGGCCGCCTCTTACTCTCTCCAGCACGCAGCCCGGCATCATTTCCACCAGTTCCTTCTGCATCTCTTCGCTGAAGGTCTTATCGTCCTCCGGCAGACGAAGAAGGATCTTTCCTCTGAGATAGAGGAAGTCGTCTCTGGTGGCGGGCCTCTGCCTGAGCATGTCGAAGAAGCGTCTTGACATGTAGATATCTTCCTCAGCCGTGTAATTCCGGTAGATCTCCCTGATGAGGCTGTTCATGTATTCTCTTTCGCTGTCGCTTATCCCCACCCAGGTGCGGCGCAGCAGAAAGATCCTGACAGGCTTTAGGAAGGTATAGGGGATGGTCCTGACCAGGCCTATGGTGGCCTTCTCACGAAACTTTCCGTACTTTTTCTTCAGGCCCTCCAGGGTCCCTGCGGAAAAGGCCGCCGTGGAAAAGAGGCACATGGCCGAAACGTTTTCCTTATAGCGCATGGCATACATCTGGGCAAAGTAGCCGCCGATGGAGGAGCCGATCACAACGGTCTTCTCAATGCCCAGATGGACATGGAGGTCATGGATGGCGTCGATCAGCTCGTCGTTGTTCCTGCAGTCGGCGGGATAGTCGAAGGTCAGGATCCGGTAGTGCTTCTCCAGCCTTCTGATATAGGGGAACCACAGAGTGCTCCTTCCCAGGCCGCCCACCAGCAGGGTCAGGGTCTGGTCTCCGCAGCCGCACAGGAGATAGTGAAAATGATGTCCTCCCACCACCTCGTCACGGTAGGGGTGACGGACCATGAATTTACGTAGTTCCTTGCCATAAGAACGCATGCTTTTAATCCTCGATTCCGCATCTTCCGCTTTTTTCACTTCATTATAGGAAGAAGCCGAATCCCTGCAAGGGCAGCTTTGTTAATCCTTTTCCTTCCACTCCCTGTCATTCTTTTCCAGAATGCCGAAGAAGCGGTCGTATTCCTTACGGTAGGTGGTCTGGTAGACCTTGCTGGCGCTTTGATGCACGTCATGGATATACCGGTGCTCCTGACCGAAGACGCCGCTCCTGTTCACGGCCATGACCGCCAGAGCCAGATCGGAGCACTGGTCGGAGATCCTCTCCAGGTTGGTCAGGATGTTGTCATACTTGATGCCGCTGTAGACATCGCATTCGCCCCGGGTCATACGCTGGATATGGCGGGCCTGCATGGTTTCTGTCAGGGCGTCCACCACTTCTTCCATGGGCTCCACCTTCAGAGCCAGGGCTGTGTCCTTGCCGGATACCACCTGCTGGGAAAGTTCCAGGATATCCCTTACCGCCGTAGCCAGGACGTCCACGTCCTGCATGGCCTTTTCCGAGAAGGATCCCTTCTGCTTTTTCAGATTGTTCAGGTCATCGGCTATGTTGATGGCATGGTCTCCGATCCGCTCGTAACAGGTCAGGGCCTTGATCTGGAAGCCCTGGCGCAGGGTCTCCTTTTCGGTGGTGATATGGGGGGATACGTCCACCACATAGCGGTTGACGGCGTCCGCCATACGGTCCAGCAGGTCTTCCCTCTTTTCCATGCGGACAAATCTCTCATCCTCATAGTCGAAGATCTGCTGTATGCAGGAATCGTAGTTGTGCATGGCCACTTCGCACATGCGCATGATCAGCTCCAGGGACTGGTCCAGGGCCAGAGCGGGGTTTGTGATCAGGTGCATGTCCAGTTCCTTGAGGCTCTCCTCGGACTCCGCGTCTTCCGTGGTTTCCGCGGGCTTGTCCGGAACGATCTTCTCTGCCATGGAGGCGAAGAAGCCGGCGAAGGGCAGAAGGATCACGGCAGGGACCAGACGGAAGATACCGTGCACGTTGGCCACGCCGCCGGAATTCAGCTGCATGTACCAGACGGAATCGTTCAGGATCCCGGTCAGGCGAAGCAAAGTCAGGACCACGATGATCATGGATGCCGCAAAAACGTTGTAAATGACATGGACCAGGGCCGTACGGATCTGTTCGGGCCTGGCGCCGATCCGGCTGACCAGGAAGGTGGTCAGGCAGTCGCCGATGTTGACGCCGATGATGACGGCAAAGACGCCGCAGAAATTCAGGCCCACAGTGGAGGCCAGGGACTGAAGGATACCCACCACGGCCGAGGAGGACTGGATAATGCCGGTGACCATTACGCCGGCCAGAAAGCCCAGCAGATAGTTGTCCTCGAAAGCGGTCAGAAGGTTGCTGAGTCCGTCGCCCATGTCGGAGACGGCAGACCCCATGTAGATGAGGCCCATAAAGAGGATGCCGAAGCCTGTGGCGATACCGCCTACGGTATTAGCTTTGTCCCCCTTGATAAACATGATGCAGATCATGCCGATGAGCAGGGCCATGGGGGCCAGGTTATCGGCCTTGAAGAAGTAGAGGAAGCTGGTGGCGCCGGCATTCAGGTCCATCAGACGGATAATCTGGGCCGTAATGGCCGTACCTACGTTGGCGCCCAGGACAATGCCCACCGACTGGCGGAAGGAAAGAAATCCCGCGCCTACCAGGCCCACCGTCAGAACGATGGTGGCCGTGGACGACTGGATCATACACGTGACCAGCATACCGAAGAGAAAACCGATGGCAGGACTGTTGGTGACCTTGGCCAGGGCCGCCTTCATGGCCACGCCGGAGGAACTCTTGAGTCCGTCCCCCATCATGCGCATTCCGTACAGGAACATGGAAAGACCGCCCAGCAGGGCGATCACCTTATAAAAAATGTCCACAAATATCTCCTTTATCAAATATAAAAAGTGGAAAGCCCTTCAGAGCACATTCTTCAGAATTATAACACGCCGTCCGGATTCCGACAGTGGACAGCAGAAACTTTAACATGATATTAACAATCCTTTCCCTGATTTTATCTGATATGCGGCATATTTTTTTCCTTCCGCATGCATTTCCATAAAAAAACGATCATGCGGGGCAGAGGTGCCTGCGCATGATCGTTTTTTATATTCTTATGACCGGAAGCTCTCCCTTACCGGGCAAGCTCCAGATCTTCCGCCACGAAGGCAGGGATGCCGCCCTTACGGAAGGTATAGGAGTAGTATTCTTCCGGATTCTCCTTCTTCCAGGAAATGAAGACGCTTATGCCTTTCTCGTCCCGGTTTTCGAAGGGAATGTCGTAGAACATATCGGTGCCGGCCAGTCCTTCCGTGATCTGGCGGATCTTCTCCGCATCTTCATAGGTCCTGCCGATCTGCCGGCCGTCCCTGTAATAGGAGACCTCAATGGAACCGATCATGTCCGGATCAGGCGCGGACATGTCTGCGTCCTTTTTCTTTAAAAGGGCTCTGGTCTTCTTAAAGGACCTGTAGACCGGAAGAGAATATTCCCTGAATTCTTTTCCGCCGGTATCTTCCGCTGCGGTGCAGGACAGCTGCAGCATGCCGGAGATCTTTCCGTCCGAGATGTTGTCGAAGTCCGCTTCTTCCAGATCCTCCTTATAGGCAGCAAGGACCTTTTCAGCATAGGCGGACGCCTTTTCTCCCTCTGCCAGAAGGACATTTTCATAGGAGAAGATATTGTTCCATGACACATTTGTGCAAAGGCTCAGATCCGCTCCCAGTCCCGGATAGAGATCCTCCCGGAAAGCGGGATCCGCAAAAAGCCGGTTCATCAGTTCTCTGTCGATATCAGTGGGAACCAGGATATGTCTTGTTTCGATCCTGTTATTCTTCCCGATATAGCTGATATACATTTCCCAGCCGTCCGTCTGCACCATGTTTTTGTCCCTGTCGATCAGGGCCTTCTGGCCTGTCCTTCCAAGCTCCAGAATATCCTCCGTATCTGTGACCAGAGCTGCCGTATAGGTCTCTTCGTCATAGGTCTCCGTGGTCCTGAGCCTCCAGAAGTCCTCCCTCTGGCTGTGAAGGAAGGCCGCTCCCTTCACGGAATCCGGAGACGGAACGTAGGTGTCATAGCCGAAAACGTCAAAGAAGACGGCGCCGAAGATCCCCACCGCCAGGACCGCTGCCAGGATAAAGGCCCAGAACCTGCGGAAAGCGAAGCGGATGTCCCCTTCGATATAGGCTTCGATCAGGCAGTTGGCCGCCATGCCGATCAGGACCATAATGACGGCCCAGATGACGAAACGGTCCGCGCTGAAGCCGGAAAGAATGGTACCCACCACCAGTCCTGTCATCAGCATGCCGGGTACCAGCAGCAGGATCATGATCAGGGGCACGGTAACGGGGAAGGCCAGGGATACGCCGGCCATTTCGTTTTTCCGTCTCCTGAAAAGGAAGGCTGCGATCAGGGCAAAGACCAGAAACAGGACCAGGTTCCGGATGTCCCCCGGCAGGGTCTTTTTCATGATATGGCGCAGGATGACAGCGGTGGTCTCGCCCGTATAGTCTGTCTGGAAAGAATAATAGTTGCCCAGAGGGGTCAGCCAGCCGGCGATCCGGGCAAGCAGGATGCCTGCCCCGGTGGGATCCGTTACCAGGAACTGCTCCAAAAGCCAGCGCCCCAGGAAGCTGGTGACCGAAGGATAAATGTTGAAGATAAAGGAAAGCGCCACCGCGGTGACCGGGTTTCCCGTCAGCAGGGCAAAGACCGTGGTCACGGCATAGACCGTGATAAAGAGCAGGGCCTGTCTTAAGAGGCCTGCGGCTGTATCCGTCAGGACCATGGTCGTAAGATGGCCTCCTGCCGCCATCCAGGCGCTGGTCCCGAAGGCAAAGAGGGCAAAGGGGATCAGCCAGATCAGGAAGCTGTTGATCCATATGGCCCTGAAGCGTTTATTCCTCTTTATGGGCATGCTTTCGTAGAAGTCCACCTTCTGCCTGGAAAAGAGCCAGCTGACGCCCTCGATGGCCAGGACAAAGGCCGAAGCCGCCGTAAAGACAAAGGTCCAGGACCTTACGCCCAGAAAGCTGCTGAGCATATCTATCCTGTAGGATGCTTCCGCCCTGTCCTGCAGAAGGATCAGGGATGTCCCCACCGGGAAGGTAAAGAACCATACCAGGAAAGAGATCACCGTGCAGGCCATGCGCCGTCCGAACAGGATGTGCTGGGCCTTAAAGAACTTATTAGCCGATGATGAGCTTTTTGACGTCATATCCGACCGCCTCCGTTTCCAAAATGAATACCTCTTCCAGCGAGAGGTTCAGAATTTCATAAAACACAAAGGAATACTGTGAGAAAACCGTTTCCGCCTCTTCCCTGCCGGACCGGACCACATAGGTATGGAGCCTTCCCCTGGCTTCGTGGGATACCACCTCCAGGCCGGGGATCTCGGCCGGGGCCTCTCCTTCAAAGACGCACTGGATCTTCTGCAGGCCCAGCTTCATGTCGGCGATATCCTGGGACAGGAGGATGCCTCCCTGATGAAGGAGTCCCACATGATCGCAGATATCCTCCAGCTCCCGCAGGTTATGGGAAGCCAGCACCGGGGTCAGGCCTCTCTCCTCCATGTCGCCGCCCAGAAGGCTCTTCAGGGCCTGGCGCATGACAGGATCCAGACCGTCGGTGGTCTCGTCGCAGAGAAGATAGCGGGTGCCGGCGCAGATGCCGCAGATCACTGCCAGCTGCCGGCGCATGCCCTTGGAATAGGTACGGATCCTCCGCCTGGGATCCAGGCCGAAGTCCTTTATAAGTTTGTCAAAGCGGTCCGTGTCAAAGGATGGATACATGTCTCTGTACCATTTCTTCATGTCCACGGCCCGGCTTCCGGGATAGTAATAAGGCTCGTCCGAGATAAAGAAGATATTTTCCCTGACGGCAGGGTTGTCGTATACAGGTTCATTGTCCACCAGGATCTTTCCCCTGTCCGGGACCAGGATCCCGGCGATCAGGCGAAGCAGCGTGGACTTGCCTGCTCCGTTGGTGCCCACCAGGCCGAAGACCTGTCCGTCTTCCAGGGTCAGTGAAACGTCCTGGACAGCCCGTGTTTTTTCATAGGATTTGCTTACGCTTTGAATGTCGATCATGACTGACCTCCTTTTCCGTCTGCCTGCGGCAGACCGCTCAGAGCTTCCCTGGCCAGATCCCGGGGATCCAGCCCCATGGAGACGCCTTCGTCCAGGATGGCTCTGATTTCCCGGATCATCTCCTCTTTTCTCTGCTGGACCAGAACCTGGCCTCCGCAGACGAAATTGCCTCTGCCCCGGACCGTATAGATAAATCCCTTCTGCTCCAGATCCGCATAGGCCCTCTGCACGGTGTTGGGGTTGGTGGAAAGCTCCATGGCCAGGTTCCTGACGGAAGGCATCTTCTCATCGGGCTCCATGACCCCCTGCAGGATCAGTTTTCTGTACCAGTCCGAGATCTGCTCAAAGATCGGCCGGGAATCCCGCATGTCTATAATTCCCATCTGTGCTTCCTTTCTGCTTCGCCCGGGGCCTTGGCCCCTGGCAGTACCCTGTGTATTATTTATCTTAGTACACTTAATATACCATGCCGCCCGGGATCTGTCAACAGATGCCTCCGTCTAAACATACGTCATTCCGGATCCGCATTGTATCCATATCTGTTAACGGCGGGGAAAGCCCTGCCTCCACCGCACGAAAAAAGCGGGGCAGCCTCTGCTGCCCCGCCGCAGGCGGACCTGAAAAAGTCTCCGCTTAAATATCATGCCGCTTTTTCTGCCCTGCGCCGGATCTTTACGGCTTCTTCCCTGCAGGCACATGGAAGGGCGGATGTCAGTCCGGTAGATCCTCCAGAAAGCGCCTCATCCCCCGGGGCATAGCCATGTCTTTCTCCATATGGGTATCTCCCAGCTGCACCAGCTTGTTCTTCCCGTGGTAATCGCTGCCGGCCGTCACGTACAGATCGTACTTTTCGGCTAAAGCCAGCATTTCATAGCACAGCCTGGGAGAAAAGCCGGAATAAAATACTTCCATTCCCTTAAGGCCGAATCTCAGCAGGCGGACCAGGCGTTTTTCCATGTCCCCTCCCAGAATCAGTTCGTCTCCGCTTCCGAATGCGGGATGGGCCAGGACCGGTATGCCGCCGCTTCCCAGGATGCCGGCAATCGCCTCTTCCGGACGCAGATACTCGTTTTTCATCCGCAGCTGATTCAGATACCGACTGATGGCCTCGGACCTGCTCCCGGCATACCCGTACTTTACCATCAGGTTGCCGATATGGGGCTTTCCGGGATTGTCCAGAGAAAAAAGCGCGTCAATTTCTTCCCGGGGAAAAGTAAAGCGGAAGGTGTCCTCCAGAAAGTCCAGCCTGGCCCTGAGCTTGCGCATGCGCAGGCTGTGGCCCTTTTCAACAGTTCCGAGAACACTGGGGCTTTCCGGATCAAATCCGTAGCCCAGGATATGATACTTTCCCTCCTCATCCCGGCAGGAAAACTCTGCGCCGGACAGGAACCTGGGATCGCCCTGCCGGAGGATCCTCCGGATGGCCACGCATCCTTTCACGGCGTCATGGTCCGTCAGGGCAAACAGTTCAATATCTGATTTTCTGACCCGGTCCAGCAGTTCCTCCGGCGTATCCGATCCGTCAGATACCGCAGAGTGCATGTGGAGGTCGATCCTGTATGCGTCCGTCATATCAGAACTCCAGTGTATCTGTCCTGGGAAGAAGTTCCGCCAGGGTCTTTCGGCAGATATCGATCAGCACCTGTCCCTCGGGGTCACTGAGGCCCCCCCGGCGGATTTCCCTGCGCATGATCCTGGTCATGCCGACGATCTTCGCCTTGTCTTCCACTTCCCTGATCCTGGACTCGTCCCGGGTATCAAGATACAGGGCCAGGCTCTTTCGCCAGAAGGAAACGCAGAGAGCAAAGGGCAGGCCCAGGAATTCCCTCATTCCATAGGGATGGGACAGTCCGAAGCCCTCATAGGCGTTGTACATGCTGGCCAGTTCAAAGATCGGATGGCCGTGGCAGAGGGTATCCATGTCGATCAGAAGGCTCTCCCCGTTCTGCAGCATGATATTTTTCACATGGTAGTCGCCGTGCATCAGATGATCGTCCTCCGGCACGGCGCTGATCAGGGAATACAGTTTTTCAGCCTGGTCTGCCGGCAGGTAGTCCTTCAGGAAGGCGGCCCAGCCCAGAGCAGTGGCCTTCATATCCGGCAGGATATCGGAATGCACGGTCCTGGAATGAATGAGCTTCAGCAGAGAGATGCTCATCTCTGCCACTTCATCCGCGCTTTTTTTGGCCGGACCTGATCAGGCTGTCGAAGCTGTCGGCGTTCAGCATTTCGAACACAGACCCGTATCCGCCTCCTTCGATACGCACCACGTCGTAGGGGATGGCCGTGGGTACGCCGGCTACAAAAGCCATCCGCGCCAGTTCCCTCTCCCTGCGGATCTCCGGCAGAGCGTCCGGGTCCAGATAGACCTTGACGATGGTATCCGGATCTATGCGGTAGATCCTGCCGTTCGAGCCCTGGCCGATCACTTCGCAGTCCTTCACAGAAATCACCCGGCAGGCTTTCTGCACGCTCATCATCTCTGTGAAGCCTGTCATATCCAGGATATCGTACAGCTCCGGATGAACATTGGTCAGTACCGTATCATCCACTTTCTTTTTCAGCCGCAGAATAATGCGAAGGCCGGCACTGCTGGAATAGGCAAGCCGGTCACAGTCTATTTCAAGGGACTGACAGGGATGATTCTCCAGCAGCTCCAGTACCCGGGTTTCCACCTCCGGGGCGTTGGCGGAAGTAATGCTTCCCTCCGGGGCTATCACCAGTTTTCCTCCGTCCTGTCTTGCTTTCAGCATTTGATCCTGCTCCTTTCTCCGGGCGTCCTGACTGGCCACAGCCTCCGGATCGGATGTCAGACCGGAATCCTGTGCTCTTTTTAAGGGGCGCCCTTCCTGCATGACTGCAGGAACATTTTTCAGTTTATTCTAGCCTTATTTTCCGTCATAAGCAATGCCCATTAAGTCTGAGCGGATTCTCAGAGCCCTTTCAAGGCCAAAAAGAAGCGGCCTTCTGCCCCATGGCAGACGGCCGCTTCCTTAAATCCGGTATAGTTCTGATGCCTTACCCTGCCGCAGCCAGAAACCGGCCCCGGGCTTATCCGGCAAAGCTTCCCAGGAACTGAAGACTTGGCTTTGCTTTTCTTTCCATGGTCCTGCGGTCTACCCCAATGAGGCCGAAGGTCATGGAAAAGCCCTTCTGCCACTCAAAGTTGTCCATAAGGCTCCAGTGCATGTAGCCCTTCACGGGGATGCCGTCCGAAAGGCAGCTTTCCACTCCTTCCAGGGCCCTGCGGATAAATTTCACCCTCAGACCGTCATCCTCTGTGGCAATGCCGTTCTCCGTGATGATCAGGTCTCCCTCAAAGGCGGCATGGGCTCTCCGGATCACGTGCTCCAGGGCCTCCGGGTAATATTCGTAGTTCATCTGGGTCAGCAGGGCTCCCTGGGGAGAGGGCATCTGGCCCTGGGGCCCGTAGAGGGTCCGGGTATAGTTCTGCAGGCCCAGGAAATCATCTCCCTGCAGGTAAGGCAGATAGTGGGTAAATTCCTCATCCCAGGCCGCATCCGCAAAGGCCTCTCCGCCGGGCATGGCCTGGCAGTCGTGGAGGGAGAGAGTGATGCCCACCCGGATCCCGGGATACAGGGCCTTGATGGCGTCCCTTGCCGCCTGATGGGCCCTGAAGACCAGGGCGTCTCCCTGGGGCGTCCTGGAGGATACGAAGATCTGGGGCTGGGGAGTGCCGAAGACCCGGGCATTTTCCATGGCGGCGAACTTCATGTTCTCCATCATCTTCTGGAAGTTCATGCCCACCTGGACGGTCCCTTCCTGCTTTCCGGCATCCGCCGCCTGTTCTGCCATCTGCTTCTCTGCCTGTTCGGCCATCAGTTTGTAGCGTCTGGAGATGGCAGCCAGCTGCAGGCCCATGTTGGCTTCGTTAATGGTGCAGATATAGTTCAGTTCACTCCCCAGCTTCTCTGCCACAAAGGCGGCATAACGGCGGAAGTATTCGACGGTGGACTCCGCTTCCCAGCCGCCCCTGCGGATCAGCCAGACCGGGCTGGTAAAGTGCATGAGAGTTACGACGGGCTCCACGCCGTTTTCCCTGCAGCAGCGGATCACCTGGCGGTAATGTTCGATCTGCTCTTCATCAAACTTTCCTTCTTCCGGTTCGATCCTTGCCCATTCGATGGAGAACCGGTAGGCGTTGAGGCCGGCCTTTGCCATCATGCGGATGTCTTCCTCATAGCGCCTGTAATGGTCACAGGCTTCTCCGCTGGGCTCGTTGAAACTGGAATGGGGCATCTGTTCCTGGGCCCAGTAATCGCTGTGGACGTTGTTTCCTTCTACCTGGTGGGCGGCGGTGGCCGCGCCGATCATAAATCCCTTCGGGAATGCCATATCCTTATTCTCCTTACAGACTTCTGCATGTTCCGTGTGTAATGCCGTTTTCGTTAAAGGCGTCTACCCGTACAAAGTAGTCTCTGCCTTCGATCAGGGCGCCGATCTTTCTCTCTCCCCCGTCAAAGACCATGCAGCTGTGGTAGAGCCTGTCCGGGGAAGCCCCGAACAGAATGTTGTAGCCTGTGGTGTTTTCCTGGTCTTCAATAAAGACCTTCATGTCCAGTGTGCCGGTGCGCTCCGCCCTGAAGGCTGGAATGCCGGGCTTATCCCCCTGCCCTTGTCCGAAGACCCGAAGGCCCGATACGCAGGGCCTTAGCCCGTAGGGGACTTCCATACTGGAAAGGCGGAGGAAGCGGGCGTAAAAGCCCTCTTCCCGTACGACAAGGTCGTGGGAGAGGTCTGTCAGGGCGCCGGATTTATCCTCGATTACGAACCAGTTTTCCCCGTCTCTGCTGCCTTCCAGCTTCCACCTGGTATAAAGGTCCCTCTCCTCGATATAGCGGGCCTGGCTGGTGCCCACGATCTTTCCGGGGCAGGGAATGCGGATGTCATCGTCCGCGAAATTCACCTGGACCGCGTGTACCTTAAAGACCTGTCCCAGGTCTGTCTGCAGCCATTCATCCGGCCCGGCCTCAGCGGCCTGCCACCAGGTCTGTACGTTTTCCTCCGCGGCCTTTTCCGGTCCGCGGCCCTCCGTATGGGAAGAGGCGGTCATCTTCTTTCCTGCACTCAGAAGCATCCACTGGGGCTCTCTCCAGGGATCCCCCTCCAGGGCCAGGGGCCAGTCGCCGTAGCGCTGGTTGCAGAAAAGCTCTCCCTCTTCATCGAAGCCTGCGGGCCATATGCCCACCCGGCGTTCAAAGTCATGGTTTACGCTGATCCGCATGGTGGCCGTGTGCCACCACCGGCCTTCCCGGTCCTGCATGGTGGAGCCGTGTCCGGCTCCGGGCATAAATCCGCCGGGCTTATAGGAATAGGGATTGTTTCCGGCCAGGGTAAAGGGTCCCAGAGGGGAATCCGAAACATAGACCCCGTCGCTGTAGGTATTGTACTGGGTGCCGGGGGCGGCATACTGGAGGTAGTACCGGCCCTCATGCCTGTCCATCCAGGCGCCCTCTATATAAGGCCTTCTGGAGAACATGCCCCGGATCACAGGACGGAGTTCTGCGGGCACCTGGGATTCCTCCATGCCCTGCCGCCTGCAGAAGGCGGCAAAGCCCGCTTCGATCTCTGCCTGGGAGGCAGGCAGAAGGCTGTTGTCCTCTCCCACCCGTTCGTAGCCGATGCGCAGGGGATTTCCCTCCACCAGGGCTTTCTTTTCTCCCATGGGCTGCAGGGTCACAGGATCCAGCTCCGTGCCCCAGATGGGGGTCACATTGGAGCAGCCCCAGTAGAAATAGATCCGTCCGTCATCGTCCGCAAAGAGATTGGGATCCCAGAAGGGGAAGGTCCCTTCGATCTTTTCATAAGGGCCCTTCAAAATGTCCCTGGTGCGATAGCGGTCACAGTTATGGTCTCTGTTTGACGCACAGAAGTAGACCCAGTCTCCCATGACCCGCACGTCGGGGGCATAGTCGTAAAGGGGCAGATCCGCGGGAAGACGGTGGTTCTCCCAGTCTGCCAGGTCGTCCGATACCCATACGCCCAGGGTCATGGAGGCAAAGATATAGTATCTGCCCTTATAGAAGATCATGGAAGGGTCGGCGGCCTCCCGGCAGATCTGCAGCTTTCCCTGCAGGCGGGGATCGGCGTTAAACTGGTAGCGGTAATTTACGTTGACAGGATTACATAGATATTTCATAGGAATACTCCCCTTCTTTCACGTCCCGGACGCTTCCGTCCGGCAGGATGATCCTGGCAGGGACCGGAAGTGTCATATCAAAATGGATCTTTTTATTTTCGTACCGCCATCCGCTGGAGACTTCGCCCACGGGGGAGTGCCACCTGGCCCGGGCAAAGCCCAGGGAAGGGTGTGGGTAGGGCCGGATGGTCAGCTTTCCGGCCTCCAGGCGGATCCCGCAGACTCCGTCAAAGAGCCAGCCGCAGACAGCCCCGTAGGAATAGTGGTTCAGGGAATCGTGGACCGTGCCGTCCGGCCGGATTCCGTCCCAGGTCTCCCAGATGGTGGTGGCTCCCTTTTTCACGGCGTAGAGCCAGCCGGGGCATTCCTCCTGCAAAAGCACCTTATAGGCCGTGTCCGTATGGCCGTGCTCTGCCAGCACCCGGCAGAGGTCCGGGGTGGAAAGAAAGCCGGTATTCAGATGATAGCCGTTCCGGATCACCAGATCGTTCAGCCTGTCTGCCGCGGCCTGCTTTTCTTCTTCCTCCAGGAGGCCGAAGGAAAGAGGCCGCACATAGTCGCACATTCTATCGGACTCGATGCTGCCCTCACGGGTGCAGGTGAAGCGGTAGGCCTTCCTGGCGCTTTCCGCTATGGCGTCATACTTTCCGGCATCCTCTTCTCTCCCCAGGATGTGGGCGATCCTGGAAAGCAGAGAGGCCGACCGGTAGTAATAGGCCGTTGCCACCTCCGGCACGCCCTCCATGGCATTCTTCCTCATGGCGGTCATGTTGTCCACGTCCGGCTGGCACCACTCCCCGAAATGGAAGCCCATATCCACCAGGGACTCCTTCCAGGGGTTGTTTTCGTTCTGAGGCCTGGTCTGAGAAGCCCTGGCCTTACAGAAGGAGAGCCAGGAGGCCATCATGTCATAGTTTTCCTCCAGGATCTCCTTTTTCCCGTAGGCCTGATAGAGGGCCCAGGGCACCAGGATGCAGGCATCGCCCCAGCCTGCGGATCCCTGCAGCATCATGGAGATCTGGTTTCTTTTGTCATTGACTGGAGCGATGTTCTGGACCAGTCCGTCCTCTCCCTGGGCCAGACGGCACTCGCCCAGCCACTTGCGAAGGACAGGGTAGCAGTCCATGAGAAAGACCGCCGTGGGAGCAAAGACCCCCGCGTCCCCGGTCCAGCCGGCCCGCTCTCTTGTGGGGCAGTCGGTGGGGATATCGCAGAAGTTGGACCGCATGCTCCAGAGACTGTTTGAAAACAGCTGATTCACGTCCTCCCTGCCGCAGGTAAAAAAGCCTGTCTGCGCCATGCGGGAATAGACCGCCACGGCGGTGAAGGAGGCTCCCTGCAGGTTGGCGTCCGTTTCCACCTTTGCGTAGCGGAAGCCGAAGATGGCAAAGAAGGGCTTATAGACGTTCAGGCCGTCTTTGCAGATATAGGTGATCTTCTGGGGAATGCCGCCGTTTGTATTCCGCTCCCCCGGGTCGAAGTTGGACTGGGTAAAGTTTCCGTTTTCGTCCAGGGTCTCCCCGTGCCAGAGGGTGATGGTCCGTCCGGCCTCTGCCTGCAGGCAAAGCTCCGTATAGCCCGCCAGGTTCTGGCCGAAGTCGATGACTGTCTCACCGTTGGGTGTCCTGAAAATTCTTCCGGGAAAGCGCTCCTGCTCCTGTACGGGCACGAATTCATCGGGAATAAGGTTCGCAAATCCGAAATCCCGCAGGGTGACGCCGTGCCAGTCCCTGATCTCTTCCATCCGGGCATCATATACTTCCCCCAGTTCCAGATCATTTTCCCGGATAGGACCCATCTGGCTGGCCTCCCAGCTTTCATCGCTGGCAAGGACCGTGCAGCCTTCCACTTCCATCTGGCAGAGGAGGGCAAGATCACTGCCGTAATAGTTTTGAAGACCGTCCACGCCTATGTTTCCCCGGTACCAGCCGTCGCCCAGGGTAACCATGAGAACGTTGTCTCCCTGCCGTATCAGGTCTGTCACGTCATAAGCCTGAACCAGAAGGCGCTTTCTGTAGTCTCCCGTTCCGGGAGAAAGCACAAAGTCCCCCACCCGCTTTCCGTTCAGAAAGGCGGCGTAGAGGCCGTGGCAGGTGATATAGAGGATGGCCCGGCCTGTGTCCTTAAGGGTAAAGGACCTGCGAAGATAAGAAGCGCTCTGTCTTGTGCCGGGGTCGTGGGGCAGCTCCGGATCGATCCATCGGGCCTGCCAGCGGGGAAGTTCCTTCTTTATGCTCATTATTTATACCTCTCATTCAGCCAGGCGGCGCTGGCTTCCAGACTTCTGACCGGGTCCTTATGGATCCAGTTCCTGTGGCTTTCCAGTACCACGGCTTCGATGCCGTTTTCTTCGGCGGTCCGGGCAAGGCCCTCCAGGTCCATGTTTCCGGTGCCAAGCTCTGTACTGTCCTCCTTCAGGATGGGGGTCACGGCAGGGCCCTTCCGGCGGCATCCCCGGTCGGTGACATGCCAGAGCTTCATGCGGCTTCCGAGCCTTTTCATCCAGGCCCCCGGGTCCGCGCCGGCGTCCGCAAACCAGAAGCTGTCGAACTCAAAGTTCACCAGGTCCGGATCGGTATCCCCGATCAGGATCTCATAGGCTCTAAGGCCCGGTCTTACCTGCAGAAGCTCTGCGTTGTGGTTGTGATAGAGGAGGGAGAGGCCTTCCTTTTTCAGCGCCTCCCCGGCCCTGTTCAGACGGCCGGCCAGGTCCCGGACGGATTTCTCGTCCCCGTAGTCAAAACGGTACATGCCGGTGATGACGACTTTGTCCGTACCAAAGCTTCGGGCTTCCTCTGCCGCAGGGCCTCCTTCCCGCTCCAGGCTTCCCAGATCCGTATGGAGGCTGATGACAGACAGGCCGCTTTCCTTCAGAAGGCGGTGCCAGTCCAGATTTCCTCCCCTGCCGGTGGGCATTCCCGCCGCCCGGGTCATGAGTCTGACCATCAGGGAAGAGGGATGGATCATAAAGCGGTTGAGTTCAAGGCCGTCGTAACCGGCGGCCCTGATGCGTCTGAGTGTTTCCTGGGCAGCGGCTTCGTTTCCCGTCACCGTGCCCAGCATGATCTGCTGTACTGCTTTTTTCATTTTCGGATCCCCTGAAGAATACGGTTCAGCTGTTTGATGCTCTGTTCATCGGCTCCGCCCTGCTTTAACAGGCTCATCATGGTCATCCGTCCCATCATGCGCTGCAGGGCCGGATTATCCTTGACGGCGTCGGCCACGTCTCCCCGTTCGGAGGCCCCCTTTGCCATCATCTGTTCCACAATGGCCCCGGCCTGGGGATGTTTCCTGATCTCTCCCAGGGTATCCATAATGGAAAAGCAGGCGGGGTCGATCTCCTCGCTGTCGAACCAGTTGGTCACGGAAGAAACTGCCTTATTGAAAATATATGTCTCATCCGGCTCAGAGACCCTGCGGATGCACATACTGTCGGAGATGTCACCGGCAAAGGCTTCGATCAGGTGCTCTCCCAGAAGGGGGATGCGGAAGCGGAAAACCGTCTTTCCGTCCTGCTCCGCCACGAAGACCCCGTCTACATAGAGTCTGATATGGGGCTGGTTGGAATAGACTTTGATCTCGGTATCTTCCTCACAGCGGTTCTGATACCTCTTGCCGCAGAGATGGACGAAGGGCTCCTGTCTGTTCCAGGCTGCCTTATAGAGATAGAAGGCGTCCTTTCGAAGCAGGCGGTCGAAGGTGACCAGACCCTTCTGGTTTTCTCCGTGTTTTCCCCCTTCGTCTCTTCCGTCGGCGGCAAAGTCGAACAGGTTCCACACATGGGTGGCCCACAGATAGGGCCTCTCTTCGATCATCTTCAGCATATGTTCATGGTAGAGAGCCTGGTATTCTTCACTGTAGTCTCCTTTTTCGGGACGGGCGGAATGGAAGGCCGGATTGGCGTCGGCCCCGTATTCCGAAAAACCGATCACACGGTCCGGATACTGTCTGTGGTAGTCGTCAAAGAATTCGTCCGTCTGTTCCAGTTCGCCCAGGTACCAGCCGAAGTAAAGGTTGTAGCTGTTGATGTCCGGGATCTCCAGGATGGGGCTGTCGGTCTCCAGCATGAAGACGTTGGCCATGGTGGTCAGCCGGCCGGGATCCATGCGGTGGCAGAGATCGTTCAGAAGCCGGTGATTTTCCAAAAGGTCCTCATTCACTGCGCTGGCGGCAGTGATCTCGTTGGAAAGGCCCCATACGGCGATGGAAGCATGATGGTGGCACTGGGTGATCAGCTCCCGCATCTGGGACAGGGTGTTGTCCCGCCCGTTTTTCATGTGCATGGTGATGTAGGGGATCTCGGCCCAGACCACGATGCCGTTTTCATCGCACAGGTCATAAAAGTCCTGCGCGTGCTGGTAATGGGCGAGCCGCAGGGTATTGGCGCCCAGCTCTTTTATGATCTCCATGTCGGCCTTATGGTCTTCTGCAGACAGGGCATTGCCCTTTCCCTTCAGGTCCTGATGACGGCTTACGCCCCGGAGGGGATAGCTTCGCCCGTTGAGGAAAAAGCCCTTTTCAGGGTCACAGGAAAAGACGCGGCAGCCAAAGCGGACCGATATTTCATCTCCGCTGTCCAGGCAGGCCTTTGCCGTGTAGAGATAAGGATCGTCCATGCCGTCCCACAGATGAACGTTTTCGATTACGAACTCGGCCCGGGCATGGCCCTCTATGGAAGGCACGCTTCTGGTCTCTCCGTTTACCGTCATCTCCACGCTTTTGGCGTTCTGCCAGGTCTCCACCGTAACGACAGCTCTTTGTTCTTTCAGGTCCACTTCAGGAGTCACTTTGATTCCCGGCGTCCCGTCCTTCATGAGTTCAAAATGCTTCTCCGGCACAGAGATCAGCTTTACTTCCCGGTAGAGTCCTCCGTAGAAGGTAAAGTCGGCCTTCTGAGGATAGACCCTGTCGCTGTCCTCGTTGCTGACGGAGATCTCCAGCAGATTCCTTTCCTTCAGGCGGCCGGTCAGGTCCGCCCGGAAGGCGGAATATCCGCCCTCGTGACAGCAGAGTTTTTCTCCGTTCAGATAGACCTGGCAGGTATGAGCTGCTCCGTCAAGCTCCAGGAAGACGCATTCCCCGGCCGCTTCATGGGCAGTCAGTTCCCTGATATACCAGCAGGTCCCCCTGTAATAGTCATTTCCTCCGTCCTGTCCGTCCACAGCATTCCAGGTATGGGGCAGGGAAACGGATTCCACAGCACCGGCCCTTTCTTTTCCGAAGCGCCAGCCTTCCTTTAATACAGTGATCTTACGCATGAGAAGCATCTCCTTTGTGCAGTTCTTTTTCAAACAGTTCCTTCTGGGCATCGGCCTTTCTGTCGGCGATCCTGGCCTGGACGTTCACCATTTCTTCCTTATCCAGGCTGCAGAAGCGCATGGCCAGCAGAGTGATGATCCAGCCTACAAGGGCCAGGCCGTAGCGCAGGGACATGGTCATCCAGAAGACGCCGGGAGTGGCGGGGTCGCCGGGCTGGGGCATGGTGGAAGTATAGCCGATGAGAGCGACCGCTCCTGTGGCGATGGCCGCGGAGAAGGAGGATACGATCTTGTCGATCAGAGAATAGGTACCGGTGACCACTGCGGGAACATACTTGCCGCTGCGGTCCAGCTCATAATCGATGATGTCCGCCATAAAGCCGGTGTTGGCCGTTGTCACGCACATGGCAAAGCCGTTGGTGACAAAGGTGAGGACGATAAAGAGGATCATGGGCAGGCCCATATGGGAGATGGACTGGGTGCCCACAGTATGGCGGGTGATCAGGAAGAAGGCAATGATGGCCAGGTTGGCCAGGATGCAGTTCCTGGTCCAGGTGACGATGCTTTCCTTATGACCGTGGCGGCCGGCATAGCGGGCTCCGTAGGCAGCAAAGAGAATGGAAGGCAGCATGCCGATCATGCTCAGCGTGGTGGCCAGGCCCATGTTTCCGATCAGGATGCCGTTGAGCATGGTGCTGACGATGGAAGCCGAAGAAGCCTGCTGGGCGATCTTGTCGGATGCGGCGGAGGCGATATAGCACTGGAGGGGACGGTTGCTGCTTAAAACGTCCACCATATCCCGCAGCCTTAAGCGCTCGTTTTTGATGCCTCTGAAGTTCTCGGGTCTGTCATACTCCGATACGCCGATGCAGACCAGCACGATGCCTATAAAGGAGATGGCCACGCACAGCCAGGTGACAACGTTCAGGAAATCCTGATTGAAGCTGCCTCCCATGGCAGGCATGATCCTGGTGTAAACGATGATGTTCAGGGCCATGGGAGTGATATAGTTCAGGGCTGTCTGCCAGACGCCCACGGTGGGACGCTGTCTGGGATCATTGGTGATCAGGGCGGGCAGGGTCTGGGCAGTCATGTTGACGATGGTGTAGCCCACCACGTAGATCATGTAGAAAGCCAGGAAGACGGCCACTCCGTGCCCCTTGCTGGAAAAGAAGTTGAACATGCACAGAAGGCCAAGGGTCTGCACGGTCCAGCCAAGCAGCATCAGGGGCCTTACCTTGCCCCAGGGGGTATTTACTCTGTCATAGAGAAAAGCCAGCATGGGGTCTGTAACGGCGTCAAAAATACGGGTGAAGGTCAGAAGACCTCCCACTACCAGGGTGGCGATCCCGTAGCCGATGCTGGCGGAGTAACTGGCCAGGCCGATCAGAAAATAGACGGCCATGCCGTTGAAGGCGTTGAAGGCAATGAGAATGATCTGCCAGAGTCTGGCTTTGCGGTAATGGACCTGATTTGCTTTGTGAACTGAACTGGTACTTGTCATGAAAGGCGCTTCCTTTCTTCCTTTCCTTTGGTCCGTCTGCCCGTGGCCGACGGCTCTGCCTGTGTTATGGTTCTATTATAGGAAAGGGAAAAAGGGAGCGTAAAGACAATGCAGTCTGTCCAATGACAATAATTCGGGAAATTCAGGAGCCGAAAGATTGTGATCTGCCTCCGTTCTTTTTATAATGAAATACAAAGGAGGAAGGGAACCATGTCTGATATCATTACCCAGGGAGAGCAGAACCTCTACCTGCTCCAATCCCTTATTCCAAGCAGAGAAAGCTTTTATATCTGGTGCTACGGATCCGACGGCCGCCTGATCGGAACCTCCTGCCCGGAAGATATGCGGGAGACCCTGGACCAGGCCTTCCGGTCTCTTGGAGGCTATGACAAAATGTTGGGTTTTGCGGCCGAAGGGGAGGACACTGTGCCCCGTGTGATCGGCTCCTCCATCAGCCTCCAATGGGCCCTTGCCCTGGAGACGGAGAGAAAGCGCAGCCTTGTCTTTGTCATAGGCCCTGTCTTCCATATGCCCCCGGATCTGCAGAGCATCAGGAACGCCCTGTACGCGGATCCCGGCCGGGGCAGCGGCCGGTCCTGGACAGGGGCCTTCTGCTCCCTGCTGCCCCGGATCCCCGTCATCTCCTATGCCATCTTTGTCAGATATGTCATGCTGGTCCACAACACCCTGACGATGCAGCAGCTGGGAGCGGAAGTCCTGCACCCGGAAGCAATCCTGGAGCGGAACCGGCAGGATTCTTTTGTGGGCGGACGCAACCGCCTGGAGGTCTATCAGTCGGAAAAGGCCCTGCTGGATATGGTCAGGAAGGGCGACATCAATTATTACAGCGCTTTGAACCGGTCCGTCAGCCTGAGCCCCGGCGTTCCTGTCCGGGGAAAGGATCCCTTAAGACAGATAAAAACCAGCGTGACTGTATTTATCACACTGGTTACCAGAGCGGCCATGGAGGGAGGCTTATCGCCGGAGATTGCCTATCCCCTGGGAGATTCCTATATTCAGACGGTGGAAGACTGCCGGGATTCCGGAGAACTCAGTTCCCTGTCCCATGCCATGTACCACGATTTTGTCTACCGGGTCCATCAGCTGCATGCCAATCCCGGTTATTCCCATGCTATACAGAAATGCTGCGATTACATAGAGCTTTCCCTGGACCGGAAAATATCTGCTGCTGACCTGGCCTCCCTGGTGGGCTATACCAGGTATTATCTGACAGAAAAATTCAAAAATGAGACCGGCATGTCCGTCAGCGATTATATCCGTAAAGTCAGGATCGAACGGGCAAAGACCCTGCTTGAAACCACAGACTTAAGTGTCAGCCAGATCGCCGAACAGCTCGCCTTCAATACGCCGGGCTACTTCATCCATGTCTTTCGGGAGCTGGAGGGCTGCACCCCGGCTCTTTTCAGGGAGCATCTGACCGGAAAAGGAAAGCGGCCCTGACCGGCACGCTCTCCTTTTTTGCTTTTACCTGCAGTCCGGACCGCTCCCCGGGAGGCGGCAGCTTTCTGCGCCGGTCATGGGACTATCCTGGCTGCGTTCAAGGCTTCCGTGGGGGCACTGACCATGTCTGTTCGGCCCCCTTACGCCTCTTTCTCCTCATTATTTTCTTCTTCCCGAATCCCATACCTGCGGTAAAGCTCTGCCAGTTCTTCCTCTCCGGCATTCAGTGC
>CAMOGQ010000058.1 GCA_946614165.1 uncultured Lachnospiraceae bacterium
GACACCACCTGATTCAAAGAATCAGATGGAGCTTGCGCCGCTAATCATTAGTCAAAACAGATGTTCTGGGGGCCTGTCTGCCGGGACAGGGTCCAGTCCGTCGTGTTTGTCCAGGCCTTGATCAGGGCGTCCGGCTCCTGGCCCAGGAGGATCAGAAGAAGCAGAAGAATGCCCAGCAGGGGAAGGGCGAAGGCAAACGCCCACAGAGGCCATTTTTCCGCCTGCATAAGCCTCCTGTTCATGGCCCTGATCCATCTGTTTTTTCCGAAATCCGGCCGGGCGTGAGCGTCCGCCTCATTCCATTCCTTTATCTTCTGCCGGATGATGGTGATGCCGATAAAGAAAAGATTCATGGGAAGGACCAGGCAGGGGGCCATGTTCTCCACATGATTCACCACCTGCAGGGACCAGAGGACCTGCACGGCCAGAAGAAGGTACATGGCCGCCATACACAGGACCGATACCAGAGGCGGCGTTTTATTTACGTCGCAGGCTGTAAGAATGGCGGCCCCCAGGATCCCGATAAGGCAGATCAGGCCGAGGGTCAGCCAGCCCCCTGTCCATACAGGCTGATGCAGCTGGGAGTTTACGAGCTGTTCGCTCCAGGCCTGATCCAGCTGCACGTCCATAAAAGACATGAAGATCACGGTTTCCAGGGTCCCCAGGACCGGGGTAAGGATCCACATGATATATTTCAGGGTCCTGTTTCTGTATTCCCGGAAGATCCCGAGGAAATTATAGAAGCTGAGAACAGCCGGCATGGCAAGGCATGCCAGAATGATAAGCATAGCGGCGGCTGAAGACATTTCCTGATGCACCTCTTTTTCTGAATAGGACAGGGGGCTCTTTGTTTCCCCTGCACTGCCGGCTTTTATTATATACCTCCTCCGCCTCCCCTGGGCGCAGAGTCTGATAACCGCGCGGCCTCATTGGCGCGGAATGCATGAAAAATCAGACACCGCCCCCGGAGGGAATGGTGTCTGATCTGTGTCTCTTCCCGGACCTGTGCCACCGGGAAGCATCCTTCCGCTTTTTTACAGAACGCCGAAGAGTCCCGTCAGGTCGGTCTCATGCAGGATCCTGTCCGTATCCACGTCCGCGTTCTGAAGCATGCTTTCCACCTTGTTTTCCAGGGTAACGTCTATGAAACGGTCTATATCTATGCCCCTCAGATGAAAAAAGAAAAAGGGATTCTCGTCGAAGCGCACGCCTATGGCGTACATGGCGGCAGCCACATGCTTGCACATAAGAGCCCAGTCCGGACAGGAGCAGATAAAGCTGATCTCGGCAGGGCTGGGGAAAAGACCTCCCTCTGCCGTAAACAGATCCTGCAGTTCCTCCGGGAACTCTCCGTTGATCAGTTTGTCAATGGTTCTGATCTTCCTTCCGCAGCGTTCTATGATGGCCTGGCATTTTTCCTCGGAGAGGGGGCTGATCCGGATATCCACCTTATAGGGCGTCTTGCGGCTGCCCTGGACCCGGGCCTCCACCCTGCCGGGCCGGATCTTGAGGTCCACCACGGTGCCTGATCGGAAATAGCGGCGGCCCCTGTCCAGACGGGAGGCGAAATCCGCGTACCTCTCCAGGTTGGCGCACCAGGCCTGTCCCCACCAGCTCTCGCAGATCTGCCGGGTCCCCTTATGGGGAAGGACAGGTTCGAATTTCTGGCCCTTTTTCGCGGCAGCCTGCACGCTTGCCGCCGCTTTTTTCCTCAGGTCCTCCACAGCGGGCTGTGAATAGCTGATCCCTGTATTCCAATATCTGCTCATATGCTTCTCTTCCTTATCCCCTTCAGATCTCCAGCCTCATGAGGTCCAGGATCTCCTTATCGCCCAGTTCCGTGATCCAGTTCTCGCCGCCGGCGCCTATGACGTTTTCGGCCAGTTCCTTTTTGCTGTTGATCAGAGTATCGATGCGTTCCTCTATGGTGCCGGTGCAGACCAGCTTGTGGACCATCACGTCCTTTGTCTGCCCGATGCGGAAGGCCCGGTCCGTGGCCTGGTTTTCCACGGCGGGATTCCACCAGCGGTCGAAATGGATCACATGGTTGGCCCCGGTCAGATTCAGGCCGGTGCCGCCCGCCTTGACGGAAAGGACCATGAAGGGCACATATTCTTCTCCGTTGAACTGCTCCACCATTTCCTGGCGGCGTTTCACCCGGGTCCCTCCGTGCAGGATAAGTCCCTTTGCGTGGAAGATCTGCTCCAGATACCTGGCCAGGTATTCCGTGATCTCTCTGTACTGGGTAAAGACAAGGACCCGCTCCCTCTTTTCATAGATGGTCCCGCAGATCTCCCGCAGCATGGCGAACTTCCCGCTCTCTTCGGGGTCATAGGTCTCCTGTCCCAGGAACTGGTCGGGATGGTTGCAGATCTGTTTGAGCCGCATGATAGCGGAAAGCACCAGGCCTCTGCGCTGCATCCCGTCGGCAGTTGCGATCTTTTCCTCCAGCTCCTTCACCTGTTTCCGGTAGAGAACGATCTGCTTTTTGGACAAAGAGGCGTAGTCCACGGTCTCCAGCTTGTCGGGAAGGTCCGAAATGATGGACCTGTCGGTCTTTACCCGGCGCAGGATGAAGGGAGACACCATGTTCTTGAGCTTCTGGTAGCCCTCCGGATTTTCCTCCAGGTGTTTGGAAAAATCACGGAATTCGTCCGAGGTCCCCAGAAGACCCTTGTTGAGGAAATCGAACAGGGACCAGAGATTGGTAAGATCATTTTCGATGGGGGTGCCGGTCATGGCCACCCGCTGGGCGGCCCGGAGCTTCTTGATGGCCCGGGTCTGCTTCGTGCCGGGATTTTTGATGGCCTGGGCCTCGTCCAGGATGACGGCGGCCCACTCCCTCTCCTGCAGGGCCGTAAGGCGGCCCACCATCCCATAGGTGGTAAGGGTAAGGAAGGGCGGATCCTGGGCCAGAGCATTCATGGCGGCCCCTGTCATCCCGTGCAGGACCATAAGCATGATCTCCGGTGTGAACTTTGCCGCTTCCTTCTGCCAGTTGCCCAGAAGAGAGGCCGGGACCACCAGCAGGACTTTTGCCTCCGGCTGCTGCTTCCGGAAGCGGTCCAGCCATGTAAGGACCTGCAGGGTCTTGCCAAGACCCATGTCGTCGGCCAGGCAGGCGCCGAAGCCTATGTCCTGCATATATAAGAGCCAGTTGTAGCCTGTCTTCTGATAAGGGCGCAGCTGGGCATTCACGGTGGAAGGCACCCGCTGGTTTCTGAGGCCTGCAGGCTGGCGCAGCTTCTGGAAGAGGTCCCCCAGCCACTTTCCGTTGGTGATCCTGGGACCGATGTCCACATCCTCCTTCTCTCCGATGCCGGTCTCCAGACGCAGCGCTTCCATAAGGGATAAGTCTCCCCGGTAATTCTCCATCTGCTGAAGCAGGGCTTCCAGACGGGCGTGGTCCACCACCACCCATTTCCCCTTGAGAAAGGCAAGTCCCTCTGTCTGGGCCAGAAGCTGGCGGATCTCCGCCGCCGTCAGGGCTGCCCCGTTAACTGTCAGCTCCGGCTGCATGGAGACCAGAGAGTCAAATCCTAAAAGGGAAGGCTTTTTATCTCCCAGCTTTACCTGCATGGAGATCTGGGCGCTGCCCCGCTTCCACCAGTTGGGAACGCGGCAGAGGATTCCTGCCTCCTCAATGGCACGCACATCCTTTAAAAAGGCGTAGGCTTCCTCTCCCGTCAGGCCCAGAGGATGAAAGAGTTCCCCGGATTCCATAAAGCCGGACACCAGAGAAGAGACCTCCGCCGCCCCGTTCAGACAGGACAGAAGGGCCACCAGCTTTTCCCGGTCGTGCTTATACTCCGTCAGGGCATAGGAAAGGGGCATGTGGCGCACCGCATTGTTTTCGTCCCTGGTGGCATAGGTGGCCAGAAAGGCGAAGGGATACCGGCCGCTCTCGTCCTGCCGGTTCTCCACCAGATGGAAAAACACCCGCTCCGGCACCCGCAGCTGCTGGCTCTTTTCTGTCAGATACAGACGCACCGTGCCCTCATAGGAACCGATCTCCCGGGAGAACACTTCTCCCAGACGGGTAAAGATCCCCCTGATCCATGCGGGCGAGATATACTCCGTGCCGATTCCGAAGGGGACCGCCAGCATAAGCTCTTCCAGGACCTCCTCCGAAGGCTCCGGCCGGACCTCTTCCCTTATGATCTCCAGCTCCGGTATATCCGTCAGGGTACGTACGAACTCCTCCGACACCCGTCTCAGATAGGCTGCGGAAGCGGTTTCCTTACCGGCGGCCTTTTTTTCCTCAAATCCCATGGCATAGAGCGTTCCCCAGGGATCCTCCAGAAGGCGCCTTTTCAGTCCTGCCTCATAGGGGTCCCGGGGTTCTCCCCCGGTCCGGTCTACCTTAAATCCCGACTTTGTAAACAGGACGGTAAGCCGCCCGGGCTGCCCGCCTTCCTCTTTTCCTCTTCTTTTTACCGGTCTGCTTTCACTCTCAGGCGCGTCTTTTTTACGGACTGCCCCGGCTCCCGCTCGTCCCGAAATAGCTCTGGTCACTGCCATTTTTCCGATTCCTTTTTAACCCTGTATCGTGTTCCTTACGGCCTCCCTGCAGTTTTTGCCTTGCCCATATGAAGAGAAGGCGCTGCATAGTGTCGAAATTACGGATTCATTTTAACATGGAGACGGGAAAAAAGCATTCCTCCCGGGAAAAACATGCAGCATGCGAGCGGTGCGGGCGGCACAAAAAACTGCCGGCATGCAGCCGGCAGTCTGTCAGATATATTGAGATGTATGCCAGGGTGCGGCCTTTACCGCCGCTTCTCAGCAGTCCGCCATGGTCTTTCCTTCTCCCACCAGTCCCCGGAAATCCTCCGTGAACTGATCGACGGCGGCGTCCACGGCCGCATTCTTTACAAGACCCTCGATCACATCCGGAGAGACCGTCACCGCCTTTACCCCGTATTTGATCAGCTCCAGCACCTGCTGGCTGTTCTTGAAGCTGGCCGCCAGAAGGCCGGAGTCAAGGCCGTTTTCGGTGATGGCATCATGGATCTCCATGGACACCCTTATGCCGTCAAAGCCCATGTTGTCGATGCGGTTGACATAGGGGGCCACGTACTCGGCCCCGCACTTAGCCGCAAGGAAGCCCTGCATGGCTGTGTAAATGGCCGTTCCGATAAAGCGGATGCCTTCCTTTTTCAGCTGCTTCATGGCCTTAAAGCCTTCGGGGGTGCAGGGGATCTTGACCAGGGTGGTCTTTCCCAGTTCTTTCACGATCCTGCGGGCTTCTTCCACCATGCCTTCCGCCTCTTTTGATGTGGCCTGAACAAAGAGCTCGCCGTCCTCTCCGATGATGGAGCGGATCTCCTTTAATACCTCATAGGGCTCTCTTCCGGTCTTTGCCAGGATGGAAGGGTTGGTGGAAACACCGTCCACCGGGTAATACTCATAAATACGGCGGATCTTATCCACATTTGCGTCATCAATACAGAATTTCATGGCAGTTCTCCTCTCTTTCAAATGCTTATGTCTGCCTTACAGAGTCTGTTCCGTTCTTCCTATGATGTCATCCTGGGTGGCCCTGGAGAGGACATTGAAGAATGCGCTGTAGCCGGCCACCCGGACGATCAGGTCCTTGTGCTTTTCGGGGTGGGCCTGGGCATCCAGCAGAGTCGCTTTATCCACTACATTATACTGCACATGATAGCCTTCCAGGCGGTTGAAAAATGTGCGGACAATGAATTCCAGCTTTTTGGTGTTCTCCCTGGTGGAGAGCATGGCGGGGGTGACCTTCTGGTTAAGGAGCACGCCCCCCGTGATCTCATGGGTGGGAAGCTTGGATACGCTCTTGAACACAGCCGTGGGGCCCTTCCTGTCCATGGAATGGGCAGGCGAGCACCCTTCCGCCAGGGGCTCCCTGGCGTGGCGTCCGTCGGGAGTGGCCATGGTGCCCAGGCCCTGGCCCACGTTGGCGGAGATGGAAGAGGTCCCGCCGTAGCGGATGCCCCCGATGGGTCCTCTGCCGAAGCGGGTGTTCTTGTATTTCTTCATCTCGTCCAGATAGGACGCATAGGCCTCCACCACCAGATTGTCTGCGTAGTCGTCGTCGTTTCCGTACTTGGGAGCATCATTCACAAGCATCCGGCGGATCTTTTCGCCTTCTTCTCCGGCGAAATCCGTAGCCAGGGCATTCATCAGCTGGTCCCTTGTGATCTTCTTTTCTTCATAGACCAGCTTTTTGATGGCGGAAAGAGAGTCTGCCATATTTGCAATGCCCACCTGCAGGCCGGAAATGAAATCGTAGACCGCTCCGCCCTCCTTGATGGTCTTTCCTCTCCCCAGGCAGTCCTGGGTCAGGCAGGAGCAGAGGATGTCGGGCACTTCCCTCTCGCTGGCGATGTCGATGGCGTTCTCCACGATGACGCTGGCCCTGGTCAGTTCCCGGATGGCCTTATCCCAGGCCTTCATCAGATCCTCGAAGGATTCCATATCCCGGAAGTTTCCGTGATCCTCCACGAACCTTCTGCCGCTGGTCACGTCGATGCCGTTATTCATGACCATGAGAAGGATGCGGGGGAAGTTCAGATAGCTCATGCCGGTGCAGCGGTAGCCCCACTTTCCGGGCACGGCGGTCTCCACGCAGCCTATGGCGGAATAGCAGTAGGCGTCCTCCTTTTTTACCCCTTTCTCGATAAAGGAAGGAATGATGACCTCGTCATTGTTGAAAGCCGGCATACCGGTGCCCAGCTTCAGGACCTCGATGGCCTCATCCATAAAGGCCTGGCTGATGTTTCTGTGATAGCGGACCGTCAGGTTGGGCTGGGGAAGCCTGGTCTGGCCGATGGACTTAAGGACCAGGAAGGACAGTCTGTTGACGGCGTCCTTTCCGTCGGCGGTCTGTCCGCCCACCGTGACGTTCTGGTACATGGGGCTTCCCGCGCTGGAGAAGGTATGGGCCTGGGACCGGACCTTGTTGATGGTCAGGGTCTTGATCCAGAGATTGGTGAGCAGTTCCACGGCCCGGTCCTCGGTGATCAGTCCCTTTTCCAGGTCGGAGGCCAGATAGGGATATACATACTGGTCGAAGCGGCCGTAGGAAAGGGAGTGGCCGTTGGATTCGATCTGCAGGATCAGCTGGATGAACCATACGGCCTGCACGGCCTCGTGGAAGGTCTCTGCTCTCTCATAGGGGACCTTACGGCAGATGCGGGCGATCTCAAGCAGTTCGGATCTCCTGGGCTCGTCTTCCGTCTCCGCCTTCTTTTCTGCCAGAATCGCAAAGCGCTCCGCGAATCCCTTTACAGCGCCGATGACGATCAGGACAGCTTTATAGAACTGATACTTATCGATGGAGGAGGGCTCGGTCAGGTCAAGAGCAGCCTTAAGGTCCCTTGCCCGCTCTTCATAGCCCCGAAGGCCTGTGCGCAGCATGGTCTCGTAATCCACGGCCAGATGGGCGTCGCCGGCGTTGAGCTTTCCCTCCATGCCGAAGAAGCCTGTATCCATGTAGACCTGCATCTCCTCGGGGATCAGGGCTTCGCCCCTGGCCCGGAGGTTGTTGTTCTCCCAGAAGGGAGCAATCCTCCGCAGCTGCTCCTTGGTCTCTTCCGTAATATAGAACACGTCCCCGTCCCGCTTCTCGAACAGATCCAGCTCGTCCATAATGAACTTCATGGTGTACTCCGGAAAGACCGGCGCTCCCCGGTTGACCGAGGACTGGTTTCCCACAAGGATCGTTTCGTCCTCGATGTAGATGTCCATCTTTTCAAGGATATTCTGAAGCATCAGAGCTCTTTTCATAACAGAGGGCTGATGCAGATTTTTCTGATAGGATTCGGTGGCCAGGACTGCGCGCTGAGCGTCGATATAGGGCTTCTGATCCAGGACGCTCTCCCGGTAGGCCTGCATTCTGGGTGTCAGAGATCCGAAATGCGCTTTGTTTTCCATGACGTTCTCCTTTTGCTTTTATTGAAATCGTTTTATGTTCCGTTCGTAATTTTAATTATAGCACCTCCCGGATTGATGTCAATGTCTTTTTCATAGGAAATTATTTTAAATTTCATTCGTAACTTATTCTTTACATATTCGAACGCAGATGCTATGATAGGAGCATACCGGAGGGATATGACCCGGTCATTCCGGATCCCTCCGGAAAAATCTCATAAGGAGTCTTTTATGGAAGCAAAAGGCCTTGTTTTTAACATTCAGAAATTTTCCATCCACGACGGTCCCGGGGTGAGGACCACCGTCTTTTTAAAGGGCTGCCCCCTCCGCTGCAGATGGTGTTCCAATCCGGAGTCCCAACTGCCCGGCGTACAGATCCTTTATCACAGCGACAGCTGCCTGCACTGCGGCAGTTGCGTGCAGATCTGTCCGCAAAAGGCCGTGTCCGCAGGAGAAGACGGAAGGATCCGCATTGACTTTCATAAATGCAGCGGCTGCCTCTCCTGCGTAAAAAGCTGCCCCGGCCGGGCCCTGACCGGTGAGGGCGAGTATAAATCGGCCAAAGAGGTCACCGCAGTGTGTCTGCAGGACAGAGATTTTTACGAAGAATCCGGCGGCGGCGTGACCGTCTCCGGCGGAGAGGGCATGATGCAGCCCGATTTTACGCAGGCGCTGGTCCTCCGCCTCAGGAAGGAAGGCATCCATACCGCCATTGAGACCACCGGCTGTGTCGGCGAAGAAGTCTTTCGCCGGCTTGCCCCCCTCTTCGATCTTCTCCTCTTCGACGTCAAGCACTATGACTCCGAAAAGCACAGGGAGGGGACCGGCGCCGGTACGGAACTGATCCATAAGAACCTTCGCTGGGCCGCAGACCAGGGCCTGAATATTCTGCCCCGGATCCCTGTGATCCCCGGCTTCAACGCGGCTCTCTCCGATGCGGAAGGGATCGCAGCCCTCCTTGAGGATATGGGGCTTACCCGGGTCCAGCTCCTTCCCTTCCACCAGATGGGGGAGCGGAAATACGAATTCCTGAACAGGGAGTACGGACTGACCGGCATAAAGGCCCTGCACCCGGAAGACCTTACCGGATATCAGAAAGTCTTTCTGGGCCGCGGCATTGACTGCTTTTTCTGAATCCGTCCGCTCTCTGGAGCGCCCCTTTTACAGGCAGAAAGATCCGGTACAGACCATCTGACTTAAATGTGTCTGTACCGGATCTTTTTATCACTTCGTCATATGCCGCCCTGCGGGCCTTCCGCGCTCAGGGGATATGCCGATGCTGCTTTTTTATTTATTCCAGGACCTTGATCCTTCCCTGGCCGTAGGGATCCGCGTAGTCCCCGCCGATCACTCCGTTCAGAGAGTCCACGATGTAATCGATCAGCACCTGGTTGTCGAGCTTGACGCTGTCCTGCAGAACCTCTGCGCCGTCAAACATGGTGTAGCCGTCGCCTTTTTCCAGAAGCATGTAATTGTGGCTGGCTAAGGTATATACCTTTTCCGGATCGATCGGCTCTTCGCCCACCATGACATTCTGGACCCGGCGGGTCCCCTCGATTCCTGCGAACATTCCGTTTTCATCCTCCAGGCAGGGACTTTCGACCTGTGTATTGATCTCATAGGTCAGGCCAGACGTCTGCAGGAAGCCTCCGTTTTCTCCGGGCACTGCCCTGCTGCCCCATTCCAGGGCATCCAGGATCTGCTGGCCTGTGACTTCGATAACGCAGAGCATGTTGCCGAAGGGGTGTACGGAAATGATGTTTCCGAAGGTGACGTCGCCCTTTTCAATGTTGGCACGGACACCGCCGCCGTTTACGAGGGCAATATCCGCTCCGGACTGATCACGGTAGGCGTCCGCAGACAGATCTCCCAGATTGGTCTCCGCCCGTCTTACCATACGGATGGGCTTTCCGTTGGCATCCTTCTCTTCGGGATCCTCGATGGTCAGCCTGACTTCCGCAGTTGCCACCACCCGGTTCATTTCTTCGTCCAGTTCTTTCTTTGCCAGATCCACCTTGTCACGAAGCTCTCCCTGAATATCCAGAAGCTCCGGCGCGGAGATCTTGTTGGACCAGGTCCAGATGCCGGTCTCTGCGATCTCGCCTTCCGCAGAAATGTGAGTGTAGCCGATGCAGGACATCTTGGTTCCCACGGCAGAGCGGGTCACATCTTCCCCGTTTTTGTTTTTCATGACCACCTGGTCGGTGTCATGGCTGTGGCCGTCCAGGAATACATCGATTCCCGAGGTGTTGGCGATCACATCCGCATAGGTCCAGGGCCTGCATTCTTCTTCATTTCCCAGGTGGGCCATGGCAAATACGAAATCGGCGCCCTCTTCCCTGGCGGCATCCACCGCTCCCTGCACGGCCTGGTAGACCTTCTCTCCGGATTCATCCATCATGAAGCCGTATACATAATTCCCTTCCCCGTCCTGGAAATAGGCCGGTGTGGAGCTGCGGACCGTCAGAGGCGTCGTCACGCCTACGAAAGCGATCTTCTTTCCGGCCGCTTCCAGGATGACATAGGGCTTAAAGACCGGTTCGTCCTGATAGGTGAAGTTGCAGCTGATATAGGGGAACTCCGCTTTCCCAGTCAGCTCCAGGAAACGGTCCGTTCCGTAGTCGAATTCATGGTTGCCGGGTATGGCCGCGTCATAGCCGATGGCATTCATCAGATCGATAATGTTTTCTCCCTTGCTAACGGTGCCGATGGGCTCTCCCTGGATCGAATCTCCGTCGTCGACCAGGATGGTCTCACAGCCCTTCGCCTCCAGGGTATCCCTGATCTTTGCAAGGCCCGCATAGCCAAAGCCCTGATCCACGCCGCAGTGAACGTCACTGGTGCAGAGAATATAGATCTCCCCGTTTTTCTCTGCCTGGGGCTCCTGGGCTTCCTCCGTTTCTTCAGCTGCGGCAGTTTCCCCGGTTTCCTCAGTCCCGGGCTCCGCCTCCGTTTCGGCAGGCTCAGCGGGCGCCTCCGTCTTTTCCGAGGCCGCGCAGGCCGTCATGGAAAGCATCAGAATGAATGCCAAAAGAAGTGTCAGAATGTTACGTCTTTTTTTTCGCATGGTACTCCTCCTTTGAATGTATTTTGGTATCTCAACGGTCCCTTGCATCAGACGAATGCCTGATCTGCCGGAGCCTGCTCCTTAACAGCGGCAGAAGGTCCTGCCTTTTCCTGGCGGTCTCTTTCCCCCTTACCTTATGGTAATCCTGAAGAGATTGGTGTAATCCCCTTCGGAGACCGCTTCATGACGCACTCCGGAAGAAATCCCCTTTATGACCCTGTAGGAAAGTTCGTTTTCCGAATCTGCGGGATCGAAGACCTCTCCGTTATAGCGGACTGTCATTTCCACGCTTTCCCCGCTTTCCGAATACTCCGCCGTCACATGGATACGGGGATCTCTGATCCGGGGAAAGAGGATCTGCTGGATCAGTTCTTCAAAGGCCAGGCGGATCCGGTATCTGGTGCGGGAGGGGATCGCATTCTTCATGCAGTACTGGTCGATCTGGGTGCCGGCACCGGGGAAGTCGAACTCCCTGCCCTCCACCGCAAGCTCCAGGACCTTGAGCCTTCGGATGAATCTCCGGGTCAGCTCCTTCCGGGGATGGTCGAAGATCTGGTCCGGAGGACCGTCCTCACAGATCCCATTCTGGTCCATGTAGAAGACCCTGCTGCAGATGGCCCTGGCAAAATTCATTTCGTGGGTAACGATCATCATGGTCTTTCCGCTGCCGGCAAGGTCCCGGATCACCGACTGCACCTCCCCCACCATGGTGGGGTCCAGGGCGCTGGTGGGCTCGTCCAGAAGGATCACCTCCGGGTCCATGGCCAGGGTGCGGGCAATGGCGGCCCGCTGCTTCTGCCCTCCCGAAAGCTGGTCCGGATAGCGCAGGGCCAGGTCGGAAAGGCCCACCCGGGAAAGCAGCTCCATGCCTCTGTCATAGGCTTCCTGACGGCTCTTTCCCAGAAGATCCACCTGGGCCATCATGATATTCTCGATCACGGTCAGGTGGCCGAAAAGGTTGAAGGACTGGAAGACCATGCCGATCTTCCTCCTCACCCGGGCTGCATCGTAGCGGGGAGATGTGATCTCTTCCCCGTCCACAAAGATCTGTCCCTCTGTAGGCCTCTCCAGAAGATTGATGCAGCGAAGAAGGGTGGACTTGCCCGTACCGGAGGGCCCGATCACCGAAATGACGTCTCCGTCATTTATGACCACACTGACGTCCTTCAGGGGCATGGCATCTCCATATTTTTTCCCCACGTGCTTAAGTTCGATCATCTCTTCACCCCCTTCAGGATCTCCCCGGGACTTCTCCGCCTGGGATCGGTCCTTATTTCAATTCTGCTTACAAGGGCCGTCAGGACAGCCTCCAGGAGCAGATAGAAGACTGCTGTCGCAAACAGGGGGAAGAAAGCCTCGTAGGTCCTGCTGCGGATCAGATCTCCCGTCCTTGTCAGGTCCTGGACCGCAATGTAGCCCACGATGGCCGTGGCCTTGATGATGGCTGTGATCTCCGCTTTGTAGGAGGGCATGATATGGGGAATGGCCTGGGGCAGGATCACTCTGAAGAAGGCCTTCCTGTCCGAATAGCCCAGGGCATAGGCCGCCTCGGTCTGCCCTCTGTCGATGACGCTGATCCCCGACTTCAGCATGCCGTACACCCCGGAAGCGAATACGAGGGTAAATCCGATCACCGAGACCACGGCGCCGGATAACGCCACTTTGCTGAAAACGATATAGTAAAGCACCATGAGCAGGACCACCACGGGCAGTCCCTGCACCAGCCAGGTACAAAAGCGCGTGACGGCATTGGCCGCCGGGTTTCCTTTCCGGCAGGCCATATAGATGCCGAAGCCGAGCAGGGTACCGAAGATCACGGAAAAGACCGTGATCAGGACGGTGGTCAGGATGCCCTGAAGGAACATGCGGTAGCGTCCCTCGTGTATAAAGGTCTTTTCAAAGCTGGCACGGATCCCCGAAATGAAGGAGGCTCCGGCGGCTTCTCCGGATACCGCACGGACCACCAGAACGAAGGCGGCGGGATAATAGTTCAGAAAATCCACCGCTTCCTGCCGCTCCGGCGTAACGATAATGGAGCCTATTCCGATCTTCGCCTTTCCGGACTGGACAGAGGAAAGCAGGGCGGCAAATTCCATGCCTGTAAACTCCACCCGTACGTCCAGTTCCCTGGCAGTCAGAAGGAGCATTTCCTCGTCAAATCCCAGAAGGTTCCCGCCCTCTCCCAGGTAGCTCATAGGCTCCAGGGTATCGCAGGCAGCCACCGTCACGGTCCCGTTTTCTCCGGGCCAGTCCTGGTCGGGAAGCTTTTTAAGGGATGCGTCGGCCCCTGTCCATTTTTCCCAGGCGGCCTTTTTTGTTTCCTCCGGGATCTTCTCAAAAGCGGCCTGCCACCTGGGGAGATCCGGGTCTCCCTTGGCAAAAGCAAAGCCGAACACACTCTCCTGCAGAGGCTCGGGGAACACCATCAGGTCCGGGTCCTTATTGACCGCAAGAGCGGCAATGGCATTGTTTCCCAGGGCCGCGTCCGTTTTCCCCATCTTTAAGGCCAGCATCATATCAGGAAAGCTGCTGTAGTATGTGAACTCTGCCACATCCTGATTTTTGCTGCGGATCAGTTCCTCAAAAGGAGCGCCGGTGACCATGGATACCGTTCTGCCGCCCAGATCCGAAAAGCTTTTCAGCTCCGGTTCCGGGGAATCCGTATCCCTTACCATGACGGCCATTTCCGTCACATAGGTGGGGTCTGTGAAGGCAATGGACTCCAGCCTTTCCGGCGTTATATAGAGATTGGAAATGATGCAGTCCACGTCTCCGCCCAGGGCCGCCGCCACGATGCCGTTAAAATCATAGACCTTAAATTCCAGGTCAGCCCCCATCCAGGCCGCCAGACGCCTTGCGATCTCGATATCGTGACCCGTCAGCTCCGTGCCCTCGTAGTAGGAAAAGGGCTGGGAGCTGCCCGTGGTGCCCACCACAAGGCGAAGGCCGGACGGCTCCGCTGCCGGGATCTCCGGCATGGCAGGATCCTCCCGGGTAAGCCACCTCTCATGGATCTCCTCCAGCGTCCCGTCCTCCCGGATCTCTTTCAGAAAAGCGTCGATGGTTTCCTTCAGGTCCGGGATCTTCGTTACGGGGGAAACGGCGATGGCCGCCGTATTGCCCTCTCCCACATTCTCCTCCAGGATCTTCAGACCCGTAAGACCGTTCCGAAGGGCAGTCTCCAGGTAGATCCTGCCGTAAAGATAAGCGTCCACCTTACCCTGGCTGACTGCGGTATAAGCCGTGATATTATCGCTGAAGTATTCTGCCTGGGCCAGAGGAAAGAACTGTCTGACCAGTTCGTCATCCGCCGTATCCACCGCAACGCCGATCTTTCTTCCCTCTTCATTCAGCTGTGCCAGGGAAGTGATCTTCTCTTCCTCCTTCTGCCTGCCGCAGCCTGCTGCCAGCCCCAGGATCATGCAAAGGGCCAGCAGAAAGCATATCTTTCTTCTCATAAATGTTTATCCCCCCATTTTTGCCTTCAAGCTGATCTCTACACCATTCATTTTAATGCCTGCGGAATCTTTTTACGAGTACAGATTCATATGGAGACAGGAAAAAGACATAAGAAAACAGGGGAGGCGCAGGCCCTGCCTGCGTCTCCCCTGTCTCCTGCCGGGTATTGTCCGGCCGCTTTATCCTCTTTCCCTTTACTGGTCTTCAAGGGCCTTCAGGTGATAAAGGAAGGCGGTAAATTCCGGGATCTCCCTGGGAACGGGAATGCCCGCGTGCATAAGGGCCATGCCGGAGACCACAAGGTCCGATCCCCCGCCTTCCAGGTGATAGAGGGTATCCGGGGCAAGTCCCTTGCACTTGATATATTCCTGGGGCCCGTTCATGGTCAGGTTGACCGTAATGACCGTCACCAGTGCTTCCTTCCTGTCCTTCGCCACCGTCTCCCAGGCCACCAGATTGACCTGCTCGAAGGGGTTGGACAGTCTGTAATAGTCGCCGAAGAAGTTGAGGTCATAGTATTTATGATAGAGCCTGCTCATCTCTGCACAGGTTTCGATCTGCTCCCGGGAAAGCTTCGTGGCGTCCAGCTCATAGCCGAAGGTGCCGCACATGGCGATGGCCGCTTTGGTCTCCAGAGGGACCATGGGAGAAGCCTCGGATACATGCGCGCCCATGCTGCAGACCGGATAGAGGAAGGAAGAGCCGTAGTGGAGCTTCAGGTTGTCCAGGGGCCTTGTATTGTCAGAGCTCCAGTACTGGACAAAGTAGGTCAGCATGGCCGGGTCGAAGCGGCCGCCTCCGCCGGCGCAGCCCTCGAACATGACATCCGGATGGGTCTTGATGATCCCGTCCATGACCCTGTAAAGGCCCAGGACGTAGCGGTGGAAGACCTCACCCTGGCGCTCCGCGGGAAGGACATTGGACCAGAGGTCGGTAATGGCCCGGTTGATATCCCACTTGACATAGTAAATATTCGCGCTGTCCAGGATCCTGTTGACGCTTTGGATCAGGTAGTCCTGGACTTCCTTTCTGCCCACGTCCAGCACCAGCTGGTTGCGGCTTCTGACAGCGTGGCGGCCGGGGATCTCCATGACCCAGTCGGGATGGGCCCGGAAGAGATTGGAATCCTCGGAGACCATTTCCGGCTCGAACCAGATGCCGAATTTCATGTCCATGTCGTTGATCTGCCGGACCAGCTCTGTCAGACCGCAGCGGATCTTCTTCTCATTAACGTACCAGTCGCCCAGGCCCGAGTTATCGTCGTCCCTTTTGCCGAACCAGCCGTCGTCCATAACGATCATCTCGACCCCCATGTCCTTTGCTGCCCTGGCGATCTCCACCAGCTTGACGTCGTCAAAGCTGAAAAAGGCGGCTTCCCAGGTATTGATCAGGACAGGCCGTCTGACATCCCTGACAAATTTGCTCCGGTTCATGTTGGTGCGGAAGAAGTTGTGGTAGTTCTGGCTCATCCTGGTCAGGCCCTTGTGGGTATAGGTCATGAGGACCGCCGGAGTGTCAAAATCTTCCCCGGGGGCTACATCCCAGGAAAAGAGCCTGTCGTTGATGCCCATGACCAGGCGGGCCTGGTCATACTGGTCCAGCTCCGCCTCCGCCAGGAAGCTTCCCGAATACATAAGGGCGAAGCCGTAGCAGGAGCCGTAGTCTTCACCTGCGTTCCTTTCCGCCAGGGCGATAAAGGGATTCTGCTGGTGGGAGGAGATGCCCCTTCCGCTGCGGATCTTGTGGACATGGTGGGTCAGGCTCTGCCTCTCCACCTGGCGCTCCTGGCCGTAGCGGCCCGGAAGGGAGATCAGATCCAGGTCCCTGCCGTTCATAAAATCCATGTTCATGGACATGATCCGCTTGAGAGCGATGGTCTTTGCGCCTCCGTTATGGACTCTGGCGGCGCGCATGATGATATCGGCCTCCTCGAAGACCGTATACAGAAGGGTGACCCGGACCTTCGTCACCGCGTCCTCAATGGTCAGTTCCAGCGTATCGACGGTATCTTCCTCTCTGGCAAAGGGGGTGGGAAGGCCTTTCAGCGTGAAGGGGCCCTTGCAGATCTTATGGGAGACATACCTTCCGTCAAAGGAAAAGCTGCCGTCTCCGTTCTGTACCTCGATGGAATTGATGCGGAAATCTCCCTGCTGCTGGGTGGTGAATTCCTGGGGCTGGGCATCCAGGGAGAAGGTCCTCTCTTTCAGGGAATCGTAGGGATTGCCCGAAAAGCCGCGGTCATAGCGACGGATCAGATAGATCAGGTCCTCATCGTGGATGGTGGCCCCGTAATAGAGGTGCTTCACGTAATTCAGATTTCCTATCTTCAGTTGATAGGTCGTCCTGGCCGTATGCAGGGAAAACGTTTTTTTCTTCTCGTTGTATACGATCGACATGGGATCTCCTCTCCTGACAAAAAAACAAGCGGAATGCATCACATTTATTATAAGGCAGGCAGACTTTGCCTTCTATGGAACAATGTCCCCTTTTCCTTCCCTTCTTTCGTATCTTTCTTCCATGCCCCTCTTTCAGGATCCTGCTCTCCTTACAGCAAATGAGAGGGGAGCAGGAGGAAAGGCCGGCTCTGCCCGGTCCTTTGCCTTTCCTCCCCGTCTATGCTCTTTTTGTAAATCTGCAGGCGGGATAGCCGCTGCATCCGTAAAAGATCCCGAATCTCCCGTTTCTTTTTACAAGCTGCCTGCCGCACAGGGGGCAGGGACTTTCCCCGGCCGTCCTACTGCCGGGAGAAGCTCCCGGCCTTCGCATTTTCTCCGGAGGGACCCTGGCCGGGACTTTGTCCGGGACTTTGTCCTTACATTCCCGGCAGATTCCCAGGTTGATCCGTCCCCGGCCTCCGTAAGTGAAAAAAGCATCGTCCGTGGCTGCTTTGCCGCAGAGCTCGCACCTGATCCACCGCCTTCCCAGAGCATCCGTGGCGACCGTCTCCTGCTGGCCTAACAGGGCCTCCATGTCCGCCCTTTCCTTCTCCTGCCTTTCTTTTTCTTCTTCCTGCACTCGCCGGGCCGTTTCTTCCTTTTCCCGCTGCAGGGCCTCCCGTCTGCGCCGGATCTCCTCTTCTCTCTTTCTGCGCTCCTCCAAGGCCCGCTCCCTTTCTTCCTTCTCGCGCATTTCTTCCAGAAACCGCATAACCCGGATCCGCTCCTGCTCCTGTCTGAAGATCCCTTCCGCCATGGAGACCAGATCTTCCACCGGATGGTCAAAGGCCAGAAGCCGGTTTTCACTATCGATCCTGAAATCTGTCAGAGCTCCTCTCACAGCAGTGATCTGCCGCCAGGCCCCGTCCAGGTCCTGAAGATAAGACGCTGCTTCCATCTCCATGCTTTTATAGGACAGATCTCCAGCATACAGAAGAAGGCAGTATCCCTGGACCTTCTGGATCTTCATCATCCATTCCGGATACTGGCCCTCACAGCCTCCGTTCCCGGAGTCCACCACGTAAAAGGTCCGGATCCCCTGGCGGTTTCCCTCCAGGACCCTGATCTTTTCGTCGGAAAGATTCTCCCTTTTACAGCTGTAACTGACAGCTATTTTCCTTTCAGGGCTAAGGAGAGAGAATTCATACTTCCGGTCCGTCTCGTCCACCGTCCTTATGGGGACCCGGGTCTGCAGGCCGGTATTCCCCAGGGTCTCATCCAGCCAGCACTTTAAGGCGATCCTGGACGAAATGGACAGATCTCCCTCCATGACGGCCTTGCAGGGGAGATTACCCTTCTCATAGATGCGGAAATGCTGCTCCCGCAGATTCCGGTCCCCGGCCACCAGGATCAGCCGGCTCCCGCATCCGCAGGGGCAGAAAAGGGCATGGGCCCTGCTCTTTTTTCGCAGATCTTCTATCTTTTCGGGTATATTGATCTGCTTTCCATTTACCACCGTGTATACAGTCTCGATCCCTATATAGCTGGTCGTGCCTGTCCCCGGATCCCTGTACAGGGCTGTCGTTCTTTCTGCCAAAGCCTGTCCTCCCTGAAGCGAAACCTCTCCCCCATGCGGGCTTTCATATCTGTTTCATATTTTTCCATCGTTTTCTTCCGTTCCATCTTACCATGAAAACGGACAGGCCAGGCAGAAAACCGGCTGACATCTCTTTACACACACATAAACTTTGTTAATTTACCCTATGTTTCTCCCGCCTTATTCATGCTAAAATGATGTCAGCAGTCAAAGTATCAACATAAAAAGGAGTAGCAAATGGATCTGAAATTAAAAGACAAAGTCGTACTTGTTACAGGCGGGACCGGCGGCATCGGCACAGCCATCGTAAAGGCCTTCCTGGCGGAGGGCGCCAAAGTCGCTTTCTCTTCCACCAGGCAGTCCAAGATTGACGCCCTGCTTCCGGAGCTGAACGCGGCCCTGGGACAGGCTGCAGGCTTTGTGGCAGACATGACAAAAGAAGAAGATATCAAAGCCTTCGTAGAGAATGCGAAAAAGCACTTCGGCACCATCGACATCGTGGTTCCCAATGCGGGATATGAAGGAAAGGCCCATCCCGTGCAGGATATGACTCTGGAACTTTTTGAAAAGACCTACATGCTCAACGTCTTCTCCGTCATGCTCCTGCTCAAGTACGCCGCCCCCACCCTGATCGAAAAGAAATCCGGCTCCGTGGTGGTGATCGCTTCCGCGGCAGCCTATGAGCCCACCGCAGGCAACAGCGCCTACGTATCCTCCAAGTATGCCGTGGCCGGCCTGACCAAGTGCATTGCCATGGAGCTGGGCCCTGTGGGCGTACACGTCAACTACATCTGCCCTGGCCCCGTAGACACTCCTATGATGCTCCGCATCGAGAAGGATTTCTTCGGCGACACCATGACCCACGAGGAAGCCATGGCCATGCTGGCCGGCACCTACGCCATGGACAAGAGATACGCAAAGCCCGAGGAAGTGGCAGACGCCGTCCTCTTCCTCTCTTCCGAAATCTCCGCCCATACCGCAGGCATGGGCATGCACATCGACTCCAAGGTCTCTCCCACCAGCTGACCAGAGCTGAAATCCCCGGAGCGTTCCAGGGGGAAATCTCCATCCCAAAGAGAGCCTCCCGGAATATCTTTTCAAAAAAAGTTCCTCAGAAAGCGCCAGGGCTGGCACTTCTGAGGAACTTTATTATTTTTCTCCCAGATCCCTGCTGATGGCTTTCTGCCGGATCCTTACCATCTCTTCCCAGTGGGGGCCCTTCTCATACATCTCAGAAAGCTTCTTAAGGGCAGATGGCACGTCGATGCCCTGGGGGCAGGCGTGTGCGCACTGGCCGCAGGAGATGCAGGCCGCGGGCCGCTTTTCTTCCTCCAGCGCGTCGATCCGCATGGAGGGGGGCATGGTGGCCGCAAAGGCGTAATCGTTGTAGCACTGGAGCAGATAGGGGATGTCCAGTCCGGCAGGGCACCCGTCGCAGCAGTACCTGCAGCCCGTGCAGGGAACGCCCTTTTTCAGCGTTTCCGCTATGTCCATAAGGGTCTCCCTCTCCGCCTCCGTCAGGGGCTGTTCCCTGCGGAAAGTCCGAAGATTGTCCTCCACCTGGAAGACCTCGTTCATGCCCGAAAGAATGACCTTTACCCCGGGCAGGGACTGGAGGAAGCGGAAGGCATAGGAAGCGTCGCTCAGGGGTCCGGAGCCCCTCTCCTTCTCCAGGCTTCTCAGTTTCCCGGCCGCCTCTTCCGGAAGGAGGGCCAGCTTTCCGCCCCGGCAGGGCTCCATGACAAAGACGCCCAGCCCGTGGGATGTGATGATCTCATATTTTCTTTTTGCGTCCTGCAGCGTCCAGTCCAGGTAGTTGAGCTGGATCTGCACAAAGTCGAACTCTCCCTCATGCCTTGTCAGGAAATCCTCCAGAAGGGTGGGCCCTCCGTGGAAGGAAAAGCCCAGACGGCGGATCTTTCCTTCCCTCTTCATCTGCAGAAAATCCGGAAGGATATGGTATTCCCGGCTCTCGTAATACTTTACGGACCACTCGGTGATGTTGTGAAGCAGGTAAAAGTCGAAGTAATCCGTTCTGCATTTCCTGAGGGACACATGGAAAAGGGCGATGTTGTCGATGGGATGGGTCAGGGAATGGCCCGGGAACTTGTCCGCAAGATAGTAGCTCTCCCTGGGATAGGAGGAGAGGGCCTCTGCCATGGCAGTCTCCGATTTTCCTCCCAGATAGGGATAGGCCGTATCAAAATAGTTGACGCCCTCCCGGATGGCCAGGTCGAACATGGCATTCACCTTGGCCTGGTCGATCTCTCCGGTAGCGGGGTCCGGCGCAAAGCGCATGCAGCCGAAACCCAGAAGGGACAGCCTGCAGCCGTCAAATTCTCTGTAGATCATATCTCCTCTTCTCTTTTCCTCTCTGCTTTCTTCCAGCTCTCCTTTTTTCCTTTTTTATCCCAGGTACAGGGTGAAGGGACCTTCCGTTCCTCTTCCCGGATAAAAGGGGCACCTTTCATGGATGCACTG
>CAMOGQ010000059.1 GCA_946614165.1 uncultured Lachnospiraceae bacterium
TGAAGGAGCAGGTGGTGGACTTCCCGCCCCAGCCCGTTATCACCAAGGATAACGTTACCATGCAGATCGACTCCATCGTCTTCTTCCAGATCACGGATCCCAAGCTGTATACATACGGTGTGGAAAATCCGATCATGGCCATTGAGAACCTGACCGCCACCACCCTCCGTAACATCATCGGCGACATGGAACTGGATGAGACCCTGACTTCCCGTGAGATCATCAACACCAGGATGAGAGCATCCCTGGACGTTGCCACCGATCCCTGGGGCATCAAGGTCACCCGTGTGGAGCTTAAGAACATCACTCCTCCCGCAGCCATCAGAGAGGCCATGGAGAAGCAGATGAAGGCAGAACGTGAGAGACGTGAAGCCATCCTGAAGGCAGAAGGTGAAAAGAAGTCCGCAGTCCTGGTGGCAGAAGGCCGCAAGGAATCCATGATCCTGCAGGCAGAGGCCGACAAGCAGGCCGTCATCCTCAAGGCGGAAGCCGAGAGAGAAAAGATGATCAAGGAAGCGGAAGGCCGCGCACAGGCTATCCTCAAGGAACAGGAAGCCAACGCCGAGTCCATCAAGCTGATCCGCGAAGCAGGCGCCGACGACGCAGTCCTGACCCTCAAGAGTCTGGAAGCCTTCAAGGCAGCCGCCAACGGCAAGGCCACCAAGATCATCATCCCTTCCGAGATCCAGGGCATCGCAGGTCTGGTATCCTCCCTCAAGGGGATCGCGGAAGACGCTCCCGAAAAGGAAGAGGCATAACAGTTCTGCCCCGGGGCAGGCGCATAAGGAATTAACCGGGGACAGGCCCATTCGGGCCTGTCCCTTTTTTTCTGCCCTTTTTCAGCTTTTTATGAAAAATCTCTCTATTGCAGTTTTCTTTCGGATTGAGTATACTTTGAAAATGTATTTCCATTTGGATTTTGTGTATAAATATGCGCCTGCGGTGCATGAAATGCCGGAAATACAGGAAAACTCTGGAATAATAAATGTATATATAATCATAGATAAAAGAACGGAGGACCGTGCGGCATGACAAAAATCGATTTAAAGGGAAGAGATTTCCTCAAGCTCCTGGATTTTTCCACCGAAGAGATCCTGTATATGCTGGATCTGGCAGCAGATCTGAAGGATAAAAAGAAAAAGGGCATCGTCCACAGATATTTTGAGGGAAAGAACATTGCCCTGATCTTTGAAAAGACTTCTACCCGCACCAGGTGCTCCTTCGAAGTGGCAGGCCACGACCTGGGCATGGGGACCACCTATCTGGAGCCCACCGGATCCCAGATCGGAAAGAAGGAATCCATCGCCGATACGGCCAGAGTCCTGGCCTCCATGTACGACGGCATCGAATACCGGGGCTACGGTCAGGAGATCGTGGAAGAACTGGCAAAGTATTCCAAAGTGCCCGTATGGAACGGTCTGACCAACGAGTTCCATCCCACCCAGATGCTGGCGGACGCCCTGACCATCCGGGAGGTATTCGGATATCTTAAGGGCATTCACCTGTCCTATTTCGGAGATGCCAGATACAATACCGCGGATTCCCTGATGGTACTGGGCGCAAAGCTGGGCATGCATGTGGCCCTGGCTTCCGACGAAGCCTATTTCCCGGATCCGGAGCTGGTAAAGACCTGCAGGGAGATCGCGGAGGAAAACGGCGGCTCCATCACCCTGACCACGGATCCCGAAGAGGCGGCAAAAGGCGCCCACGTCCTCTACACCGACGTGTGGGTATCCATGGGAGAGCCCATGGAAGCCTGGGCGGAGCGGATCGGCCTCATGAAGAAGTTCCAGGTCAACGCTCATCTCATGTCCCTGGCAGAGCCGGACGCCGTGTTCATGCACTGCCTGCCCGCCTTCCATGACCAGGGCACCGGGATCGGCAGAGAGGTCTATGAGAAGTTCGGCATGAAGGAACTGGAAGTGACCGACGAGGTCTTCGAAAGCCCTCAGTCCGTGGTCTTCCAGGAGGCGGAGAACCGCATGCATACCATCAAGGCAGTCATTGCGGCCACGCTGGGACTGTAAATCGGGATTTGAGAAATGGACAGCAAACAGGAAATACTGCAGAAACTTAAGGAGACGGACGGATATCTTTCCGGCCAGGAACTCTGCGACGGCCTGGGCGTTTCCAGAACTGCGGTCTGGAAGGCCGTGAGCCGGCTCAAGGAAGAGGGCTACAGGATCGAAGCCGCGACCCGCAGGGGCTACCGCCTTGTCAGAGAGAGCGCCGCCGATATCTTCAATCAGAAGGAACTGGAGGAGGCTTTTCATACCTCCTTTGCGGGAAGGCCCCTCATCTGGAAAAAGGAGACAGGCTCTACCAACGAGGATGCCTTCCGCCTTTCCGACAGGGGCTGGCAGGAAGGGACTCTGGTGGTCACCTCCTGTCAGAGGGCCGGCAGAGGCAGGCGCGGCAGGACCTGGATCTCCCCGGAAGGCGTCAACGTATATATGAGCATCCTTTTAAAGCCCCGCATCCCCGCGGCAACGGCCCCCATGGTGACCCTGGTCATGGCTCTGGCGGTCTATGAGGCGGCCCTGGAGCTTCCTGCGGCCCCCGAAGGCTCCTGCAGGTTCGGGATCAAGTGGCCCAACGACATCGTGGCCTCCAGACAGGGAGGGCCCTGGAAGAAGGTCTGCGGGATCCTGACGGAAATGCGGATGGAGGAAATGGAGATCAAGGACATCGTGATCGGAACGGGCCTCAACGTCAACCAGAAGGAGTTTCCCCAGGAGATCGCACAAACGGCTTCCTCCTTTGCCCTGGAAACGGGCAGGGAGATCTCCCGCGCGGCCTTTACCGCTTCCGTCTGGAAGCACTTCGAAGAGGAATACGGGAAATTTCTGAAAGCCGGGTCCCTTTCCCCCTTAAAGGATCTTTACGAGGAGGGACTGGTGAACCGGGGCCGCTTTGTCAAAGTCCTGGATCCCCAGAAGCCCTTTGGCGGAACCGCAAAGGGCATTACGGACACGGGCGATCTGATCGTGGCGCCGGAAGAAGGCGGAGAAGACAGGATCGTTTCCTCCGGAGAAGTGTCCGTCCGCGGCGTGAACGGCTACGTCTGATAAAAGAAAGAAGACTTACATGGCAGAAAAATACAGGATCGTGCTCTGCGGAGCCAACGCCTATGACAAAAAATACTATTTCAACAAAAAGTTCAGCAAGGTCCCGGAAAGCATCCAGGAGCAGCTCCACATCATCAGCGTCCTCTTTACCGAGGAGATCGGGGGGATCTTTACCGTGTCCTTTACTCCCTACGGAGAACTGGTCATGGAATCCACCCATGAGGACGGAGACCTTCTCTACGACGAGATCGGAGCGCCCCTGATGATCAAGGAGATCAGAAAGCAGAAGAGGGAAATGCTGGAGGCCCTGGAGATCTATTTCAAGGTCACCTATCTGGGCCAGAATCCGGCGGACCTCCTGGATACGGACGAGGACTTCGAAGCATGACGGAAAACTATAATACCCCTCTGACAATCGGCTCCGTAACGCTGCCGGGCCGGGTGATCCTGGGACCCATGGCCGGCGTCTCGGACCTTCCCTTCCGCCTTCTGTGCCGTGAACAGGGAGCCTCCCTGGTCTGCATGGAGATGATCAGCGCCAAGGCCATCTGCTATCAGAACAAGAGAACGGCCGACCTTTTTGCCACAAGGCCCGAAGAAAAGCCCGTATCCCTGCAGCTCTTCGGCCACGAGCCGGAATATATGGCCAGGGCGGCTCAGATGATCGAAAAGGAGACCTTCGACCTTCTGGACATCAACATGGGCTGTCCCGTGCCCAAAATCGTCAACAACCATGAGGGATCCGCTCTCATGAAGGACCCCGCCCTGATCGAAAGGATCGTGGCGGCGGTCAGGGAGAATACCTCCAGGCCTGTGACCGTCAAGATCCGCAGGGGCTTTGACGAGGACCATGTGAACGCGGTGGAATGCGCCCTGGCAGCCCAGGCGGGCGGTGCCTCGGCCGTGGCGGTCCACGGCAGGACCAGGGTCCAGATGTACAGCGGCAGGGCGGACTGGGAGATCATCGCCAGGGTAAAGGAAGCCCTGGACATTCCCGTCATCGGAAACGGGGACATCGTAAGCGGTGCGGGCGCTCTTTCCATGATGAAGGAGACCGGGTGCGACGCCGTGATGGCGGCAAGGGCCGCCAGGGGCAATCCCTGGCTCTTTGCGGAGATCTGCGCGGTACTGGAAGGCAGGATCCCGCCGGAGCGTCCCACAAGGAGAGCGGTCATAGCAATGATCCTTCGCCACGCGGATCTTCTTCGGGAGACCAAGGGAGAAGTCATCGGCATGCGGGAGATGCGGAAGCACGTGGCCTGGTATCTGGCAGGCTTCCCCAGCGCCGCCAGGGTGCGGAACATGGCCAACCAGGTGACCACCTATGAGGAGCTGGAGAGCCTCCTGAGGAGAGAATATCTCTGAGGACGGTGAAAGGGCAGTGCTTGAACAAACGGTAAAAAACGCTGTTGACACCTGTGACAATTCAAACTATAATATGGTGCCACTAAGTGGCAGATGCTGCATAAAATCGATCGTGAAAGGGTGTTGAAAAATGGCAGAGGAAAAAAAGAATATCTTAACATACGAAGGTCTCAAACGTTATGAAGACGAACTTCATGACCTGAAGGTCAACAGGAGACAGGAAGTAGCCGCAAAGATCAAGGAAGCAAGAGAGCAGGGCGACCTTTCCGAGAACGCAGAATACGATGCAGCCAAGGACGAACAGCGCGACATCGAAGCCAGGATCAACGAGCTGGAAGCCATCCTCAAGAACGTGGAAGTGGTGGACGAGCTGGACGCTTCTTCCGACAGGATCAACATCGGCTCCACAGTGACCATCAGGGACCTGGAGTTCGGCGACGAAGATACTTATAAGATCGTGGGCTCCACCGAAGCCAACAGCCTGAAAGGGACCATTTCCAACGAGTCTCCCGTAGGCAGAGAGCTGATCGGCAAGGGCGTAGGCGCCGTCATCGAGATCGAAGCGCCCGGCGGAACCGTTAAGTATGAAGTAATCGGCCTCGAGTAATTCGTGCCCGGGGAAGCCCCGGAGAGATCCTCCGGGGCCTTGATTTGATAAAGAATGTAGGAGAAAGCATGGCACAGAATAATAACCAGGGACAGAATGTTTCTCAGCTGGAAAAGGTCAGACGCGACAAGCTTGCAGAGCTGCAGGCCGCAGGAAAGGACCCCTTCCAGATCGTAAAGTATGACCAGACCCACCACACCGCCCAGATCAGGGACAACTTCGAGGAGTTCGAAGGCAAAGACGTTTCCCTGGCAGGCCGCATGATGTTCAAGCGTAAGATGGGCAAGGCTTCCTTCGGAAATATCCAGGACAGGGACGGCAGGATCCAGATCTATGCCACCAGAGACGACCTGGGCGAAGAAGCCTACGACGCCTTCAAGAAGCTGGATATCGGCGATATCATCGGCGTAAAGGGCTTTGTCTTCAAGACAAAGACCGGTGAGATCAGCGTCCACTGCAAAGAGGTCACTCTTCTTTCCAAGTCCCTGAGCCCCCTTCCGGAGAAGTTCCACGGCCTGGTGGATACGGATATGCGCTACAGACAGCGCTATGTGGACCTGATCATGAACGATGAGTCCAGGATCACCTTCTACAAGAGATCTCAGATCATCCGCGAGATCAGAAACTTCCTGGCGGGCAGAGACTTCATCGAAGTCGAGACTCCCATGCTGGTCTCCAACGCAGGCGGTGCCGCCGCCCGTCCCTTCGAGACCCACTTCAACGCTCTGGACGAGGATGTCAAGCTGCGCATTTCCCTGGAGCTTTACCTGAAGAGACTGATCATCGGCGGCATGGAGCGTGTCTTCGAGATCGGCCGCGTTTTCAGGAACGAAGGCGTGGATACCAGGCATAACCCCGAGTTCACCCTGATGGAGCTCTACCAGGCCTATACGGACTACTACGGCATGATGGAACTGACCGAGTCCATGTTCCGGTATCTGGCCCAGAAGGTCTGCGGCACCACCACCATCACCTACGGCGACAAGGAGATCGATCTCGGAAAGCCTTTCCGCAGACTGACCATGAACGAAGCCATTAAGGAGATCACCGGCATCGACTTCGATCAGGTACCGGATACGGAAGCCGCCAAAAAGCTGGCGGACGAAAAGGGCATCGAGTACGAAGACCGCCACGTCAAGGGCGATATCGTCAACCTTTTCTTCGACGAGTTCTGCGAAGACAAGATGATCCAGCCCACCTTCATCATGGACCATCCCATCGAGATCAGCCCTCTGACCAAGAAAAAGCCGGACGACCCCACCAAGGTAGAGCGTTTCGAGCTTTATATCAACGGATGGGAGATGTGCAACGCCTATTCCGAGCTGAACGATCCCATCGACCAGAGGGAGCGTTTCGCGGCCCAGGACGCCCTGGCAGACGCCGGCGACGACGAGGCCCAGCACACCGACGAGGATTTCCTCCACGCCATGGAGATCGGCATGCCTCCCACCGGCGGCATCGGCTACGGTATCGACAGACTGACCATGCTGCTGACAAACAGCGCAGCCATCCGCGATGTGCTCCTGTTCCCGACACTTAAATCTCAGAACTGAGAAAATGGCGTATTTACGCCATTCTTCGACCCCACGTTGCCGAGTTGACAACTTTTTGACAACAAATTTGACAACAGATATGGACAAATATGGATATATCTGGAGTAAATCAATCAGGCAGGCCTCTACGAAGGACACTTTCTAAGCGATTAGAAAGTGTCCTTTTTTCAGTTATGGTTATGGGAACTATTGGCAGTCAGCAGTTTGTAAGGAGGAAAAACATGTCAGTCACAGCGTTACGGGCAGAAGAAATGTCCTGTCGGGAAGGAGGCCCAGATGATTAAGATCAGATGGATGGGCACCCCGGAGGACCTGAAGTGGTTCCGGAAACATCTGGAAGAAGATAAGGAGATCAGGCTCCAGAATGTCTCAGACAGGCTTCCGATCAGCACATCGAACCGGTACTTCCGGATGATGGCCGAGATCGAGAAGGTTGAGGATAAGGAACGAACAACAGGGCAGAAAAAAGACAGGAGATAGGAAAATGTGCAAAGTCATAGCAGTCGCTAATATGAAAGGCGGCGTGGGCAAGACCACGACCGCTGTCAACCTTGGGATAGGTCTTGCAATGCAGGGGAAAAGGGTCCTGCTCCTGGACTGCGACAGCCAGGGGAGCCTTACGTCAAGTCTTGGCTTCAGGAAGCCTTCGGTACTGGAGACATCGATCGCCACCATCATGGCGGCAGTCATTGCGGAAGAAGAGGTCCCTGACGGGATCCTGCATCATCCGGAAGGAGTGGACCTGGTCCCGTCAAATGAAGGATTAAAAGGTATTGAGCTCGCTCTTGTCAATGTCATGAGCAGGGAGCTGGTCCTTAAGGAATATGTCAGCCAGATGAAGAATGACTATGACTATATCCTGATCGACTGTATGCCTTCCCTTGGGCTTATGACCATCAATGCGCTGGCCTGTGCGGACAGCGTTCTGATACCTGTACAGGCCGCAAAACTGGCTCTGGAGGGCCTGCAGGAGCTTTTAAGGACGATTTCCCATATACGGAAGAAAATCAATCAAAGGCTCAAAATCGAAGGAATTCTTCTGACAATGGTCAATCCGAGGACCAGATACGCCAGGGAGACGATGGAGATGCTCCGTGATTCCTACGGAGAAAATGTACATATCTTTCAGGAGTATATTCCATACACGGTGCGTCTGGAGGAGACGCCTGCAGAGGGAATCAGTATATACAGACATGACAGCAGAGGAAAGGCAGCAATGGCTTATCAGGCATTGACAAAGGAGGTGCTGGATCATGAGAACAGATGAAATGAAAAGCAGTGCTTCAAAAATCGTACTGGACAGCTACGAGAGCCTTTTCGGGACTGATACTTCTACTGATGATCCTGATAAAGTTCGGATGATCCCTTTGGATGAACTGTATACCTTTAAAGGTCATCCTTTCAGAGTGCTTGATGATGAACGGATGTATGAGACCACGGAAAGTGTCCGGAAGTACGGCGTACTGGTGCCTGGTATTGCCCGGATCCGTCCGGAAGGCGGTTATGAGATTATTTCAGGGCATCGTAGGAAAAGAGCCTGTGAGCTTGCAGGCCTCAACGAAATGCCTATGTTCATCCGGGATTATTCGGATGATGAAGCGACTGTAGTTATGGTGGATGCCAACATCCAGAGGGATGATATCCTGCCCAGTGAAAAAGCAAAAGCATACAGAATGAAATTTGATGCCTTGAAGCATCGTGGAAGCCGTGGAAAGCATACGGCTGATGAAGTCGGTGAAGCAGCTGGAGACAGTGCAACTACAGTCAAACGTTATATCCGGCTGTCATTTCTCAGCGATTATCTGCTGGATCTTGTGGATGAAGGAAAGATCACGGTGATATCAGGTGAGCAGCTTTCATTTTTGAAGGAAGAGGAACAGAAAATACTTGAGGACGCTGTCAGAAGTCTTCTCCGGTATCCGGGGAAGGCTCAGGCAGTGGAACTAAGAGAGCACGGCAGGGCCGGGACATTAGACAGCCAGACGGTGTATGAGATCCTTGGTGATAGAAAAAAGACCCGTGCCGGCATTGTTATTCCCTATAAACGGATCAGAGAATTCTTTCCATCTGATACCGGAAATGAAGAGGTTGAGGAAATCGTGATCCGGCTTCTGAGGGAATGGAAAGAAAAACAGGAAGGAGGAAAAAGCAAATGAAGCAGACAGTGTTCGACTACTTCTATGGTCAGGAAGCAGAATCATTCAGCTTCTACAGGATCCCCAAAGTGCTTTTTACAGACGAACGATTTGCAGGGCTTACTTGTGAAGCGAAAGTTCTTTACGGCCTGATGCTGGATAGGATGTCACTGTCTGTAAGAAACGGCTGGCTTGATGATGACGGAAAGGTATTTATTATTTTCCGGATCGATGATATCTGTGAGCTTATTGGTTGTGCTTCCCAGAAAGCAGTAAAACTGGTCCATGAACTGGATGATGTCAAAGGGATTGGTCTGATTGAAAAACACAGAGGTGGCCTTGGGGATGCCAATGTATTTTACATTAAGAACTTCATGATGCCGCTTGAGATCAGTGATGAAAACAGTTCTGTGAGTGGAAAAGAAGCTGAAAATGGCGCAGATTCACAGAATTGTGAAAATCACAAATCAGGAATTGTGAAAATCACAAATCAGCAATTTCGAAAATCACAAATCAAGAATTGTGAAAATCACAAAACAGGAATTGTGAAAACCACAAATCAGCAATTTCGAAAATCACAAAACAGGAATTGTGAAAATCAAAATTCAGGAATTGTGAAAACCACAAATCAAGAATTTCGAAAATCACAATCTAATAATACTGATAATAACCAGACTGATAAGAGTGATACTGAATCAATCTATCCATCTGGATGGGAGTCTGTGCCTTATGATGTGCCTGCCCCTGAAACGATTGATGTGATGGAAGGATGCAGGGGATTTGTACGCAAAAATATAGAGTATGACTGTTATCTGGGAGAAAGCAGATCGGAGATTGAGGCTGTGGACGAATTGGTCGAACTGATCGCAGAAGTGCTTGCAATGCCTGACACAGGAACGATTCGTATAAACGGGAATGACATGCCCGCTGTCCTGGTTAAAAAACAGTATTACAAACTCAGACATGACCATATTGATTATGTCAGATGGACCATGAAGCATAATACAACCAAAGTCGCCAATATCAGAGCATATCTGCTGACAGCACTTTACAACTCGATCATAACAATAGGACATTATTATGAATCAGAGGCCAACTACGATATGTCAGGAAGGAGTGATGAATAATGAATGTGTCTCAGAGATTATTTGGAAAAGTTTTTCTGCCGCTTGGAGCAGCATTACTTTTAGCCAGCTTTTTCTATCCTGTGTGCACAAGAGGCGGTGTAACCAACTGGCTGCTTCTTGTTTTCCTTACCGGCATCCCGTTCGGGATCAGTCAGATGTTCATGTTCGTTGTTCCATTCGGTCATGGCTTTCAGGAGACTGTACTGATCCTTTTCTTTAATGTATTGATCGGGGGAATCATCGGAATGATTTTTCTGGCATTCAGGACAGGGATAGCTGTGATCACTCTCATTCAGATACTGTTTGAAGGTGTTGGATATGCAATCCACAGGGCTGGCGCCTTAAGGTGAAATGTAACTGAAAAATGAAGGTCCTTAGAATATGGGGACTGACTCAGAAAGAACTTTGGACCACGGTGGTCCAAAGTTCTTTGCTATTACAGGAAAAGTATGGACCACGGTGGTCCATAGTAGAGGCCAAAAAAAGTATGGACCACGGTGGTCCATACTTTTGGAGGACAGGAGACGAAAGGAGGGCAGATGCCGGGTTGAATGATAGTTCGCTATCCGATGATTTAGTGGAAATCGGGGAGAGAGTCCGAAAACGCAGGATATATCTGCATCTGTCTCAGGAACAGCTTGCCGAAAAGGCAAAAATCAGCGTTAACACAGTCAGCAGGATCGAATGCGGACAGGCAGCCATGTCCATAGACAAGTTCGTGAGGATACTCAGGGCACTTAAGGCTGATGCCAATGAAATGATTGGTCCCAGGATCCTGGAGGAAGCAGGCAGTAAAAGTACAGAATCATTGTTTATACGTTTCCGGCATCTCGAAGAAGCTGACAGGGAAATCGTGATACAGGTGATAAAGGCTCTTCTTGATGCACTGGAACACAGGTCATGACTCGTTTTTACGGAACGAGGCCCATATATGGTGGGGGACAGGTATAAAAACCCCATTTGTGATAAGGAGAGGAGGTTAACAAAAGAATAAAGTAATAAAGAAGCCAATAGGGTTTCTGTCCAGGAATGAAACAATACGATGCGGTAATGAGGCAGGGTATCTTTTTCGAAAGACCTGCAGAACAGGGATTTTTGTACATATCCGTTCATGGGACGGATGGACATAAAGTCCTTTTTTTACTGCCGGCGTATACCCTGGGCTGTTTATAGACGGCAAGGGCCGCACTGAAAATGAACTGAAAATGATAGTAAGAAACCCGATGGAGGAAGAAATCTACAGAAGAATCAGGCTGCCCAGTAAGGAAACATATTGTCATGTATTGGAACGATCCATATTTCATCTATGATCCGTTCGAGCGGATCCTGATAAAAGAACTGATAGGCAGGGTCCTGGATGTCCTGACAGAAAAACAGAGGGTGGTCTTTCTGGAACATTGCATATACGGAAAAAAGCAGTCTCAGATCGCTGATGAGATGGGCGTTTCAAGAGCCAATATCAGCCGCATGATCGGAAGGGCCAGACGCAATATCATTGCTGCCGGTATCTTTACCGAACAAAATATCAATCTGAAAGGAAAACTGAAAAATGAGAGGCCAGAAGCCCAGAGAATATAATTGCTACGTTTTCATCCTGACTGATGAAAGCAGGATCGAGATCAGAAAAGACCTGTTCCTTTCCTGGTGCCATCATTCAGATCCAAAGACAGCTTGGGGTCCGGAGGGCTCGGCATCTCGAACTTGTCTTTATCCGGCATCAGCCGGAAGCCAGAGTCCTTTCCCGGGAATTGAAAAGAAACTTAGAAAGCTTCAGAAGATGCTGGAACAGTTCTCGGAAGAAGAAAAGTATATGATCTATCTTCTATATTTCAAAAACCAGACGGTCAAAGACACTGCTCAGCTGCTTGGACTGGGGAGAGGAAAGATGGACAGAAAAGCAAAGCTCATCCAGCGAAAACTCCAGTATGCCATGCGTATGACCGGAGTCATAGAGTTTTACAGCCGTTTCTATTAGCATTTCGTTTTCGGTACTTCAAATCAAATCTGCCGAAGATCCATGAACTTAATTGAACATTGCCGGAATAGGGATTTTGAGGCCGTTTATGCCAAAGCTCCGTATAAGTGACAGCAAGACGGGTATTCATGTCAGTGAGGAATCAGAAGGATCCTGAAAACAGCGGTCAATAGATTTTTAAAACAGTAGGTGAGGCTATATGCCCTGGCTTAGGTTTGGGCGAATGTCCACAGGCAACAGGAGGAAAAGGGAGGCAATTATGAGAATTGCAGGACAAAGAGCAGGCGTGGTTATTCTGACAGCACTGGTAGGAGTTATCTCTTCAGTGCTTCCGGTCTATGCTGTAGAACCTGCCTGCTATGAAGATCAGCTGCTCTTAGAAGCACCGTTATTTACAGGAGTGGAAGGGGGAATATCAGTAGAGATCAGAGCTGATGAAGATGTCTTTCCCGATGGTACGCAGATGGAAATGAGAGCGTTTTCCAATGAAGAGACAGCTGGAATTGCTGCAGCCTCTCAGGAGTTATCAGGGAGCAGTCATGGTGTAGGGGACTGTTTCGGCTTTGATATCACCTTTACAGGACCGGATGGTTTAGAAGTTGAGCCATCCAGACCGGTACTTGTAGGAGTCAGCAGCGAATGGATCGAAGACTATGAGGATATGGTCCTTGCATACCAGGATGAAGAGCAAATGGTCGGATATTTGGAACTTCTGGAGACAGATATGCCGGGACTCTATTTCTATGCTGATACATTTTCTTCTTTTGCTGCATACAGGGAAAGAACTGAAGAAGAGGCTGAAGATAATTCTGATCTGGAAACAGAAAGTGATGAGTCCTCCGATGAAGATACAGAGCAGACTGAATCCGGTAATGACATGCCCATTTCAGAGGAAGGAGACACCTTGACGATCATTGAAGAAGGCGAACCTGTGGAAACGGGTACTGAAGATACTTCTGAAACGATGCCTGAAGGCGAAACAGTTCCTGAAGAAGGAACAGAGCCTGTCCCGTCTTCCGAAGGCGGAGATGAAACTGCCATAGGAGCAGATCCGGGACAGACATCAGAGAACGATTCTGAAGATAAGCCTGAAGGTGAGGCAGACGGAGAAGAGAATAAAGAGCCGGCAGACGAAAATGAAGCATCTGATCCTGCGGAGACAGAAAGCGAAAAAGCTGACGACCAGGATACCGAAAAAGAAGTTACGGAGAAAGATAAAAATTCCGGAAAGACCGGCACCAGTGGGAAGACCGGTTCCGAAAAGCCTGCGACCTCTAAAACGCAGAACAGAGTTCCTTCCGGATCTGTTCAGGAGGGAACAAACAGCAGAGCCTCTATTTCAGTGTCGAAAAAGGCGAACGTATCGAAGATCAGCAATGCCAAACCTGGAGACATGATCAAGTATACATTCATTATCACGAATACAGGATCTGACATACTTCATGATGTCGTTCTGAAAGATACCATGAAGGGCCTTTCAAAGATCACCTATCACTGGGAAGACAGTACAGACCCGTCAACTGGCTCAGGGATCCTGTCTCCGGGAGAAAGAGTAACGGCAGAAGCGTCCTACATGATCACGGATGAAGATATAAAGGCCGGTAAAGTCGTGAACACGGCAGCTGCGATCGCATGGACTCCGGATGGTCAGGCCGTATCATCTGAAAGACCGGAAGCATCCACTGAGATCAGTGATGAAAAGATAAGGCCTAAGACCGGGGACAGTGCCGAAATGCTTTTATGGGTCTTTACCGCTCTCTTTGCCGTGGGCGGGGCTGCAGGCATTGCCTGCTATGAAAACAGGAGCAGAAAGAATTGTAAATAGATTTTTTCTGGGAAGGTCAGTTTCGACCTTCTGAAGAAACAACAGGCGTAAGACTTCTGGCGGCTTCCGACGGGAGCATACCGGGAAACAAATGACATTGAAAACATTCCGGTATTATACCTTGACAACTGAATAGCCTGCCCGGATAGATACCGGCCTGATCATGCATTGAGCGTGACTGGCCGTGGAAACGCTGCGCACTTTGCGGAGCTGGAACGGGACCGGGAAGAACAGGCATATTAACGCACAGAAAATTACAGCAGATACACCGCGGAGGGGACTAATGAAATATTCTCCTCCGCGTTAATGTGCTGTTATTCATATGTTCCAAATCACCCCATATAGAAATGGGAATGGAGATCGGAGGTGACGGTATACATGGTCCAGGCCGGCTGAATGCGGATCAACAATAAACTGGTAAATATTGAAAGGAACACATTGTGAAGACAAAGAACAGATTCGGCAGGATCGCGGCGGGAATTCTGTCTATGATAACACTTTTTACTTCTGTCTATTCTCCTGCAGCTGTCCTTGCAGCTGAGAGCGGTAAGGGCAATGATTCAGGATATACCGAAGCTTATCCTGAAATCAGCAGTGTCAGGGACAAGCTCGCTGATGATGAGATCGTCAAAGCAGAGGATATCACCATTTATTCGGATGAGAACTTTGATATCAGTAAGGACATGAGGGGGATCAGTTATTCTTCCGCAAAAGTCAAAGTGAGGTTCTATCAGGCAAAAGACAGCGGCGGGAGCGCATTTTCAGCGTCACGGCCCGGAACATATACGGCAGTCTATCATGCAGAACCTGTAAGCGGGAACCATTCGTACCGCTTCAACCGCAGGATCATCGTACAGGAAAGGAAGCTTTCAGCATCTGTATCGTCCTCTGCTCCTGATGTCACTTCTGGTTCAGAAACAACTGGAGATAAGACCGCTTCCGAAGAGGAAGATGAAGCCCACCAATCAGGAAGCGAGGGGAAAGAACCCGTTTCTGAGAGTTCTGACGCAGCCGATGAAAAAACAGAGGATCAGACAGAAGTCTCAGAAAATAGAGAATCTGAAACCGGATCCGAAGTAAAATCTGATGACAAAGACATTTCTGAAGAGGAAGAGAATGCAGAAGCTGAAGATACAGATGAGACAGCTTCGGAAGATTCTCTGACAGAAGAAATATCTGAAACAGAAGAAACTGAAGGGGAGGAAGAGGAAGCTGCAAACGCGCTGACTGAGCCTGAATGGATCAGTGAAGCAGAAAGACAGAAAGCAGTAAGAGCCTTTACCGGAAGAAAGAGACTTCTTTCCGTTTCTTCTTCAGCACCCGATATGCCAGATAGTTTTACAGTAACCGGCAAATATAACGTTGAGTATTCTGACCTTGGATACGGTACCTGGCACACAAAGCCTGTTGAGATCGTTGATTCTGAAGGCAACAACCTTACCCTGCTGTGCATGGAGCCCACTTTTCCGGGCTACGAAGTGGGAGAAACAGAATTGACCATTGCAAAAGTGACCGATCCTACGATCATCAAGATCTTCTACTATGGCGCCTTTGGAGGCGGCACTAATTACGCAAAGCAGATCAACGGCGATGCAAATGCAGATCTTCTTATAACGCACATTGCTGCTTCCAAGACCTTTTTTGAAACAGCAACGGGAAGGATCAACTCCCATGGCGATAAGTGGGACTTTGGATGCAATAAAAAGTTCCTGAACGATGTAGACAAGTATCTCGACAAAATTGCGTCTCTTCCTGTTCCGGAGAATGTCACCTGCTTTATGACAACAGGACATAAAGCTGACGGAGGTCTCTGCCAGTGCTACTGCACAATTATCGAACATGGCAAGGCGAGGGTCAGGAAGGTGTCTTCAGATCCGGATCTGACCGACGGGGATGAAACTTACTCTCTGAAAGGTGCCAAATACGGTATTTATACAGATCCTGAGTGCAAGTCCAAAGCAGCCACTCTTGAGACAGATGAGACCGGAAAAACAGAATATGTGATTCTCTATCCCGGCACATACTATGTAAAGGAAATTGAGGCACCTGAGAACTTCCAGCTGAGCACAGAAGTTTTCACAGCTTCAGTACCGGCAGGCGGTTCGGTGACAGTTAAGGCTGCTGATGAGCCGGTGCCCTATGGTGAATACAAGATCATTAAAAGATCCGCTGATTCCTCACTGACTGAGGGGAACAGCAGCTATGATCTTGAAGGCGCAGTATACGGCGTATATTCTTCCAGAAGCTGTACAGAAGAAGAGAAAGTATCTGAGATCACCACAATTAAGGATGGGGACAGCCTTAAGGTCAGGCTTGCTCCCGGAACGTATTATGTGAAAGAAATAAAAGCTCCCAAAGGATTCTATCTGGATTCGGATGTATATGAGCTTGTCGTAAAGGCAAAAGAGACCTCCGTACTTGAGATGAAGGACGTGCCGCTCGGACCTTCTGTCAGAACAGAAGCAGTCGATCAGGAGACCGGTGATCATGTCGTCAGATCTGATGGCTCTGTCACCATTACTGACACAGTTTCCTATACGATGCTTGCTCCCGGGAAGTCATATACTCTTGAAGGAAGCCTTATGGATAAAGGAACAGGTAAACCTGTGACAGACGCTTCCGGTAAGGAAGTTACAGCATCTAAGGAATTCATGGCATCCGACAGCGGCAACGGGACTGTTCTGATGGATTTTGTCTTCATGCCGGCATCATCTTTTGCAGGGACCGATGCTGTCGTATTTGAGACAGTAAGGGATCAGAAGGGCAAGGAGATCGCTTCCCACAAAGATGTCAATGACGAAAAGCAGACAGTGCATGCTCCTGCGGTAGAGACGAATGCGGAAGACGGGCTTACAGAAGATCATACCGGTACTGTTTCTGAAAAGAGTATCGTCAGGGATATCGTAACATGTCACAACCTGGTCATTGGAAAAGAATATACAGTGACGGGCACTCTCATGGACAAAGCGACAGGAAAAAGTATTACAGATAAGAGCGGCAATCCTGTTACTGCAGAAAAATCGTTCAAGGCTGAAAAGAAAGACGGCGAAATTACACTTGAATTTGCTGTTGATTCCAGCCTTCTTGAGGGGAAGACTGTCGTAGCTTTTGAAGATCTGTATCATGGCAAGGTAAAGGTCGCTGTCCATGCAGACATCAGCGACGAAGAGCAGAGCGTGCATTACCCCAGGATCAGGACAAACGCAGTTGACGGAACAACTGGTGGAAAGACCGGTCCCTCTACTCAGAAAACAACTATCGTAGATAAAGTTTCCTATCAGAATCTGATCCCGGGTAAGGAATATACTGTAAAAGGCGTACTGATGAACCGGGAAAACGGTAAAGAGGTCCTGGGGAAAGACAACAAGAGCATTACAGCATCTGTTACATTCAGACCTGAAAAGGAAGCCGGCAGTGTAGAACTGGTATATCAGATCGAAAAAGGTCTTCTTGCAGGAGCAACAGTGGTCGTTTTCGAGGATCTTTATCATAACGATATCAAGGTAGCCAGCCATGCAGATATTAAGGATCAGAACCAGACGGTCAGCTATCCTGATGTTACAACGGATGCGAAGGATGGATCTACAAAAGACCATGCAGGCACTGTGGCAGCAAAAGCTTCAGTAACAGACGTAGTCACATATCATAAGCTTTCTGCAGGTAAAAAATATACTGTGAAAGGCGTTCTTATGGATAAGGCATCAGGAACACCTTTACTGGATGCTGAAGGAAAGCAGATCACTTCGAAAACAGAATTTACGGCTGAAAAAGCTGACGGGACAGTGGAGCTTGCCTTTACTCTGGATTCCACGCTTCTTGAAGGAAAAACAGTCGTAGTATTCGAGAATATGTATCAGGATGGAAAAGAAGTTGCTGTCCATGCAGATATTAATGATGAAGGCCAGAGCGTTCACTATCCCAGGATCCGGACAAACGCGGTCGATGGGAAGACCGGAGAGAAGACAGGCAATTCTTCCGAAGAGACCACGATCATTGATACAGTGACATATGAGAATCTGATCCCCGGTCTGGAATATACAGTTTCCGGAAAACTTATGAATAAGGCTGACGGAAAAGCAGTTCTTGACAAGGCCGGAAAAGAGATCGCAGCATCTGTATCCTTCAGGCCGGAAAAGGCAGAAGGCAGTGTCAGACTTACCTATAAAGTTGATGCAGGGATCCTTCAGGGCGGTACGGTCGTAGTTTTCGAGGATCTTTATCATAACAGCATCATGGTGACAAGCCATGCTGATATCAATGATGCGGACCAGACTGTGGATTACCCCGAGATCAGGACAAATGCTGTGGACGGAACAACAGGAGACCATCTGGGGACATCTGCCCAGAAGACGACCATTGTCGATACTGTGACTTATAAGAACCTTACACCGGGCAGGGAATATACTGTTACCGGAAAACTGGTGAATCAGAAAGATGGCAGAGACGTACTGGATCAGAATCAGAAGTCCATTACAGCGTCCATCACCTTCAAGCCTGAAAAGACAGCCGGCAGTGTGAAGCTTGTTTATCAGATCGAGAAAGGGATACTTGAAGGAAGTTCCGTAGTAGTATTCGAAGACCTGTATTATAACAATGCCAAAGTAGCCAGCCACGCTGATATCAAAGATCAGAACCAGACTGTAAGCTATCCGAAGGTCACGACAGATGCTTCGGACGGACTTACCGGGGAGCATGCAGGTACAGCCGCTGAAAAAGCGACTGTAAACGATACAGTCACCTATCATAACCTTGTTATCGGAAAGAAGTATTCGGTCAAAGGCGTTCTTATGAATAAGGAGACCGGGGAGCCGGTCAGAGATGCCAAAGGCAAGCAGATCACTTCTGAAAAAGAGTTCACAGCCGATAAGAAGGATGGGACAGTAGATCTGGTATTTACACTGGATTCAAGACTTCTTGAAGGCGGCACCGCAGTTGTATTCGAAGATCTTTACCATAATAACATTAAGATCGCAGTTCATGCGGATATTGAGGATGAAGACCAGAGCGTCCATTATCCTGCAGTCAGGACCAGCGCAGTCGATGGAAAGACTAAGGACCATGTAGGAATTTCCACAGAGGAAACCACGATCATCGATACTGTGACATACAGGAACCTGATCCCCGGGAAAGAGTATACTCTGACCGGAAAGCTCATGAATAAAGATGACGGAAAACCGGTCCTTGGAAGAGATGGTAAGGAAATTACAGCTTCTGCAGCTTTCAGGCCTGAAAAAGAAGAAGGCACCATCGACCTGACCTATAAGGTGGAAGCCGGCTTTCTGGAAGGAAGGTCAGTCGTTGTGTTCGAAGACCTCTATCTTGACAAGGTCAGAGTCGCAGGCCATGCAGATCTTTCTGATGAAGAGCAGAGCGTATACTATCCTGGTGTTACAACAGATGCTGCTGACGGACTTACCAGGGATCATACGGGCACTGTGTCTGAAAAGGCAATGGTCACAGATGTCGTTACCTACCATAATCTGATCATTGGGAAGGAATATAAGGTATCCGGGACCCTGATGAACCAGGAGACAAACAGTCCTGTTCTTGATGCGGATGGGAAGGCGGTCAGAGCTGAAGTTTCCTTTACTGCTGAGAAGAAGGATGGAACAGTAGAACTTGTATTTGAACTGGACGCGAGCCTTCTTGCCGGGACGACCGTTGTTGCATTCGAAGATCTTTATCACAATGACATTAAAGTAGCGGCGCATGCAGACATTGAGGATGAAGAGCAGAGCGTTCATTATCCTGAAGTGTGGACAGAAGCTGCTGACGGGCAGACACAGGACCATGTTGGGACTGAGCAGAAGAAAGCAGTCATTCATGATGAAGTGCACTGCGAGAACCTGACAGCAGGCAAGGAATATACCATCAAAGGAACTCTTATGGATAAGGATACCGGAAAAGAGATCCTTACATCTGAAGGAACATATATTTCTTTGGGTTTTGCTTTAATAAATGGCACCCCTGGAGCGTTCGATGCAGTAGTGCACCTATACTCTTTCTCATAGCTCCATGTTACATGTTTCAAATTAATAAATAGTAACATCATATATGTATCATGGTTTAGTATGTTTTCTATGGTTATCAACAAAGATGGATATCTACCATGAAAGTGAAACGAATCTGAATGATGATGACGATGTTCGACAATGCATGAGGATGCAGAACGAAAATCTGAAGCTAAAATATGCCATTCATGCCCTGTGACTTTTGATTGAAGAGTAATTGAAAATTGATTTGAACCAATAATACGAAAATATGATTTGTCGATTTTGTTGATTTGTTCAAGAGTAAACATAGAGATGTCTCCTTCAGATATGGTATTGCTCCACAGAAATTGAAGCGGAATGAATTTGCATTGTTGTAATATTTTCTTTTATGAAAAGACTAATCACCTCGCTTAAAAAATAGTGACAAGACAGTTTATAGGTCTTGAGAAGAATGCATCGTTATATCTAATGAGCTGCTGTCCAATATATTTTGAATGTTCTGAATGACTGTATCTATCTGTGCAATCGCATGTTCATAATGAGTAATAGAGTCACGAGTCTTTTTCTCGTCATCCTCTAAGGTGCTTTTTCTGGCTTTAAGGTCTTTCATAGAAGGAAATCTTCCATTATGAATTAATGCCTGGAGTTCTTTTTTACAGGTTCGATATTTTTCTATTTCAGTAGAATGATTTTGATAATACTGACGCTTTTCTTTGGATTGCAATAGTTGCTGATAAGTTCCCTTACTTGATAAATAACCACCCAGATAATGAATTTGTATTTTTACTGAGTTTAATTTCCTATTAATATCTTGAAGGGATTGTTGGGAATTCGATAAGCTCTGAACATATTGTTTTCTTACATCTTCTATATGCTCTTTGTGCATGCTGTAATTTCATCTGCAATCTCACTAATCCAAACAAACTGTTCTGGTGAACAATTGTTTCTTAAGAAAGTGATGGTTGAATAACATTAGATGTCATGAGAGAAACCATTTCTTTGATTATGGGGTCAGATTCATAATTTATTCCACCTGTACGGTTCAATCTCCTACCTATAACTCGCACTTATTATGCCGCCAT
>CAMOGQ010000060.1 GCA_946614165.1 uncultured Lachnospiraceae bacterium
AGAAGCAGGCAAGGCTCTCCTTTCTGATCGGCCTGGCATCCATTTTTGCCGTTGTTTTCAGGACCGGTCTTACAGCCTACTTTATAGCGCCTCTGGGCATCATCATCGGCCTTCTCTCGAAAGGAGCCGACCCTGTCCTGCCCAGGCAGGCCAGGTACGGCGTGATCCTGGGGATCATCGCCGTGGTGGCCAACACTCTGGTGCTGGGTTTTACCTTTGTTCAGTTCACCCGCATGCTCTCCGATCCCATTCAGAGAGAGATCCTCAACGAGACCATCTATAAACAGACCGGCCTGTCCCTGGAGGATCTCATGCAGAGAGCCGGAAATCTGATCCGCTAAAAAGGAGGGACCGTCCTATGGTTTATACAGACGCACGGGATCTGAAGGCTCAGGCCAGGGTCGCCATGATCGGCCATATGGGCAAGGCCGTCGGCTCCATGATCCTGTACATGGTCCTGGTGATGATCATTTCGGAGCTTACCTCCTTCAGTCTGCCCGAAAACAGGGCCGCGGCCCTGATCTTCTCCATCCTGGTCAATTTCGTGGTGGCCGTCCTTGTGGGCGTCATCCAGATCGGCCTCAAATCCATATATCTGGACATGCAGTTCGACAATACGGCGGGGATCTTCTCCCTTTTCCGCTACTACAGGGAAAACCAGAACAGTGCCGTCGTGATCAGCGCCTTCTTTGCCCTTCTGGATACGGTCTGCTCCCTGCCGGTTCTGGCAGTGCTTATTTTCGAACAGAGCCAGTCCCCTCTCACAGTGCCTCTTGCCCTGGCCCTGCTGGTGCGGACCGTCTCCCAGTTCCTGGTCCGGACCCTGTTTTTTCCGGTCCAGTACCTTCTGATGGATTACCCGGAAATGCTTCCCGCCTCCATGATCCGCACGGGAGAAAGGCTCATGCACGGGCGCCGCATGGACTACATGAAGCTGGCCCTGAGCTTTATCCCCATGCATCTTCTGGGCTTTATGTCCATGGGCGTCGGGACCTTCTGGGTCCTGGCCTATCAGAACTGCACCTATGCCGCTTTCTACAAGGACATGATCACAGCAAGGACAAAGCAGAACAAGCCCTCCGTAAAGGATGGCCCCGCCCCGGAAAGTCCCCCTGAGCACCTGGATCCCGGCGGGATCTATCCTCCTCCCGGAAAAGCGCATTCCGGGGAAAGCCCGGAAGAGGACATCTCCCTGCAGGAAGATGCCTCAGGGCAGGAAACAGACATGTAAAGACCAAAAAATGCCGGCAGCCCTTATTCCGGGCGGCCGGCATTTTTCTCTTCTTATATCTTTTTTCCGTTTTCTCTGTCTGTCTTCCCTTTCCGCATCAGACAAAAAGATTTGAGGACAGATATCTGTCGCCGGAATCCGGAAGAAGGACCACGATGGTCTTTTCCTTCGCTTCCTCTCTTTCGGCGATCTGAAGGCCTGCCCAGAGGGCCGCGCCTGCGGAAATGCCCACGATCATGCCTTCGCTTCTGGCAAAGTCACGGCTCTCCCTGAAGGATGCGTCCCCGGGCGCCGCAATGATCTCGTCGCAGACTTTCATATCCATGACTTTGGGAATAAATCCTGCCCCTATGCCCTGAAGCCTGTGGGGTCCGGGCCTCTTTCCGGAAAGGACCGCGGAGGTATCGGGCTCCACCGCGACGATCCTGACGCCGGGGTTCTTTTCCTTCAGATAGTGTCCCACCCCCGTCAGGGTGCCGCCTGTTCCTACCCCTGCCACGAAATAATCCACTTTTCCGTCGGTGTCGGACCAGATCTCGGGACCTGTATGGTCATAGTGGGCTTTGGAATTGTCGTCGTTGTCGAACTGGCCCAGGATCATGGAGCCGGGGATCTGCCTGTGCAGCTCCTCCGCCCTGTCGATGGCTCCCTTCATGCCCAGGACGCCGTCTGTCAGAACCAGCTCCGCACCGTAAGCTTTCAGCAGGGTCCTTCTTTCCATGCTCATGGTATCGGGCAGTGTCAGGATGGCCCTGTAGCCCCTGGCCGCCGCCACGGAGGCGATGCCGATGCCCGTATTGCCGCTGGTGGGCTCGATGATGGTCCCTCCCTTTTTGAGTCTCCCGTCCTTTTCGGCCTCCTCGATCATGGTCAGGGCGACCCTGTCCTTGACGCTGCCGGCCGGGTTGAGATTCTCCAGCTTGACCAGAAGCCTTGCTCCGGTCACGCCCTTTGCCTTTTCATAATTGACAGGCTCCATCATGGGAGTGGATCCGATCAGTTCCGTTACGCTTTTTTTAATATCAGCCATGGGCACTCCTTTCGGGAACGCGGGCCTTTTTCCCGCTTCCGCACAGCCTTACTATATTCCCCTGGATGTAAGATGTCAAATATCGCCGCCTCCGGCTCCCGTCAGAAGGGCTCCGGCAAAAATGGCGAAGTCTCCCAGATTGAAAACGGTTTCATCCAGCTTCTTTCTGCCGGTGGTAAAGCGGATATAATCCGTGACACCTCCCTTCCGGAAGCGGTCGTACACGTTGCTGGCGGCGCCGCCCACTAAAAGAGTCAGCCCCGCGGCGGTCAGGTCCTTTTTTCCCTTCAGGCACCTGTAAAGAAGGGCGGCTTCCGCCGCCCCCAGCACCAGGCCGGAGGAAAGGGCCACCAGGCCCGGGACCTCCTGCCCCAGGTTCATGGCGGCGCCCCGGTTGAAGCTCCTGGTAAAGCGCAGTCCCAGGGGAAGTTCTTTCACCTTTCCCTTTTCCATGCCCTCCGCCTTTTTCTTGAGCAGCTGGTCCGCTCCGAACAGGGCCGCTATGAGAGCGTGGCTCAGGATCAGTTCATTCATCTTCTGCGCCTCCTTATGTCCCTCAGTTATCCTTGACCTCGCGGTAGTCGTTTTCGCTCTTTTCGGCTTCCCTGGCCTTCATGGGGATGGCCTTGACCTTTTCGGAACGGATCTCGATGAGAGGGCCGCCCTTTCCTTCCACATAGGCCCTGGTGATGGTCACGGTGCCTATGTTCTCGTCCTTGGGCACTTCATACATGATATCCAGCATGAATTCCTCGATGATGGACCTGAGGGCCCTGGCGCCGGTATCCTTCTTCATGGCCTTTTCGGCTATGGCGTAAAGAGCGTCGTCGTCGAAGCGCAGGTCCACCTCATCCAGGGCCAGCAGCTTCTGGTACTGCTTGAGGATGGCGTTCTGGGGCTCCTTGAGGATCCTGACCAGCATCTCCTCGTTCAGTCCCTGCATGGGGCAGAGGATGGGAAGTCTTCCGATGAACTCGGGGATCATGCCGAACTTCTTCAGGTCCTCGTTGGTCACCTTGTCCAGGATGTTCTTATCGTTGTCGTATTTGTCCCTGAGCTCGGCGCCGAATCCCAGAGAGGTCCTCTTTCTGAGCCTTTCCCGGACGATCTCTTCCAGATCCGGGAATGCGCCGCCGCAGATGAAAAGAATGTTTCTGGTATTGATGGTCTCCAGAGGCACCATGCCGTTCTTGCTGGAGGCGCCCACGGGCACTTCCACGTCCGCCCCCTCCAGGAGCTTGAGCATGCCCTGCTGGACGGCTTCGCCGGAAACGTCGCGGGAGTTGAAATTTTTCTTTTTAGCGATCTTGTCCACTTCGTCCACGAAGACAATGCCCTTTTCGCACTTTTCGATATCGTTGTCCGCCTCGGCAAGAAGCTTGGAGATGACGCTTTCGATATCGTCACCGATATAGCCGGCCTCCGTCAGGGAGGTGGCGTCCGCGATGGCCAGGGGCACGTCCAGAAGCTTTGCCAGGGTCCTGACGATATAGGTCTTGCCGCAGCCGGTGGGGCCGATCAGAAGGATGTTGGACTTTTCGATCTCGATATCATCCATGGTCCCCGTACGGACTCTCTTATAATGGTTGTAGGCGGCGACGGAAATGACCTTCTTGGCATAGTCCTGGCCTATGACATACTTGTCCAGCTCCGCCTTGATCTTATGGGGAGCGGGGATATTGTCGATGGAAAAGACAGGCTTTGGCCCGTCTTCCTTTTTCTTCTTCTTGACCTTGGGCCTGGAGGGGCCGAAGCCTCCGCCTCCGAAGATATCACCCAGATTCAGGAAGCTGATCTGGGGGCTCTTTTTGCCTCCCTTTTCTTTTTCCTTTTCTTCCTCTTCATCCTCCCCGGGCGTATCGATCACTTCAGGCTCCGGATCCTCCTCCGCTGCCGCGGGGACGGTCTTTACACTCTCTTCCTTCTGCGCCGTCTTTTTCTCGGGCTCTTCGCCCGCAGGGGCCTTCTGATTGGGCATGAAAGGGTTGAAGGCAAAGGGATTGTTCAGAAGCTGCGAAAAGTCGTACTGACTGGCCGCGTCCATGGTCTTCTGCAGGCAGTCCCGGCAGACACAGATGTTTCCGGGCAGGTGCATCATTTTTCCCGCACTGCTCTCGGATCTTCTGCACATCATGCAGTATTCTTCGCTTCTGCTGTCGTTTGAATTTGCCATGTATTTATACCTTTTCCTCTAATCGTAAATACAGCAGAACGAGACATATGCATCTCATCCTGCTGTCTTACATGATTATAATTCACGCATCCTGCGCTTGTAAACGCAAAACCTCTTAATTATTCCTGCCGCCGAAAGGGTTCCTGTTCTCCTGGCCGGAGCCGGATTCGATGGAAGCTCTGGTCCCCAGGGTCACATCGATGTCCATGGACACATACTCGCCCTTTTCGTTCTGACGGGATACGGTCACGGTCACGCTGCTGCCGGCCTCATAATAGGTGAGCTGCTTTTTCAGTTCCATCATACTGGAGACGCTGGAGCCGCCGATGGCTGTAATGATGTCGCCCACGTGAAGGTCTGTTTTCTCGGCCGCGCCGCCTTCCACGAACTTGGCGATATAGACGCCCTGGGGCATGCCGTAGGCTGCGGCGATGTCAGAGGTCACGTCCCTGCCGCTGATGCCCAGGGTTCCCTGCTTGTCCTCTGCCACGGTATACTTGGTGGTCTGGTTCATCAGATCCTCGATGATGGGAAGGGCTCTGCTGACGGGAATGGCAAATCCCATGCCTTCCACCGTGTCGCCGCCGATCTTGTTGGAGTTGATGCCGATGACTTCACCCTTGATGTTGACCAGGGCGCCGCCGGAGTTGCCGGGGTTGATGGCCGCGTCGGTCTGGATAAAGGTGTTGGTGTAGTTGTCATCCATTTCGATCTGTCTGTTCAGGGCGCTGATGTAGCCTACCGTTACGGACTGGCCGTAGCCCAGGGCATTGCCGATGGCAATGGCGGGCTCGCCGATCGTCAGGGCTTCGGAATCGCCCAGAGTGGCGATGGCGATGGCGTCCTTTGTCTCCTGGCTCATGTCTTCCGTCTTGACGGCGATCACGGCCAGGTCGTTGGAAGCATCCGTGCCCTTGATGGCCGCATCGGCGGTCTCTTCATTGATGAACTGTACGCTGAGGCTGTCGGCGTCCTTCACCACATGATTGTTGGTGACGATCAGGAGCTCTGTATCCGTCTCGGCCACAATGATGCCGGACCCTGTGGAAACGCCTTCCTGGGAATAGGTCTGTCCGAAGAATTCCACAGCGGAGGTGTAGTTGTTGTATACGGATACGATGGAGGGCATCACATTGGCAGCCACCTCGGTCACGCCGGTCACCACCGAATCGGACTGGCTGACCGTCAGGCTGTATCTGGCCTTCTGATCGCCGGAGGATGCCTGAGAGTTTTCCTCTGCCTCATCCACTGTCTCTTCGCTGGCCTCCGTCTGGGCCTGTCTGCGGCTCATGCCGGCCATCAGACCGGACATGCTCATGGCGCCCGCACCGGCGCCCGCGCCGATGGCCAGGGCCAGGATCACGGCAAGGACCGCCTTGCCCCTGCCTCCCTTTCTGCCTCCGTCCGAAGGACCGGATCCCGAAGGAGCTGCGCCGGAATAGGAAGCCGAGGACCTGTAGGAAGTGGTCCCGGAGCCGGCCTGATAATAGCGGCTGTCGTCGTTCCGGTAGGAGCCGCCGGTCTGGGCGGAGGAGGAGACATGGGGCTCTTCTCCGCTGGCCGTATAGCTGGACCCTTCTGTATGATAATAGGCATCGTCCTGATAAAATCTGTTGCCGCTGTCGGAGTACTGGAAGCCTTCTCCGCTTCCGGTATCCTGTCCGGAAGGAGCTGTTTCCTGTCTGTTTTCCGGATCGTTGTCATAAAGGTTCCTGTCTTCATTCATATTTTCATCCATAGCATTTTACCGCCTTTCTGTAATTCTGACCTGAGTGCGGGAGATGTTTCGTTGCTCTTATCTCCTGCAGATGCTTAGAGTATAGGCGCTAAATGTGTTCAAACTGTGATGAAAAAATGGAAATGTGTGAACTTTACCGGTCCGTATCCTCCTCTATGATCCAGATCTCCAGGTAGTCGAAGTCGATCTCCTCCACAAAGGCATCCCTGGTGAACCTGGCCCGGGAGCTTCTTTTAAAGTCTCTTATGGTCAGATCCAGCCATACGGGGACCGCCAGATCGAATTCGGAACAGGCCTTTTCCAGGGCCCGGAAGACCTTATGGGTCCTGGTATCCCGGGAGTCGTCCTCGATCACCGTATCCCGGATCATATGATTGTCCTTCCACTGCCTTACCCACATGCGGAACATATCTTTTCCTCCTCTTTACAGGGCGATCCCGTTCTCCAGGCACAGGGCCCTGGCGCTTTCCACGGAATCCACGCCGGTCCTGTTCTTGATGGGAGCGAACTCCTTCCTGCGGTCCACTTCGTAGGGAAGGCAGGAATTCAGGGACCTGATCTGGTCGATCATCAGCTTTTCGAATTTATAGCCGTTGGGGGCATCGGGGCTGACAAACTTTCCTTCCCTGTCTATGCAGGCGATCTTCTTTTCCACCACATGGGTGGGAAAGTCCTCTCCCAGGGTCCTTTCCAGGGCGTCGATCCGGAAGAGATAATTGAGGATCACCCCGAAGTTGTAGAGGGGATTCCCCTGATCGTCCCTGGCGTCCAGAAGCTCGTCCGACATTTCATAATATTCGATGATGGCGGGATGGCCGTCCTCCAGGCACAGGGCCCCCACCTTCTCGTCCCGGTCTGCCTTGCGGACGGCCTTGGCTCCCGATTCGCAGTCCCTGTCTATGACGGCTCCGATAAAGCAGGGATCCGCGATCCTCTGCAGCACGTTGTCCACGCCGAAGACATTGAGCCATTTCACGCCCTTTTCCTTTAAGGAAGCCAGGATCCCGGCCTTTTCCATGGATTCGAACCAGCCCCCGTTGCCGTTGGGAGAAAGAGCGATGGAGGAAGGGCTCTCCAGAAGGACCTTTCCCTCATAGTCCGCCGCTGGAGCCATGTCCTGACGGAAAAAGACGACTTTTTCCCCGGGATAGCCGAAACAGTCATGCTCTTTCATGAAGGACACCGTCTGGTCATGGTTCCGGTCGCTGGTCATGACAAGGAAGGGGATCTCTGTGCCCGCTCTGTCCGTCACTTCCTTCAGGTTCTCGATCAGCCTCTGCATGATGTAGACGGGCTTTGTCAGGCCTATGTCATACATGCACTTGGGGGCGTCGGACCCAAGCCTGGTGCCCATGCCTCCCGCCAGAAGGACCGCGGCCACTTCTCCCCTGCGGAGGGCCTCCAGGCCGATGCCGGTAAAGCGCTCTCTTTCCGCTTCGATCTGCGGGATCTCCAGGGCCGGCAGGGGGGCGATGACCGTCCACTTCTGCAGCTGGTCCTTTCTTCCTATATAACGGGTGACGGAAAAATCCGTGCTTTCGATCTGGGAAAGCAGTTTCTCCTGCTCCTCCCCGGTCAGACGATCGTAAAAGGCCAGCAGATGGGTCTGCCCCGCCTGTTCCAGTTTCCTGTATGCTTCGCTGTATGTCATGGCTTTCCTTTCTGCCGCCCCGGCGGCCCCGGATCACTCCCGCATCTGTGTCGGACGGGATTAAAGCCAGTGTACCATAAGAGGCATGCAAAAAGAAGATGGGCACGTGTTCATTTCGGGTCTCCCTGACGGCTCTTTCTGTGCTACAATGACTCTGTAAGCTTCTCCGGCATTTTTATGCCCGTCAAAAAACCGGGAAGCAGAAATCTCTTTCTGTTTCCCGGCAGTCTTATTTCATTTCTTATTCATTTTCAGAAAGGATCCCCGTCATGCCTGTCCGTTACAATGAACGTCTCAAAAAACTCAGGACGGAAAATCATCTGACCCAGCAGAAGGTCGCTTCCGTTCTCGGGGTTGCTCCCCGCACCTATTCCGATTACGAGACCGGCCAGCGCCGTCTCTCCATCGAAGGAATGGTCCTCCTGGCCAGATTTTATGACGTCAGCCTGAATTTCCTGGCCGGCATCAGCAACATCAGGAGTCCCTATCCCGAGCTGTAGCCTCTTCCCTTTCCTGCTGCATCCGGCTCTCCGCCGCCTTCATCATCAGGGCGCATTCGATCCGCTTCTTGAAGATCTCGCAGCCGTACCTGTAGGTGCCGTGGATGTCTCCCGCCGCGTGGTAGGAGTTGGCGGCGCAGCCGCCCGAGCAGTAGAGCCTGGCCCAGCAGTCGTCGCAGTCCCTTCTGGCGTAGACGTTGCAGAGCTTGAATTCGTCCCGCAGGTCTGTCCGGGTCACGCCGTCCCAGATGTTGCCCAGCTTATATTCCGGATTGTTGACGAACTGGTGGCAGGGATAAAGGTCGCCCCAGGCCGTCACGGCCATGTATTCGGTACCGGCCCCGCAGCCCGAGATCCTCTTGTAGATGCAGGGGCCGTGCTCCAGATTGATCATGTAGTGGTAGAAGGTGATGGGCTTTCCTTCCCTTTCCCTGCGCAGCATGTCCTTTGCCAGGATCTCGTACTGCTCCATGAGAATGGGCATGTCCTCCTCCGTCAGGGCCGAAGGGCTGTCGGGAGATGTGACCACGGGCTCCATGGACAGCTCGGTAAAGCCCAGATCGTCCGCCATATGGAAGATATCATTGGTAAAGTCCGTATTGAAGTGGGTAAAGGTGCCCCGCATGTAGTAGCCGCGGCCCTTTCTGGCCTCCACGAACTTCTGAAATTTGGGAACGATCCTGTCGTAGCTGCCCTTTCCCGCCATGTCCACCCGGAAGCGGTCATTGACTTCCTTTCTTCCGTCCAGGGAAAGGACCACGTTGTAGCACTCCTGATTGGCCCACTCGATGACTTCGTCCGTAATGCCCACCCCGTTGGTGGTCAGAGTGAAGCGGAAGTTCTTTTTCTTTTCCTTCTCGATGGACCTGGCATAGGCTACCAGCTGCCTGCAGACGTCGAAGTTGAGAAGGGGCTCGCCTCCGAAGAAGTCCACCTCCAGGTTCCTGCGGAAGCCCGAGTTCTCCACCAGATAGTCCAGGGCCCTTTTGCCGGTCTCGAAGGTCATGAGGCCGTGCTGGCCCTTAAATTTCCCCTGGGAGGCAAAGCAGTATTCGCAGTTTAAGTTGCAGGTATGGGCCACCAGAAGGCAGAGGGCCTTGACCACGGGATTTCTGCTCTTTAAGTCAAAGGCCTTGTCCCGGAAGGTATCCTCCGTGAAAAGGCTGCCGTTTTCCTTCAGCTCGCGGATATCGTCCAGGATGTCCGAAGCGTCCTGCTCTGTCAGCCCCCGGTCCCTGTAGGTCTCCAGAAGCTTTGCGGAGGCTTCCTTCTCGTCAAGCCCCTGGTCCAGCCAGGAGATCATGTCGTAGGAAGCATCGTCCGTCACATGGATGCTGCCGCTGTAGACGTCCAGGACCATGTTGTAACCGTTCAGCTTGTACTGATGTATCATAATGAAAGGTTCTCTCCCTTGATCAGATTTATATTTGCGAAAAACATGAAAACTGCCGGAGCACATGGGGCTCCGGCAGCCTTGAAACTCATCCTATTCGATATGCCTTATTCAGCGTCCTTGTTCTCGCAGGGCTGATTTGCAATGCCGCAGCTGGTCTTGCAGGCGCTCTGGCAGGAAGTCTGGCACTCGCCGCAGCCGCCGTTTACCGCACTCTTGGCCATATCACGTGTGTTTAAAGTCTGAATGTGCTTCATTTGTTATATCCTTCTTTCTTTCAGATTGGTTTAAGGGCATACTCAGTCCCCAACGATTCTCTGATTATAATACATAGGCCAAAGCTCTTTTGTCAAGCCGCAGCTGACCCTTCTGCCGGGCTGCCTTGCGTCTCTGCCGCAGCCCTTCCCGGCAGAAAGCTCATTCCAGGAGGACAAGGACGCCCTCTCCTCCCCGGAGGCCGCCGCTTTGCCGGATCAAGACGCCCTTCTCCTTCAGGTCCCTGATCTGCTCTGCCCTTTCCCGGCTGATCCTTTCTCCCGGAAGGAGCAGGGGAATGCCCGGCGGATAGCAGTAGACATATTCCGCGCTGATCCTGCCCGCAGCCGACTCCCAGGCCGCGGTGCATGTCTTCTTCCAGAGGGCCCCGCTGATCCGGACGGCCTCCCTGTCATGAAAGGCCCAAGCCGCAGGAGAGGCCCTTCGCGGAAGGGGCGTCCCCTCCATATCGTCCATCTCCAGAAGGGCACGGGCAAGTCTCTTCAGGGCGTCCTCCCTGTCGAAGGCTCCCGTCATGGCAAGGACGCAGGTCCCCTGGCTCATCTCCGTCTCGATGCCGAAGTCTCTTCTGAGCCGGTCCGCAGCTTCCTGCCCCGTAAGGCCCAGGTTCCGGAAATCCATGAGGATCTTGCTTTTGTCAAAGGCATAGATTCCTTCCTCTTTTCCCGTCAGGATCCGGATCCTTTTAAGATCCACGGTCTCCTTTTCAAATTCCGAAAGGCGCCCTGCCCAGTCCCCGAAGATCTCCTTTCCTTCCTTAAGAAAGGTGCAGACGCACTCGTCCAGAGATACCATAAGGGGGTAGGAGGGGGAGGAGGTCTCGTAGATATCCAGCTGCCGGCGGATCCTGTCTGCAGGTATCCTGTCCGAGCAGATATGGAGAAGGGCCGTCTGGGTCAGGCTGCCCAGAGTTTTGTGGGGACTCTGGACCACCAGGTCCGCCCCCAGGCGGACAGCGCTCTCCGGAAAACCGCATCCCTTTGAAAGGCCCAGATGGGCCCCGTGGGCCTCGTCCACGATCAGAGGAACGCCCCTGCCGCGGCAGATCTCCGCAATGGAGCGGATGTCGGAGACCACGCCCTCATAGGTGGGACTTGTCAGGATCACTGCCCCGATGTCCGGATATTTTTCCAGCATCTCCTTCACCCGGGAAGGGGGGATGCTGCCGCAGATCCCGAAATCCTCCACGAAGGGGCTCTCCGGGAAGCGGACCAGGAGGCCCCCCAGCTCTATGGCGTGGAAAACGGACCGGTGGCAGCCGCCAGCCGCCAGGATGGTCCCTCCCGGAGGAAGGCAGGCGCCCACGGCGGAAAGAATGCCGCAGGTGGACCCGTTCACCAGGAAAAAAGTCTCCCTGGCCCCGAAGAGGGCCGCCGCCCTGTCCATGGCCTCCCTGAGGATCCCCTCCGGATGGTGCAGGTCGTCCGTTCCCTCCACCTCCGTCAGGTCCCATTCATAGGGAAGGCCCGCTGCGCTCTTCCTGTTTCTTTTATGTCCCGGCATATGCATGGGCAAAAGGCCCCTGTCCAGATATTCCCGGATCTGCCCGTACAGGATCGATTCCGCCATAATCCCCTTCCTTTGCTTTTCAGCCTTTCAACCGGTTCCCCCGACGTTTCATATAAAAAGACCTGCAGGCAGTCAGTCTGTCTGCAGGTCTCTGATGATTTCCTTTACCAGCTTCTGTCCGGATCAAAGATCGGATGTGCAGCAGGGGCACTTTGTAGCTTCGATGTTGATCTCGCTCTTGCAGTAAGGGCAGATCTTGGTGGTGGGAGCTGCGGGCTCTTCGGGCTTCTTGACCACTGCTGCAGCCTTGTTCATGGCCTTGATGATGCTGAACAGAACGAAAGCGATCAGCAGGAAGTTGATGATGGCATTGATGAAGTTGCCGACTGCGATTTTGGAGTTGTTGACAGTCACGACAAAGCTGCTGAAATCGAAGCCGCCGATCATGCCGATGATGGGAGTGATGATATCCTCGACCAGGGATGTCACGATCGCCGTGAAAGCACCGCCGATGATGATACCGACTGCCATGTCCATAACATTGCCGCGTGAGATGAATGCCTTGAATTCGTTAATAAAGTTCTTCATTTTTATCTCCTCTCTCATATAAAACTGAACTTTCGGGGAACGGTAAATGCATAATTATTCCGGGCCCCATATTTAAGAGATATTATATCAACTGAAACCGAAACGTCAATGCCATCTTTTTTCTTTCTGTACCGGTCCGGGGGCTTTTTACCTGCCTTTTTCCCGGCTTTTTCCGCCCTTTCCTATGCCTCCAGTTCTCCGATCAGGGAAACGACCCTGGTATAGCATTCCTTCAGAGAGGGATAGAGGGTCCTGGCCAGTTCCATATCTTCCGCCCGGAGGGCCTCTGTCACCGCGGAGGCCTTCTCGGCCAGGCTGGTCAGGGACAGAGTCAGACTCACACCCTTCAGATCGTGGACCGCCCGGAAGGCCTCCCCCGTATCGCCCGCATCCATGGCGGCCGTAAGGCGGTCAAAGGCGGTATCGTTACCGAACATCTTTACGAATCTGAAGATCCTTTTATCGTCGACCATTCTGCTTCTGGCTTCAGGATAGTTGCTCCCCGTCTGTTCGTAGAACTGTGCTGTATTCATGTATTCGATCTCCTTCTTTCAGAATGGTGGATGCAATCATCATAGCACACCCTCCGCCGGCAGAAAAGGACCCTGAAAAAAAACAGAGTGCAAAAACAGAGTGCTTCCGGGGGCCTGAAGCATTCTCCGCACATAAAAACAGGATCCGGCCGGACCGGATCCTGTCTCCTTTTAATAGACAGACTGTATGTAATCGCTTCTCTCCTGAAGGCCGGAGGATACCTGATAGCCCGTCTCGCCGTAGAGATGCTCGTGAAGCCACCTGGCGTTTTCCGCCAGGGTCAGGGGAATGACGCAGGACTGGCCCTGGATCATATCCGCTGTCCGCAGCTCCGCCGCGGGAAGGCCCGAGGTCTCGTCCAGGGAGTAGAGGGGAGCCTTTAAAAGAAGGGCCGTCATCTCCGGCTTGGAAAGAGACGTGGAGATGCCCTCGGAGAAGGTCTTTCCAGCCTTTAAGAGGCGGACCGGGGAAGACTTCCCGGCCTTTTCAAGGACCGCTTTCATGACAGTCCTCTGCCTTTCCGTTCTCCGGTAGTCGTCTCCCGCCGTATAACGGATCCTGCAGTAGGCCACCGCCTGGATCCCGGTCACGTGCTGGCGGCCGTCCGCTACTTCCACCTTCTCGTCCGGCGTTCCGATCTCGGCGTGCATATCCGACACATACTGGTTCAGGTAGCCTGCCTCCTCGGCGTCCAGGTCCAGGTCGATCCCGCCCAGGGCATCGATGGTATCGGCAAGGCCCTCAAAGCCCACGGTCACATAGTCCCGGATATGGAGGTCCAGGTTGGTATTGAGCATGGTCACGGCCTGCTCGGGTCCCCCGTAGGCATAGGCGGCGTTGGCCTTGGTATAGGTCCCGCCTCCCACGTCCAGGAAGGTATCTCTGTAAAGGGAGACCAGCCGGATCTTTCCCGTCAGCTTATGGACTGCGCAGATCAGGATGGCGTCGCTCCGGTTGTTGCCCTCTCCCAGGTTCTGTTCCCTGGAATCCACGCCGAAAAGGGCGATGGTGGTCCAGGCCTTCTGGCTCATGGACTCCCCGGCGCCGCTGTTGAAGGAAGGGGAAATGGTCTTTCCCGAGGGCAGGAACATGGCCGCCATGGCTCCGATGCCCAGGGCCAGGACCAGGATCAGGACCAGGAAGAAATTCCTCACGGGATGATGCCGCTTTCTCCTTCTCCTTCCGGCCCCGGGTCTTTTTGGGGAGCCGCCCGCAGCCTTCCTTTTTCCGGAAGGGATCTCCAGGACGTCGGAGCCTGTCCGGGGAGAGGCAGCTCTTTCTCTTTCCGGCGCCCTCTCCTGCCCGGGGGCCCTCCGGCCCCGGCTCACGGGTTCCGGATCAGAGTCGGTATCCCGGATGTAGGGAAGTCTTTCCCCGGATCTCTCCCGGGGCCTTGTTCCTTCTTCGTGGCTTTTCTTATATTCTTCATAATCCCGGAGATCGTCTTCGTCCAGGAAAAAATTTTCTTTATTGAAATGATCGGACATAAATCCTCCGTAAATTTTTCTCTTGCGCACTTTTTTCGTTTCACCCCCATTGTATGCATCCGGCTCTCTTTTGCTTCTCCATCCTTGTTAACCGGCCGGAAAAAGGGCATAAAAAGTCCCCGGGCCCTGCCTGAGTCTGCCGCTCAGGAAGGCGCCCGGGGGCTCCGGGATTCCTATCACTGATAATCCTTGGTCTCTACTTCACCCGTTCTGGCGTCTACCAGGGCCTGTGAAACGATGGTGGTGCTGTCAGCATAGTTGGTCACGCAGAGCATGACGGTATAGAAGGGATTGTCCTCCGTAGGCTGCACGTAGATATAGGTCTCGTAGTAGAAGCCTTCCCTGTCCGCCTTGTCGTGGGGGAAATGGTTCCATGCGTACTCCGCGGCGATCAGAGCGTCGTTGGCGGAAAGGCTGATGGGCCTGTCTTCCTTGGGGATCTCCGTCTGCTGGGGCTCTTCCTGAGGTGTCTGGACGGGAGACGGCTCCTGGGCGGGCTCTGTCTGGGGCTGGGAACCCTGCTGGTCCTGGGGCTCCTGGACGGGCTCTGCCTGGGGCTCTGTGGTCTGGACCTGCTCTTCCTGCACAGGCTCTTCGGGAGCCTGGGGCTCTGCCTGGGCCACCTCTGCCGGTGCCTCCTCCTCTTCTTCCTCTCCCAGCTTCTGATTGCCCACAGCCGCCTCCAGAGCGGCCAGTTCGTCGGCAAATTCCTTGTTCAGGGCTGCCGCCTCCTTGTCCACGTCCTCTTTGTAGTCGGCGATCAGCTTGCTGGATTTGAAGGCCTCCAGATTGATCCTCATGTCTCCTGTCTTATTGCCGTCCGACTTGACCAGGTTTGCCACGACGCAGAAGTTTCCCTCGCTGTCATAGAAGGGGCTGGCCGCCGCCACGTTCTTGTCGGAGATGGTATAGGCCATGGCCCTGACGGCGTCCTTCCTGGCCAGGACCTTTTCGATCCTCTTCCCGAATTTGTCCAGGTAGGCGCTCATGAGGGCTTCCTTGACTTTGTCGGAATATTCCCTGTAGCTGTAGCCTCTGCTGCCGATCACGGTGGCGGAGCTGGCCTCCCGGGCGCTGTCCAGACGGTAGCTGTAGACCCTGTAGTGGTCTCTGTTTTCGTTCTTCCCGTGCATGGTCCTGGTGGTGATCAGGGTAAGCAGGGTCTGATCCTGCAGGTACCATTCGTAGTTGATGGAGGTGCAGTCGGGCTGGCCCGTATTGTCGGCCCCGGATTCGCTCAGGGACTCCGCGTCCATCAGATAGTGCTTCAGGTCGTCGTCGATGGCGTAGCTCATCCTGGCCGCTTCGTTCCCCGTCACATTGATCTTGGGGATCCTGTAGCTGTAGGTGAATTCATGCCCGTCTTCCCGGAAGGAGAGATTTTCGAAATAGGCGTCCACCACCACATGCTCGAAATCTATGGTCTGGGCCGCATCTTCCCCGGTCTCCTCGCCGGAGGGTTTCTGGTTCAATATATGTATGACAATGGCAAGAATGGCGGCCGCCGCGATGCAGACGCCGATGATGCCGAGAGTTCTGACAGACTTTCTGCGTGCCATGCTGCACTCCTTTATGCTGGTTTCCTTATCCTGTTAAAAATAACGGCTGTATAACATAATAATACAGAAAAAGGTCCCTGCGCAACACAAAAGAGTGTCACTTCAGGGAAAGGACCCTGCCCAGGGCCCCCACCGCCCCCGGAATCTCTTCGGGACGGATGCCGGAATAATTGATCAGAAGGATCCCGCCCGGGGCGTCCGCGGGATTCAGGAAGTAGTCGGAGAGGCAGGTGATCCGGACTCCGAAGTCCAGGGCCCTCTCCTTCAGCTCCCTGTCGGACAGGGGCGAAGCCGTCTTTAAAAGGAAGTGGAGCCCCGCTTCCTCCTCCATGATCCTGCAGCCCGAAAAGGCGGGGGATGCCTGGATCTCGTTCAGGACCAGGTCCCTCACCTTCCTGTAACAGCGCCGCATGCGGTTGATATGGTTGCCAAAGCTGCCGGAAGAAATGAAGCGGGCCAGGGTGTACTGCTGGAAGCTGGATACGGTGCAGGAATAAAAGCCCAGGTCCCGGTAGAACCGCTCCGCCAGACGCACCGGCAGGACCATGTAGGAGATACGGATGGTGGAAGCCAGGGTCTTGGAAAAGGTATTGACATAGATCACCCTGTCGGCCGGGTCCATGCTCCGAAGGGTGGGCACGGGCCGCCCGTCCATGCGCAGCTCCGAATCGTAGTCGTCCTCTATGATATAGCGTCCCTCCCGGGCGCAGGCCCAGCCCAGAAGCTCGTATCTGCGGCTGACGGGCATGACGGTGCCGGTGGGGAAATGATGGGAGGGAGAGATGTGGACTATGTCCGCTCCCCTCTCCTCCAGGGCCTTCACGGAGATCCCCTCCCTGTCCACGGGAAGGTGGCATACCCCCGTCCCGCCGGCCCGGTAGATCCTGGCGATCTTGGAATAGCCCGGGTCCTCCACGGCGTAGAGGCGGTCCCTGCCCAGAAGCTGCAGGATCAGGCCGTAGAGATATTCCGTGCCGGCGCCCACAATGATCTGGCCGGGCGATGCCTGCATGCCCCGGAATTCCAGCAGATGGTCCGCGATGGCTTCCCGAAGGCTCCTGATCCCTCCTCCGGGGGCTCTTTCCACCAGCTCCCGGCTCTGGTCCGATATGACGCTCCGCATGATCCTGGCCCAGGCGGAGAAGGGAAAGAGCTCCGGAAGGGTGGAGTTGGAGGCAAAATCGTAAAGGACCCTGTCATCGGCCCTGGTATCCAGATCAGAAACAAGGACCGGCCGGCTCTCCCCGGCACCTTCCCCGGCGCCCACAAAGCTCCTGTCGATCCTTGAAACGTAAAAGCCCTTTCGGGGCAGAGAATAGATATATCCCTCCGCCTCCAGCTTTTCATAGGCCGTCTCCACCGTGACGATGCTGATGCCCAGGTTCCTGGCGAAGGCTCTGCGGGAGGGGAGCCTGTAGTCCGCCTCCAGACGCCCCGTCAGGATATCCTCCTTCATGAAGGCATAGAGCTGCAGGTAGAGGCTCCCTTCCTTTTTATCGCGGAAATGATATGTCAGCATATCCCTTCCTCCTCATCTGACCGGACCTCTCACTCTCCCGCGTAGAAGGAGAGCATGTTCCTGGCCCAGAAGCTGTAGAAATCAGGACCCACGTGGATCCCGTCCCTGGCATAAAGGCCCGTGTGCTCCTCAACCAGGGGATCGTTGTCGATATAGATAAAGCCGTTTTCCTCACACATTTTTCTGAGGGCTTCGTTGTATTCGGGCACCTGCTGCCATACGGCCTCCTTGTCCAGGGCGGGGGACAGGGCCGGAAGGATGGAATTGACGTAGTAGACAGCGTCCGGAGCGTGTTCCTTCAGGGCATTTACCTCCTCCAGGACCGCGGCGGCGTAGACGTCCGGCCCGTTCCAGATCCCCGTGAGCATGTCGTTGATGCCGAAGGAAATAAAGACTCTTTCGGGAGCAAGGGCCTCGAAGCTGGTATAGTAGTCCCGCATCATGGTGATGACGGCCCCGTCCTCGGCAAAGATCCTGGTCTGGTCCAGGAAGCCGTAGATGGAAAAGCCGCTGACCCTGGAGTCGCCGATCATGCAGTAGTCGATGCTTTCAAAGGCCTTCCAGGGGTTCTCCCCTGCAAGGTCCATAAGCTCCCCGGCCTTTGCCTTATCGGCTTCCTTTCCGGCCGCGGCATCTTCTTTCCCAGTCTCTTCCGAAGCCTTTTCCCCCAAATATTCCGTTTCTTCCCCGCTGTCCCCGGAAGGCTCCTCCTCTTCCGCGGCTTCCTCTTTTTGGACGCTCTCCTCATCTCCCCGGGAAGGAAGAAGGGGCAGGGCGAAGGGATCTTCCGCCGTCAGAAAGTATCCCGCCGCTGCCGCCAGGATATAGACAAGAAATGTGATAAAAAACTTCAGTACTGCTCCGGATTTTTTCTGGTCCTTCATGGCGGATTCCTCCCGGTGTAAGATATTTTCCCTTTTCGGCCCCTCCCCGGTTCCGGGGAAGGGAGCTCTTTTGTGCATATGTGGATTCAGTGTAGCATTCCCGCCCCGGGAATTCAACGGAATAAAGGAAAGGCCGGCCGAATATAAAGCAGGAAGGCAAAATAAAAAACAGGTCCCTTCCGGCCGGAAGGGACCCGCACGTTCCTGCGGAAGATCTCTGCAGGCAGTTTTCCTATGGTTTTTCGTCTCTTCCGGCTCAGGTCTCCGATTCGATGCCGCTCTTTGTGACAAAGCGCAGCAAAAGCATGACGACCACTGTCATGGCGATGCCCATGACAAGGCAGATGGCGGCGTTCTGGATGAAGCCTGCCGCCACATAGACCAGGAAGGAGATGGCCGCTGCCGTCATGGCATAGGGCATCTGGGTGGATACGTGGGCGATATGGTTGCACTGGGCGCCGGCCGAGGACATGATGGTGGTATCGGAAATGGGCGAGCAGTGGTCGCCGCATACGGCGCCGGCCATGCAGGCGGATACGCAGATCACGGAGATGGTGCCGGCCGTCTCCAGCGGGAATACGTTTAAGGTGATGGGGATCAGGATACCGAAGGTCCCCCAGGAGGTTCCCGTGGCGAAGGACAGGAAGCAGGCGATCACGAAGATGATGGCGGGCAGCAGGTTCTGGAAAGCGCCCGCGCTCTTTGCCACCACGCCTGCCACATATTCGGCGGCGCCCAGGGAATCGGTCATGTTCTTCAGAGTCCAGGCCAGGACCAGGATCATGATGGCGGGCACCATGGCCTTAAAGCCCTCCGTCAGGCATTCCATGCACTCCTTGAACTTCATGGTGCCGCGGACGATGTACCAGACCAGGGTGATGACAAGGCCCATGAAGGAGCCCAGCACCAGACCGTTGGAGGCGTCGCAGTTGGCAAAGGCGTCGATGAAGTTCTCTCCGTCGAAGAAGCCGCCGGTATAGATCATGCCGATGACGCAGCAGATGACCAGGCAGACGATGGGCAGGACCAGGTCGATGACCTTGCCGCTCTTTTCGCTCCCCTCTGTCTCCTCGTAGCCGGGAGAGGGAACGGTGAAGAGGTCGTTGTTTTTGATGGCGTTCATCTCATGGCGGGCCATGGGGCCGTAGTCGATCCTCAGAAGCACCACGCTGATGATCATGACGAAGGTCAGGATGGCGTAGTAGTTGTAGGGAATGGCCTTAATAAAAAGAAGCAGGCCGTTGGTCCCCTCGGGAGCGAAGCCGGAAACGGCGGCCGCCCAGGAGGAAATGGGAGCGATGATGCAGACCGGAGCCGCCGTGGCGTCGATCAGGTAGGCCAGCTTGGCTCTGGATACGTTGTGCCTGTCGGTCACGGGCCGCATGACGGAACCTACGGTCAGGCAGTTGAAATAGTCGTCGATGAAGATCAGAACGCCCAGGGCCATGGTGGCAAGCTGGGCACCGATGCGGGTCCGGATCCTCTTGGAAGCCCACTCGCCGAAGGCCGCGGAGCCGCCGGCCCGGTTCATCAGCTGGACAATGATGCCCAGGAAGACCAGGAAGATCAGAATACCCACGTTATAGGCATCTGCCACGGTATGGACCATGCCGAAATTCACTTCCTCGCCGCCCACTTCCACGGTCTCCATGAAGATGTGGTTGAGAGCGCCCACAAAGCTGCCTCCGGAATACAGGAAGCCGCCCACCACGATGCCCACAAAGAGGGAGCTGTAGACCTCTTTGGTCAGAAGGGCCAGGGCAATGGCGATGATGGGAGGCAGAAGGGCCCAGAAAGTTCCGTACAGTGCTGTGATTGATTCCATAATGGTTTCCCCCTTGAAAAAAAAATTTTCCTTCTGATTATACGACTTTTTATACTTTTGTATAGTATAAAATTTGCATTTTTATTCATGGAAAAGACATAAAAAGCCCCTGCTTTCCCCTCCCGGCAGGCCGCAGCCGGTCCGGGACGGGGAAAACAGGGGACTTCCGGTAAAGGGAGGGCCCTCTCTGCGGGCTCCTATTTCAGGCTCCGGTGGGACTTATTCCCTCTTTGTGTTACAATAGAAGCTGCTGAAGGCGCCTGGCCTTCATGGTGGTATCGGGGTCTCCCGCCTCTTCCCTGCCCAGGATCATCTGCAGTGTAAGCAGGTCCAGGGATTCCTGGAGCCTTGCGGAAATGTCCTGGTCCATAAAAGGATCGAACATATCGAGCAGCTGGTCCGCCACGTCCTGGTAGCGTTCCTCCTCTTCCTTTCCCGAAAGGATTAAGGAAGCGCCGGAGCAGCTTTCCGCGTACTGCAGGAAAGAGTCCATGAAATCCAGCACGTCCAGGGCAGTGATTTCCCGGTCCTTCAGCATAGTGAGCTTAACAACCAGTGTACGATACAGTTCCTCAGACATATGGTATCATCCTTTCCGGAATCTTTGCGGTTCCACCCATTACAGTACCATTTCCGGCCCTGTCCGGTCAAACAGATAAAGTGCAGGACAGAAAAACCATTCTCTGAAGAAATCATTCTATGAAAGCGGGGTCTTTTCGTCAATCACCCCACCCATTCCTTCTGAATGGATGGGGCTTGCAGAGGAGA
>CAMOGQ010000061.1 GCA_946614165.1 uncultured Lachnospiraceae bacterium
ATGCGGTGCAGCTGCTCCTATGGACGTGGTATCCCGCGGATTATAATGAAAAGGACTACTGGGAAGACTATAAGGAGATCTACTGCCAGGGAGGTCCTCTGTTCTACTGCCTGGATTTTTCCATGGAGCGCTACCTGCCTCTGGAGGAAGCCATAGACAGGAATTTCCTCTTTATGAAGATCGCACGTGAATACAGTGAAGAGGATCTGTACTCCGAAGAGACTCTGACCGGGGAATACACCTGGAGCGCAAACGGCCAGGCGGTAAAGGTCCACAGGGCAGAGGGCGTTTCGGACGCCTACGAAGAGGCCTGCATCCGCCACAGCAATACCTGGTCTCCTGCACTTCACAGCAGGGTCTGTGCCATGATCCGGAACGACTTTCTCTTTGATTCGGATGAAGACGAGTTCTGGACAGACGAAAAGATCCTGTCCTCCTTCACGGACTGCAGCCTGGCCATCCCCAGGCCCTATGGAGAGGAACCTGCCTATATCCTTGGGATGGAATCGGAGCTGGAGCCCGAGCACGGCCTTTCCATTACGATCCGGGGAGAGTGCGTCCTGGACGTTTCCTACCGTATGGACGCGGATACGCCCTGGAGCCGGGGCAGCGAACAGGCTTACAGAAAGCAGACAGAAGAAGATAATCTTAACAGATAAAGAAGAGCCGGGGCCGGCAGAGAGATGTAAGATGAAGGGCAGAAAAGAAGAAGCAGCCGGGCTTTCCGGCCTGCGCTGAAAGGAGCTTTCGGATGAAGATTGTAAATTTCCAGAATGACAAAAGAAAGATCACTGCTATGGTGGGAAATCTGAGCGTACTTGAGTATCTCAGCGATACCAGTGTATCTCCGGCCAATGCGGAAAGAGAATATTTCATGAGCAGGATGGGCGTCAGGAAAAGACAGGTGGTCTGCAAGCTGGACGGCAAGAATTCCATCATTACCCAGGCCGGAGCCATGCAGTGGACCGGCGGCAGTGTCCAGGCCACCAGCGGCATCAAAGGCGTAGGCGACCTGTTCGGAAAGATGGTCAAGGGAGCCGTGACCAAAGAGTCGGCTGTCAAGCCCGAATACGTAGGACAGGGGATCCTGGTGCTGGAGCCTACCTATAAATATATCATTCTTGAGGATATCAGCAGATGGCCTTCGGGCATGACCATCGAGGACGGCATGTTCCTGGCCTGCGAAGGCACAGTCAAAAACAAGGTGGTGGCCCGCAGGACCCTTTCCTCGGCAGCCCTGGGAAACGAAGGACTTTTCAACCTGAGTCTGTACGGTACAGGGGCTGTGGCCCTGGAGAGCAATGTGCCCGCAGAGGAACTGATCGAGATCGAACTGGATAACGATGAGCTCAAGATCGACGGTGATATGGCTGTATGCTGGTCCACAAACCTGGATTTTTCTGTGGAGAGATCTTCCAAGACTCTGCTGGGATCTGCCATCAACGGCGAAGGTCTGGTCAACGTCTACAGGGGGACAGGACGGGTCCTGATGAGCCCTGTGGCAGTGACCCATTCTCTGACCGCGGCGGCGGCGCCCACCCCTTTGAAAGGACGGTAATACAGCTTCCAGAGAAGCGGTTTTTAGTATGAAGTTAATGCATTTTCCCGACAAAACGGGCCTTCTGCATTTGTTAAATCTTTGTGAAAACTCTTTTCTTTTGGGGAAAAAGTGCTATGATACCCCACGAAACCGAGAAAGGAGTTTTATGAACGACAATAAAACACTGATGCAGTATTTCGAGTGGTATCTTCCGGATGACGGTCTCTTCTGGAAAAGATGCTCGGCTCAGGCAGAGCGCCTGAAAGCAAGGGGTTTTGACATGGTCTGGCTTCCGCCGGCCTATAAGGGAACCTCTTCTGCCGATGTGGGATATGGCGTCTATGATCTGTATGACCTCGGTGAATTTGATCAGAAAGGAACGGTGCGTACCAAGTACGGTACGGCACAGGAATATAAAGAAGCAGTCAGAGACATGCAGGATGCAGGCATAGAGGTCATAACGGACATCGTCCTGAACCACCGTACCGGTGCGGACAGAATGGAGTCTGTCTCTGCAATCCCCATCGCCTACGACAACAGAGAAAAGGAAATCGGTGAAGCCAGAGAGATCAAGGCCTGGACAGGCTTTGACTTTCCCGGAAGAAACGGCGTCTATTCCGATTTCAAATGGAACCATACACATTTCAACGGCACGGATCTGGACGCCTCTACGGGAGAACATCAGATTTTCCGTTTTGAGGACAAGGAATGGACATGGGAAACGGATCCCGAATTCGTCAATTTCGATTACCTGATGGGTGCCAATGTAGACATGAAAAATCCGGAAGTCATTCAGGAGCTGAACCGGTGGGGCAGCTGGTATTACGACCAGGTCCACATGGACGGCCTGAGGCTGGATGCGGTCAAGCATATCGGTTTTGAATTTTACCGCAACTGGCTGAAAAACTTCCGTGCCCACGCAGGCAGGGATATCTTTGCCGTGGGCGAATACTGGAGCGCCGATCTGGAAAGGCTCCTCCACTATCTGGAGGTGACGGATCATTCCATGAGCCTTTTCGACGTGCCTCTTCACTACAACTTCTTCAACGCCTCCTCCGCAGGAGCGAACTATTCCATGAAGAACCTGGTGTCCGGCTGTCTGACCGACCATCTGCCGGACCAGTCCGTGACCTTCGTGGACAACCATGATACGGAGAACGGCCAGGCCCTCTACTCCTTTGTACAGGAGTGGTTCAAGCCTCTGGCCTATGCCGCGATCCTCCTTCGAAAAGACGGCCTTCCGGCTGTCTTCTACGGAGACTATTACGGGATCCCCGCTCACAACAAGCCGCCCATCTTCAACCTGGGCAAGATGGTCATGGTCCGCAAGCTCTATGCCTACGGGGAGCAGAAGGATTACTTTGACGACGACCACATCGTGGGCTGGACCAGAAGCGGCGACGACGAGCATCCCGATTCCGGACTGGCGGTTCTGATGTCCAATGACACGGACGGCGCCAAAAAGATGGAAGTGGGCAAAAAGTTTGCAGGCATGACCTTCTATGATGTGACGGAGAAGTGCATCGAGCCGGTAGAGATCGATGAAGACGGCTTCGGCCTCTTTGGCACAGCCGGCGGCAACGTGGCAGTCTGGGTCACCAGAAATGCCTATGACAAGATCCGGATCGAGGTCTGATGCCCCGGATTCGGCTGTAAAAAACCGGTCCCCGAACAGGGACCGGATATGAGAGGTATATTGATTCTATTACCGGGACGGGCAGTTAAGGCTGCCCGTCCTTTTTTCGATTTTCATTTCGTTTTTCCATCGTCAGACCATGCGGACGGCAGAAATGGTATATTCGTTGCCGATCAGCCCCAGCATAAAAAGAGGGTGGGCTTCGAAATCGAACTCTTCTATGGGGAAGACTTCCTTCTCCGGCGTATGGACATAGAGGCTGTGATGCAGATAGGTATTGAAGCCGGCGGAGGCAAAGGACTTTGAGGCCCGGACGGCCGCCTGGGCATGGTAGACGTCTGCCTTGGAGGGAGCCCTGTAGCCGGCGACGGCAGTGTCTTTAAAGGATACTTTTCCTTCCGCAATGTCTGCTTTCCCTTCCAGAATGATCTCACATCCCATCAGGAGCCTTTTCTTGTCCCCGTTCTGGGGAAAGGCCAGAAATACGGTGCGGACAGAGCCTTCCTCAGGATCCGTATACTGATCGGATTTTCTGCGGAAGCCGATCCGCTCTCCGCCGAAGGAAAGGTCAAAGGAGAAGCCGCTGCCCGCCAGGAGGGAGGCAAAATCTTCGCCCTGGGATTCTATGTAGTAAGCAAGTCTTTCTTTGAATGTCATTTTAAATTCCTTTCTTTCGCCGCTCTTTTGCGGCGACACCTATCATAGCACATTTCCCCGGACCCTGGAAACAGAAAGCTTAAGGAACAGCAGGCGCTTATCTTTTTCCTGCTTCTGTTTACTTTTCTGCGGCTCTTTTTTTCCTGTACAGCGGCGGGCAAAGGCCTTCATTGTGAAGCCCTCCCTTTTGCAGTAAAATAAAAAAAGCAAATGTACATGGCGAAAGGAGGCTCCCTATGGCCGGGTGGACGCAGGAAAAAATCGATAAGCTGATCACTTCGCAGAGAAAGTTCTTCAGGGAAGGAAAGACGCTGGATGTGGATTTCAGGATCCGGCAGCTGAAAAAACTGAAGAAAGCGGTTCAGGACCATGAAAAGGAGATCGCCGGGGCCCTTTACGCCGACCTTGGCAGGTCTCCCACGGAAGCCTACCTTCTGGACACGGGGCCTGTTATTGCGGAGACAAATGAGATGATCCGGGGAGTGAAGAAATGGGCAAGGCCGGAGATCCATTACAGCGGCATGGCCTGCTTTCCCAGCATGGTCACCAGGGTCTTCAAGATGCCCTACGGAGTGACGCTGATCATTTCCCCCTTCAACTTTCCCTTTGTCCTGACCCTGGGGGTCCTGGCGGCCGCCATTGCAGGAGGCAATACGGCAGTGATCCGGACCAGCTCCAAATCTCCCCACAGCACGGCCCTGATCAGAAAGATCCTGGGAGAGATCTATCCGGAATATTATGTCGCCCTGGTGGAGGGCGGCCACGATACGGCGGATCTTCTGCTGGAGGAGCGCTTTGACAAGATCTTTTACACAGGGTCCCCAAAAGTGGGAGCCCATGTGATGGAAAAGGCGGCGCGCAATCTGACCCCGGTGGCCCTGGAGCTGGGCGGAGAGACCGGCAACTGGTGCATCATCAGAAAGGACGCGGATATCCGGGACGCCGCCAGGAAGATCGCCTTTTTCAAGATCGCCAACAGCGGTCAGATCTGCATCAATATCAATCAGGCTGCGGTGGCCGAGGAAGTGGCGGACAGCTTCCTTAAGGCGCTCAGGGAGGAGATGGTCCGGCAGATCGGGGAGGATCCCCTGCACAATCCGGAATATCCCCGTCTGATCTCGAAAGAGGCTTATGATAAGTGCGCCGCCTGGGCGGATAGCTGCAGGGACAGGATCTATTGGGGCGGAAAGGGAGACCCGGAGACCCTGCGCTTTGAACCTACGGTGATCTATCCCGCAGACCCATGGGAAGCGGTCGCTTCCCAGGAGCTTTTTGCTCCCCTGCTTCCCGTGGTCCCCTACAGGGACTGTGAGATCGATGCCCTGCTGGACCTGATCGGGGAGAGAGAGCACGGCCTGTCTCTTTACCTTTTCACAAAGGATCTGAAATGGGCCCGGAAGGTCATGGCCTCCCAGCAGTACGGGGGAGGCTGCATCAATGAGGTCTGTCTCCACTTCATGGTAAAGGGAGTTCCTTTCGGCGGAGTGGGGCATTCCGGCATGGGAGCCTGCCACGGAAGATGGGGCTTTATGGAATTCACCCATCCCTCCACCGTCCTGACCGGGGCGTCCTTCGGAAACCTGCCTCTCAGGGAACATCCCTACGGAGGAAGGAGAGGGGACTGGAAGCTGCCCCTGCTGCGGCTTTTTGAGCGCTAGGAAGGAAAAGGCACCGGGGAAGGGATCCGGAAAGCAGTTTTCACAAAACCGTTCCTGTATGTACGGACTGTTGTGAGGGGAGCCTTGGCATATTAAAATAAGAGTAAGGCGTTTGACTGTCATTTTTTTAAGGAGGGCGTTATGAAAAAGAGTATTTTCTGGGGAAGTATGGTACTGATCACAGCGCTTCTGGCAGGCTGTCAGGGGAACAGCTCCCAGGCAGAAGCGGGAAGACCTGCCAGGGAAGCAGCCGCAGCACAGGAGGCGGAAGAGGCCGCAGAGGAACAGGCTCCCGAAGAGAAGGCTGAACCGGTGGATCCCGAGAGCCTGGCCGTGGAACTGGAGGGGGAAAGGATCGCAGACCTTTCCGGTGATTTCGATCATGACGATCTGGCAGACCTGGCCGTCTGCACCAGGGGCGGGGACGGCACCGTCACGCTCTGGCTCCTGTCCGGTGACGGCAGAACAGTAAAGGTTTCCGAAAGCGGGCGGGAAATGGCAGAGCTGGGGATTTCCCCCACGGATGCAGGCAATCACCTGATCTTCAACACATATAATTCGGCGGGCAGCAGCACGGCTTTCGAGATCTGGGAGCTGGGCTTCGAGGAGCCCGTCCTGATGGCGGAAGGCAGCGGAAATGCCTACAGTGAAGAAGGAAAGCTCCGGGTGGTGGTGGAAGATTATGACGGGATGTTTATGCAGGACGCGGGCCTGGCCGTTCATACATGGAAGAACGCCTATCTTGGCTTTGAAGACATGGACTACGTGGAGTACGGGGCCGTTCAGCTGTCGGAGGAAGAGTTCCTGGCGCTGGGAAATGCCGGCCGGATCAGGGACATACTGAAAAACGAGGAAAAGGAGCAGGGCGCTGCCGCCACTTCCTTTGCCTACTTCTACAGAGCCAATGACATCGTGGAGATCCAGACCTTCTCGCAGATGGAAAGCGGAGACAGGTACTTCCGCATCACCACCCTGCCCTGTGAAGAAGACAGCCTGGACCTGGAAAAGAGAGTCACGGGGGACGGACTTGTCAGGGAGTCCTATACGTCCCTTCCCAAGGAGTATCCGGCCAGGGGAGCCGCAGGCGGGGATGTCAGCAGGGAGAGGCTGGAAGGAAGCTTCTACGCCCGTCTGATGGAGCAGGGACAGGTATTTCCCGAAAGCTCCGAAAAAAAGCTGACCTGGGAGGATCTGGAAAAGCTTTCCCATGATCCCGTGGAAGAAAAGGACAAGCTCTTCCGCTTGGCGGTCAATGAGATCTATGCAAGGCACGGCTATATCTTCAGCAAGGTCAAATGGTTCTCCGATTTCTATAAGCAGTTCGACTGGTATAAGCCTTCCGTATCCGATGCTTCCGAAGTGGACAAAAAGCTGACAGCGGCGGAAAGGGAAAATCTGAAGCTGCTCACAGATACGGAGTCCGGGATCCGCTGGAATCCGGCAGACGGGGCCGCGCTCAGGGAAGAGCAGAGAGAGGACCTTCTGGATCTGATGACAGGGACCCAGAGAAAAGAGCGCCTGACAGGGTCCGACGGTTATAACGACTACGACCTGACCTATGAGGTCCCCTTTATCAGGATGGACTCCTACGATGCCAGGGCTTACAATGCCATGCTGCGCAGGGAGATCTATCCCTATATTGACGATGCGAAGGCAGCGCTGGATCAGGGGTATTCGCCCTGGCTCTACGGCGTGGACTACAAAGCCTACGTCTGGAAGAATACACTGACGGTCCTTACCTGGTTCCAGGGAGACTGGGGCATCAATATCTATTATCCCATCACGCTGGACCTGGATACCGGAGAAAAACTGGGCAATGAAGAGATAGCGGCCCTGTACGGAATGGATCCTCAGGAAATGAAGACAGCCGTCAGAGAAGCCATGAAGGCATATTACGAGAATGCTTACTCCGGGGGCAGAGACAACGCGGGAAGTTTTTATATGAGCCAGCTGGAAAAGACCACTGATTCTTCCAATACGGACAAGGCCATCCTTTATCCGACGTCCGACGGGACGCCTTATCTGGCCTGCACCATCTACAGCCTGGCAGGCGCGGATTCCTACGATTACTGCATACCCCTGCAGTAACAGAGGAAGACGACGGCAGCGGCTTTATAGGCGGCAGAAAAAACTTGGAAAACTTTTGGGCATATATTCTGTCATATCAGTAATTTACACTGTACATGGGAAAAGAGCCTGCCGTGAGAGCAGGCAGAAAAAAGGACCCATGGAGGTGTAAGATGGCATTTGGAAGAGGCGGAAACGGAAGAAAAGGCGGAATTTTAAGACACTGGAAGCTGATCCTGGGGATCCTGGTGGTTCTGTATCTTATAGGCAGCATGTCATCCCGCACGGGAAGAGGAACATCTTCCCATGAAAGACCCGGCGGAGGGCAGCAGGATGTGACAGCGGCTCCGGAGCAGGCAGAACCTGTACAGGAGCCGGCCGTGGAGCAGGAAGCGCCGGAAGAGAAGGAAGAGGCCGGCCAGGAAGCAGTTCAGGAGCCACAGGAAGAAGTTCCGGAAGAAACACAGGAAGCCCAGGCAGAGGTTTCCCAGAGTGCTCCTCAGGAGGAGAACGCCTCGGACGGCATTCGGCCCGAATTCAAGGAGGCCATGGATGCATATGTGAAATTCTTCGACGATTACTGTGACTTCTGCGTAAAATACTCACAGTCCAAGGATGATCCGTCCATGATGATGGACTATCTGACCTGGATGACGGATTATTCCGAAACGATGGAAAAGATCGACGAGATCGACGAGGAGAGCCTGACCCCGGCCGAGGATGCCTACTATTTAGAGGCAACGCTCCACATTGAAAAGAAATGCCTGGAAGCCATGCAGGCACTGGGAGAGTAAATGAAGAAATCCGGCTGAAATGCAGGCCTGAAAGCCAAAATGCCCTGCCGGCAGTGAGAAATACACTGCCGGCAGGGCATTTATCATTTGCGGGGAACCTGCTGCGGTGCCCGGTCAGGGCCAAAAAGAAAAAACGGCATTATTTGCCGTTTTCCTCTGTGGCTGATTCGGCAGGAATCTCCTGTGATGTTTCTTCTGTCTGAGTTTCCTCTGTCCCGAAGATCTTGAAGCCGAAAAGATAGAAGCTGTCGTCTCCGCTCTGCATACGGGTGATCAGGCCGTAGAGCAGGCAGAGAATGACAAGGCCGATCAGAACCATGTTGCTGCGGCGGATGCGTTCCGGGTCTCTCATGGGCTTGCCTCCCTTATCAAAATTTTTTTGCTACCAGGGTATTATAGCACGGCGGGAAACTTCTTCCAATCCTGCCTTCGCATCCCATGTAAGTTCTCTGGAGAAACAGAGCAGTCCTGACGGATCTGCCCGGAAATGAAAAAGCAGCATCCTCTCATAAAAGGAGCGGATACTGCTTTGTTTCGCGGACCGTTTTCGCTGTGATGATGATCAGTCCAGAATAAAGAGGTTTTCAGGAATATAAGATCCCTCGGGCAGGCAGACCATAGCAGCCAGGTTGTTCATGGAAAAGGTCTTTGCATTCTTCCAGCCGTCCCCTTTGCCCTTGTTGATCCTCTTCTGGAAGATCTCCATGGCTCTGGAGGCATCCGAATTTGATCTGCATTCTACCAGCATGATCTCACAGGGGGAGCCTTCTTCGGGAGACATGTAGCAGACCTGCTGGAGAAGGTTCATATCGGAAAGGTCGGGATAATATTTACCGATCAGTTCCTGGTCTTCCGTCTTGGCAAGGTCGGGCTTTTCGTTTCCTTTTTCAGGCTGAATCTCGATCAGGATCTGCGCCAGATAGTCCAGATCCAGGCCGGTAGAGACTTCATAGTATTCATCTTCCTGGGAAGTCCCTTCTTCGTATTCTTCTGCCTCTTCCTCTGCATTCTCATTGCCGCTCTTATCGGCGTTCTCTTCGGTGTCTTCCGGATCGGTCTCAGTTTCTTCTGTTTCCGTACCGTCGGCAGGCTGCCCGGCTTCCTCTTCTTCGGTCAGGGGAGCCTTGCTCTGGCCCGTGCAGGCGGTGAAGAGAGCAGTACACATAAGAGCCGAAAGCAACAGTGCAATCAGTTTCTTTTTCATATCAGACATCTCCTTTCTATCCAGGAGCCTGCGGCGCAGGATCCTGAAAGCTATTGTAACAGAGATCAGAAAAAAAGCACGGAAAACATTTGTTAATTCTGGGAAAACAGAGCACAGAAAAGGGATCCCGGGTCGGGATCCCTTTCGTGGTCTGATCAGAGAACGCAGGAGAAGCCTTACAGACTTGCTGCGGCGCCCATGGCAACGATGATCATGTCGCCGAAGGAGGACTGTCTTTCCTCTGCCGTCATGGCTTCGCCTGTGACGAAGGAGTCGGAGATGGTCAGCAGGCAGCCGGCCTGCTTGCCCAGCATCTTGGCATTGTGGAAGAGAGCGAAGGCTTCCATCTCAATGCAGGTGCAGCCGTTCTTGATGGCTAGGGCATCGCTGTTGCTGGTGGGTGCCTTATAGAATACGTCGCTGCTGTAGACTCTGGTGGGAATGATCTCGATTCCGTTCTGCCATGCGCTCTGGTTCAGCTTGACATTGAGCATGTGGGAGGCCTGCAGGACATAGTTCTCTTCGCCGCACTGGACCTTGGCAAAGCTGGAGTCTGTCCAGGCGTCCCTGGCATAGACCACGTCGCCTACGTTCAGACTGGGGACAAAGCTTCCGGAGGAACCGCAGCGGATGATGGCTTCGACGCCGTATTCCGAGAAGAGCTCATAGGAATAGATGCCCATGGAAGGCATGCCCATGCCGCTGGCCATGACAGTGATCTTTCTGCCTCTGTAGGTGCAGCTGTAGGCATACATGCCGCGTACACTCGATACGAGTTCGGCATTGTCCATCCATTCCTCTGCGATCATTTTCGCGCGGAGAGGATCACCGGGCATGAGGACTACATCTGCGATCTGACCTTTTACTGCTCCAATATGAGGGGTTGCCATAAAAAATGTCTCCTTTCTCGATTTATTACATGAGATCAGTATTCACGAATTACTTATCCTCTATTTTACTGTCTGTTTAGTGAAAAATACAGTTTTTTTGCAAATTTTATGAGAGGCTTTGTGAACTTTTGTCAGAAATCACGATACATGAAGAAATGGCAGGCTTATGCCGGGGACGTTGAGAGATCCGCCGGGCGGGACCGCTCCGGCCCCCGGACAGTAAACGAACTATGTCCGGCAGGCCCCGGCGGATGTGCTATACTTTGCCATAACGAAAGGAACTTTTCCGGATGCACGGTGCATCCGGAGAGGAAGGGTTGGATATATGATGGAAAAAGTTGATTACAGATGTCCCTACTGCGGAGCAGTGATCGCTCTGGACCCTGCAGACACTGAATGGTTCTGCGGCTACTGTGATTCCAGGATCATCCCCGAAAACGATGTCCTGCAGAAGATACGATATGAGAGAAGACGCGGCGGTTTCGGAGGAACGGGCCATACCGAAAGAGAAAGGCAGTGGCGCAGCGACGGCTACTACGATATTCCGAAAAGCAGGCAAAAGCCTGCAGAGGACCCGGAGAATGTCAGCGGCAGGAGCAGACTGCTGGCCCTTCTGCTGGCCCTGTTTCTGGGAGAGCTGGGCGTCCACCGCTTTTATGCGGGCAAGATCGGAACGGGAATTCTCTATGCCATGACGGCAGGTCTGTTCGGTATGGGCATTATTTATGATATAATCATGATTGCCCTGGGCCGCTTCTGCGACAGGGACGGCCTTCCCCTGCTCAGGTGGGATATTTAGGAGGGCCGCAGAAGGAGGGAAAGCTGTGGCTAAAAAATACAACCGTTTTTACAGACTTTACTGGATCCTGATCCTGGCAGTCAGTGCTTTTCTGGGCGTTTTCGCATCCTCTGCCTCCGGCATGGGAAAGGACCCGGTACCGATCCTGATCATATGGCTGATGGCCGTGGCCGCAGGGACCATCCTGATGGAGATCATTTTCGCCAATAAAACCAACCGCCGTATGGCGGAGCTCATGCCCCTTCTGGACACGGATCCCGAGCGCTATGCCAGGGAGCTGACCGCAGAGCTGGAAGGCCACAGAAAGGCTGTCTACAGGGAGACTTTAAAGATCAACCTGGCAGCGGCTTCCATCCGGATGAAGGATTACAGGAAGGCCCTTTCCCTTCTGGAATCCGTAAATGTAAAAAAGGTGACAGGCCCCGGCATCCCGGTCTACTGGACCGACTATGTTCTGGCCCTTTTCTATAACGAAAAGGGAGAGCAGGCGGAAAAAGTACTTTCTGACCACAGGGCAGTCTTTGAAAAGGCCTCCTCCATGGAGGGCCTCTCCCGCTGCACGGATGCCATCGAAGCCTTCCGGCCGGCCTTTGCGGGAAATTATGAAAAAGCCCGGGAAATGATGCGCTCTGCCTGCGGCAAATGGGGCAGCGGCCTGAAAAACGAAGCCGCTTTCCTGGAAGACTATATAAAAAGGCAGGAGTCCGGGGCCCCTTCCCCGGAAGATACAGATCACTGACTTTCCTCTATGCGACTCTGACGGGACATATTAGAATATTTTGTGCTTAAAGATACATCCTCCCCTGTGCTATACTGTGACAGCGGAGGATGTTTTATTATGCCCGAAAAGAATTTGACAGATTTAAAAGATATAAAACCCATGATGCTCCTGAAGAAGGGCAGGAAGGGGCTGTTCCGCGTCCTTTTCAGCCGGACCGGCATTATCCTTCTTTTCTTCCTGCTGGGCGTCGTGCTGATCATGCTTCCGGTCCACTGGCTGGCGGAATGGCTTCCCCAGTACGTGGGCCTGGCCGTGATCGTCCAGTTCCTGATGATCCTTTTTCTGATCAACAGCGAGATGAACGCCACCTCCAAGGTGACCTGGCTTCTGGTCATGCTGGTATTTCCCCTGGTGGGAGGCTTCTTTTATCTTTATACCAGAAGGGATCTGGGAAGCAGGGTGGTCAGAGCGGCCCTGGTCGACCGGTCCAGAAAGATCCGGGAGGTCCTTCCCGAGGAATCCGAGGGCTACAGTGCCCTGAAGCTGGAGAGCCCTTCCACAGCCGCCCTGGCCAGATATATAGCGGGGACCGGAAACTACCCGGTCTTCAGGAATACGGCCGTATCCTTTTATCCCCTGGGAGAGTATGCCTTTGAAGCCATGCTGGAGGATCTGAAAAAGGCGGAGCACTTTATCTTTCTGGAATTCTTTATCATAGACGAGGGACAGATGTGGGGAGATATCCTGGCTGTCCTGGCACAGAAGGCGGCAGAGGGCCTGGACGTAAGGGTCATGTATGACGGGACATGTGAGTTCTCCACCCTTCCCCATGACTATCCGGACCGGCTGAAAGCTCTTGGCATTCAGTGCAAGGTCTTTTCTCCCATGACGCCTTTCGTATCCACTTATTATAATTACAGAGACCACCGCAAGATCATGGTCATCGACGGCAAAGTGGCCTACAACGGAGGCGTGAACCTGGCGGATGAATATATCAACGCCATTGTCAAATACGGACACTGGAAGGATACGGCTGTCCGTCTGGAAGGGCCTGCCGTGGACGGCTTTACGGTCATGTTCATGGAGATGTGGGGCCTGGTGGATCAGACCGTGGATGTGGAACGTTTTGTGGGCCATGCCCTGCCGGTGGCGGACGCCCCCGGCTATGTGATCCCCTACGGGGATAATCCCATGGATGGGGACAAGGTGGGAGAGAACGTCTACATGGACTTCCTTTACAGGGCAAAAAGCTACGTGCATATCATGTCGCCCTATCTGATCCTGGACGACGAGATGCTCTCGGCCCTGAAGATGGCGGGGCAGAAGGGGATCGACGTGAAGCTGATCCTGCCGGGCATCCCGGATAAGAAGATCCCCTATGATCTGGCCTGGTCCTATTTCTCCTCCCTGATCCGGTCCAGGGTGAAGATCTATATCTACGATCCGGGCTTTGTCCATGCCAAGGTATTCGTTTCGGACGATATCCGGGCGGCGGTGGGAACCATCAACCTGGACTACCGCAGTCTCTACCACCATTTTGAATGCGCCACGTATCTCTATAAGGTCCCCTGCATTTCCGACATTGAGGCAGACTTCCAGGAGACGCTGAGACGCTGCCATCAGGTGACCGAAGCGGAAGTCCGCAGCCTGAATAAGGGAGCAAAGGCAGCAGGCTGGCTCTTCCGCATGATCGCCCCCCTGCTCTGATCCATGGTCTTTCAGAAGAAAACTTTATAAGTATTAAAAATACTCTTTATGACTGCACCTGATGCTACTTGTCAAGAGTGTTATAATTAAAACTCATTTTTTTCTTGATACCGTCCCTCCGACATGGGTTTTTCATGCCGGAGGGATGGTTTTATCAGTAGGTTCCGGTATGGATCTCACGGCGGATCAAGTGGTCGATCTTGTCCATCATCGTCTCTTTGGCATCCTCACTGAAGTGAAATCGTCATAACACTCGAAGTAAAAAGCCTGCTCGATTTGCTCGAAGGAATAGCTGATCTGGTTTTCCTGTACCAATCCGTTGGAAAGAGATATCCCTGATACCAGTCCTAGTAGACATTTTGCTTCGTTCCTGATCGATGTGGTCACTGTTGGCAACATCAAACTGGCGGTCATTGTGCTTCAGATTGTAAGCTCCATTTTTCCCCATTCGTCTATTGTACCTTGTGAGTTTCATTGAGCATCACGCTCTATTCTTCGTTTTTGGTAAAACATTTTTTTCCTACCTCAACAAAACAGCGAAAATCGGTCTCCGTGTCGGCAGGTAATACCCAGTACTAAGTGACGGTTCCCATCACTTAATTGGTCGGGGACTTGCCCGCGACCTACGCCGGACGCTTCGACCTAGCACTCAGATAAGAGACTGTCGCTTCTTAATTCCGCCAAAGAGAATTGCTCCCCCCTGCCCCTTTGCTCAGGTATTCTTGAATCTCGCTGTTTGTCGGACGGCTCGTTTCAGTTCTTCCGGTTTTTGCGGAACCGTTCACCGGACGCTTCTACAAAAAATAGCCGCTAATCGTTTCGATGCCATCCGCAAATGAGCGGAGAGCGAAATCTCAACGGATTCCTTATCTGTCTCAGCCAGAGCTGTGCGCCTTGGCTTTCGTCATATTCAGTTTTCACAGAATCGCCGCGTGGTCGATCATTGGACAAATGGGGCAAAACAAAAGCCCTTAACATTTTCACAGTTAAGAGCCTTTGGTTTGCCTATTTGTATGAATTGTGACTCATAATCCGTTGCCTGATAATCATCATGCTGATACAATAGAAGATTGAGGTAGTTACATGGAAATTAAAGTATTGTTCGGTAAAGACTTAAAAAAGATTCGCAACGAAAGAGGAATCAGTCAAGAAAAGTTTGCTCTTCAGATCGTCATGGATAAAACCTATTATGCGTCTGTGGAGGCAGGTAGAAGAAATATTTTTCTTGAAAATATCTTGAAGATATTAGATGGATATCAAAAGCCTATCTCAGAGATATTTCAAAGAATGGAAAAACTATCTTTGGGAGATGATCATGAATAGCTTTTCCTATCCTTTAGATTCACCCCCTATCCAATATCTCTGCTCTAAAGATAAACGCCTTTCAAAAGTGATTCTTTCATTAGGCGATCTGACATATACGGTTCATACAGACTCATTCGCTTTTTTAGCCCATGAAATCGTTGAGCAGATGCTCTCAGTGCAAGCCGGAAATAAGATCTATTCAAGACTGGTATCCTTGTGTAATGACACGGTGACACCGAAGTATCTTTTAAATCTATCGCCGGAAGAAATCAAAACAACGGGAATGTCCTACAAAAAGGTTCATTGCCTTATTGATCTTGCACGTGACGTTGAAAATGGCGTTATAGCGTTTGACGCATTTCCAGCTATGACAGATACAGAAATTATAAACACGCTTACGCGTATTAAAGGAATCGGATATTGGACATCAAAAATGTATTTGATATTTGTCCTAAACCGCCTTGATGTCTTGCCTTATGAAGATGGTGCATTCCTGCAAAGCTACAGGTGGTTATACAACACATCCGACTACTCTCACGAAAGTGTTAAAAAGCGATGCCAAAAATGGAAACCATATTCGTCTTTAGCGGCAAGATATATGTACAGAGCACTTGATTCTGGAATGACAAAATCACCGTTCCATCTATACAAATAAGGGGAAAGCATCATGGATTTTATCATCAATGAATTCTACGAGGAAATGAGCAAAGTGAAATTTGAAGCGTACGGCATCCTCGACACATCAAATCGCATTCATACATTAGGGACCGATTCAAAAATTATCGGACGTATTTTTGAAATGTTTGCGCAGCCAGTTATGGAAAAAATTGCCAAAAGGCACGGTTTGATTTTAACTACACCTGAATCGCAAACCGTTTACCCTGATTTTATTATGATGAATAGCGCATCATCCAAAGACAAGATTGCTATTGATATAAAGACAACTTATATAGATTCTGATCAGTCCACAATTAAGTTTACCCTTGGGTCCTTTGGATCATATATGCGCAATAATACAAAAAATATCGAGTATAAATATACTGATTATTCGAAGCACTATGTCATAGGATTTGTTTACAAACGTAACGGTCAGGCTCAAGAGAGTCAAGTGTTTGACTATGAGGATCGTGACAAAATCCAGTTCCCATTTTATGATGTAAAGTATTTTATTCAGGAGAAATACAAAATTGCTGGAGATAAGCCAGGTTCAGGTAACACAGAGAATATTGGTTCTTTTTCCACCAAAAATTTCTCAGAACTCAAAGATGGTGCAGGGCCTTTCCATGAACTCGGAGTTGATGCATTCGACTTATACTGGAGATATTATCCGAAGTATAGAAGTGCTGATAAAGTATATACTTCCCTCGATGAATTCGTGGAATGGTTCCCCGAACAGTCTAAATCAGATGTGGAATTGCTGCATCCTTACGACTATGACGCTACCCTTAATCGAATTCTTACATACGCAAGGAAGTTAGCTGGAAAGTAAAGGTGTATTATATGGATTCTTTTGATTTTATATCGGCTTTTAAAAATAAACTTAAAGAACATAAAATAAACTGGTATGTAAAAGCATTGGTAGACTCAGACAATAACTTATTAACCTTAGGAACAGACAGCAAACTTATAGGACGTATTTTTGAGTTGAAATCAATGGTTCTTTTACAAGAAATTGCAAAAGAACACAAGGGGTACGAACTTGTAAAACCAGAAGCTCAAACTGTTTATCCTGACTATCTATATATATGCCCAGATGGTACAAAAATAGCTGTTGATATAAAGACAACATATCTTGACACAGCAAAAAGAAAGAGCACTATTTCATATACTTTAGGCGCATATACCTCGTATTTAAGAAATGGAACTAAAAATATAGAAGGTTCCTACGATGAATACACTCATCACTATATAGTCGGATTTGTCTATGATAGATTATCCAACGAAGATGGTATCATTCTCCCTAATACGAAGGAAAATCTTGCATCGATTCCCTATCCCTACGGAAATGTTCGGGTATGGGTACAAGAAAAGTATAAAATTGCGGGAACATCTGAGGGAAGTGGTAATACTGCTAATATAGGATCAATCTCATCAAAAGATTTATCAGACTTTGAAAATGGCAATGGACCTTTCTCTGTTTTAGGCGAAGATATTTTCGAAGACTATTGGCGCAACTTCAAATATCAATCAACATATAGGAGCATTGAAGAGTACATCTCTTGGGCTAAAGAATCAAGTCCGATTAGAGAGAAAAAAGATTATTCTCAAATTCTTGATCGATATATTAAGTGGCGAAGAGATCACTCTCCCACCAAAGAAGATTATCTTTTGATGGCAATAAAAGCATTACGCACTAAAGGAAAACGCGGCGCCGATAAAGAGTTGTTAGCTGTTTTGGGCGAAACAGGAACTATTTCTATTACTAAAAAGAAAAAAGAGATACTAGAATATGTTGTTTTCTGTGAGAACAACGCCATTCCTATAGAAATAATACAGCTATAATAACGCCAGCCGGAGAATAATGATCATCCACATCATTCTCCGGCTTTATACATTTACAATGCGATACTTTCTAAAGTAAGCTGCTCACCATTAGCCATTGGTCTTTTAGTACAAGTAGCAGGATCATAGTTCATAAGAAGAGCTTCCATCATAGAATTTCTATTTTCCTCTCTAGCGCCCACATGATAGAAATGTTCCTTATTCAGCTTATAACATCCTTTCCATACAGTATCAATATAATCATTTTTACGATACTTATTTTCATCCCATGTAGATAACATAAACTTGGCTTGAGAAGCAAACAAGGCATCTCTCAAAGCGATTTCGTGTTCTTCATCCCAACTATCATAATAGTCAACATGGCGGCCAATATATGGCGGATCACAGTATATAAAATCACCACTTCCTGCCCTTGCAATTGTTTCTTCGAAAGAGCAGCACACGAATTCCCAGTCGTTTTCCGGGAAGATACTTTCAAGATGTTTCACTTGATTCACGATCTTAGTTACATATGCCTTTGCAAATCGTTCCGGCTTATGTCCATAGGGAACATTAAATTTATAATATCTATTAAATCGTATCATGCCATTAAAGCAACTTCTGTTAAGAAATAGAAAATCTAATGGATTATGCTTTTCATTAAATCTGTCTCTAATATAATAATAATGCTCATCATCTTTTTCTGCCAGAATAGCTCCTTCATATTCCAAAAACTCTCTGACGATTTTCGACGTTACTTTCTTCTGTTGAATTGCCTTATATAATTCAACCACATATGGGTTTGTATCAGAAAAGACAGCTTTATGAGGGGCAAGATTTAAGCCTACCACACCAGATCCCATAAAAGGTTCATACCATGTGGAATCTGGCGTCAGATACACATTATCAGAAATTAAATTTACAATCTTTGTCTTGATACCTTGGATTTTAATCGGCGGAACAAAAACTTTATTAACCATAAGACCTTTTCTTCCTCTTTTCTTTATTCTACGACTTCTTTTATCGGCCGCTGTTTAATACAGTATCGAGGTCGCAGACATTCATATTCATAGTTAATGCAAGAACGGTTTACACATTTGCCATCTCTTTTGTATACACAACTGCTGTGATCTAATACTACCTTTTTAGGCTTTCGCTTTCTTGGTTCTGGTTTTGGTGGTAACGGTAATGATTTATCTTGAATAAACATATAGGAGCTAATCGTTTTCTTTAAGTCGTATAATGCTGCCTTACCGCTACTACAAATAACATAATCATCCAAGAAGGAAAGTCCTATTTCTTCAATCGAAAGAAGATCAAAATAAACTGATGGTTCGTCCTCTTGATCAAATATATCGCGTTTATAGTAGCTTGGATAATTCGATTGGGGACGTTCTCTCAAAACTCTTCTTAATTCCGATCTGAATAAACAACCAGATGTATATAATAAAACAATCTTCTTTTCCTGTTCAAGAAACTCCTTAAGGTATCTTTCACTCGGCTGCTTACCTATTTTTGCCCACCAACAATGGCCACTCTCAGATATAACTTTTTGATGTGCCGCAATCGTATCAACACCATGAAAGTCTGAATACCTAAGAAGCAGTATTCTATCATTCATGTTCATCCCTCTCTTCTGTTCGGATGGCGCTTTTCCCACTTTGAACCCATGCATCAAGCTCTGATCTTTTGAACTTCCAAAGCTTTCCAATCTTATGCGCAGGCAACTCTATTTCTTTCTTCTTTATCCATCCTCTCAGCGTTATTATTTTGATGCCAAGATAATTAGCTGCTTCATCAATACCAATATATCCGTCATCTAACATATCTTTTCCCTCATTCAAGACAACATAATGCTCCGATACTGATCATACTACAGAGAATAGCGATTATTCAACAGTTTTCTCATATTTCCACATATTTGATAATATTTGTTAGTCGCTTTTATATCTATTTAATTTCTTTGGGGTTAGTCAATAAACCTGTTGGTCTAATCAGATCAGCGTCAGGTTTAGCTGCTTCACGTCATCCACGCTATACCAGTACCTGCATGGACTGGTATTGCATAAGGTGGAAAACAGATTCATGGACAGCTCCTGTGTGCTTCTGAATACAAGTGAAAACATTGCATTGTAGCGATTGATATACTTGGTCGCAACTCCACGATAGTGGTCGTATATATCTTTGATGTAAGAATGCATACTGTTCACAGTGTTCAAATTATAGAAACCATCCTCTTCTTTGGAAGCTTCCACAACTGTGCAGATGCCGAGCTCTTTAAGAACATTGTAACTGCGCAGTCCATCTGTCAGAGCAAGCGTTCCAGGCTGAATGGATCCTGCAAAAATAGCGGCAAGTTCTTCTTTTGAAGGCTTTGCACGATTAACTGTACACGCTATTGCACCTCCGTCTCTCTGTATACCGGTACATATAGCGATCCATTCGCTGGAAATCCCTCTGCTGGCGGCTCTGGCCCCATGCCTTCTCGGTTTTCTGGTGGAATCGGCAGTAAATTTCGTCCCCTTATTGCTCTCAAGTACAAAAGTCTCATCGAATTCACTGACTCCGGAAAGAGTAACAGGATTCTGCTTCAGGAAATCCTGAAGAGCGAGGAGAAATTTATGACGCATATTGAATGCCGTCTGGTGTGAGAAACCGAATTTCTCAGAACAATAATCAAGAGATGCTCCTCTCAGAGTATCTTTTATGAATTCGGACCATACCGACGGTGTATAGTGCGACTGATCCATGAGTGTATTGGTGGTCCGCATATAAGACTGCCCGCAGTCATGGCAAAGGAAACGCTGTTTTCCGTCCTTATGCCCATTCTTGATGATATGTGTGCTTCCGCAGTGAGGGCACCCTGGGCGGTCTGCCTGCTGATTATTGACTTTCAGAATCTCAATAACATATTCGAGAATACGGTCAATATCAGCATTAGAAAGGCCTTTTATAAAACTGAGCAGCTTATTGATCTTATTGTCCATGTGTTTACCCTCGCTTTCTGATGTTAAACACATGGTAACCAACCGCTTATCCAATTAGACGGACAATGGATAAACACCAACACCACAATTGATTAGATTGTTCTCCTATGGTAGCGGCATCTGCAGTTCTGAAGAGTATTTTTTTGATTCGGGAAATCAGTCCAGTTTACGGAATCTTTATTTTTGTCCTTCATTTTCTAAGCT
>CAMOGQ010000062.1 GCA_946614165.1 uncultured Lachnospiraceae bacterium
TCTGCCAGGTCCTGATGTTCAGTTCCTGAGTTATAACTTTAATAATATCCATGCGACCGATTATAGCACAGGAAAGAGGAAGGTGCAAAAACGAATCCCCTTTCTGCCTTTCATGTGGTAAACTGAATGGGGGTCTGTCAGACGGCCCCTGGATCTGTAAGATAATACATACGCAGACGGTTTGCCGCGGGGATTTCCGCGGCGGAAAGAGAGGCTGTTTTGAAAAAAGCGATACTGATCATCCTTGTTCTGCTGATCCTGGGCGGAGCCGGCTTTTTCGGCTACCAGATGATCAGGGTCAGGGAGGAGGGAAAGTTCCTTGACGGCACCACCCTGAACGGAGAGAATATTTCCGGCATGACCCCGGAGGAAGCGGCCCAGATCATGACCGGGCCCTACGCAAAGACCCGGGTGGACATCGTGGAGCACGGCAGGACCACCCTGTCCCTTTCCCTGGAGGAGGCGGGATACCGTCCGGATGAGGAAAAGACCCTGGAAGTCATCAGAGGCCTTCTGGATTCCTGCCTGAAAAGCCCCGGCTACGTGGCAAAGTCCTTTGTGGCCTTCCTGATCGGGGGCTCGGACTATGATCTTCCCCTGGAGACCATCGCGGACCAGGAAGCCTTCCGCAGGGCGGTGAACCTGGACACTCTGGACGAAGAGCGCCATGACGGAGCCGATGCCTACATGGAGTTTGATAAGGAAGCGGGAAAAATGGTCATCCATAAGGATATTTCCTGCACCCAGATCAGCGAGGCCGATCTGCAGAATGCCGTGGAGAGCGCCATCACCGGAGCCATCGAGAACAGGACCCTGGGGGATGTGATCACTGCCGAAATTCCCGAGAATTTATACGGGACCCAGCCCACTGTCCTGGCGGACGACCCGGACATGGTCCGCAGATGCAATGCCTACAATGCCTATGAAGACACCTCCGTGACTTACCTTTTCGGTTCCGAGAAAGAGGTCCTGGACCTGGGCACCTTCTGGGAGTGGATGGATGTCAGCGGCAATACGGCGGTCATCTCCGACGAGAGGATCCACGAATATGTGGCGGCCCTGGCGGAAAAATACAATACCCGCTACATAGCCCGTACCTTTAAGGCCAACTCCGGCAAGGAAATATCCTTCCCCGCCGGCAAGGTGGAATACGGCTATACCATCCTGCAGGACCAGGAATGCGCCCAGCTCAAGGAAGACCTGCAGCCCGGCAATAAGGTGGAGAGGGAGCCTGTCTACTATTCCCACAACGACTGGGGCAACCCCATGTACTACGGCAGAAAGGGCACGGACGACCTGAACGGCACCTATATCGAGGTCAGCCTGACCAGGCAGCATATGTGGTTCTACATAAACGGAAAGCTTGAGGTGGAGAGCGACGTGGTCACCGGCGACGTGGCCAAGAAGAGAGAGACCGCCACCGGCATCTTCCCTCTGGCCTACAAGAAGCACCCCTACACCCTGGTGGGCGGAGGCCCCGGCGACGAGTACTCGGTGGACGTGGAATACTGGATGGCCTTCTTCGAGGGCCAGGGCCTTCACGACGCCCCCTGGAAATCCAGGTTCGGCGGCAGCATCTACAAGACCGACGGGTCCAGAGGCTGCGTCAACCTTCCCACGGACATAGCCAAAAAGGTCTACGAGAAGTCCAGGGAAGGCATGGCTATCGTCATTTACAAGGAGTGACGAAAAGAGAAGACTTAAGGAGGCAGGGATCGTTCCTGCCTCCTTTTTTGGCCCCTGCAGGAAGCAGGGGGCCTTTGCAACCTTTCATGATTTTTAACGCTTCCTTCACAAATGGTTCAGAAAACCGTGGTATGATTAGGCTGACAAAGAGACAGGAAGGAGAGGAGGCAGACATGGGTACAGACAGTATTTACGGCCCCTATGAGGAATACCTTCCCCTGATCATGGAGGAGCTGACAGGCCGGATCAGTGCCTTCAACGAAGAGCGCAGAGAGACCACCGGTCATCCCGTTTACGAGCACTTCCTCTACAGGATCAAGGAAGATAAAAGCATGCGGGAAAAATGCGTAAGAAAGGGCTTTCCCGTAACCACCCGAAGCGCCCTCAGGGAGCTTTTTGACGCGGTGGGCCTTCGGATCATCACCCGCTTTCTGGACGATGTCTTCAGAATGGTGGAATTCATCCGGACCATTCCCGGCTGCACCGTGGTGATGGAAAAGGACTATATCACAAATCCCAAGCCCAACGGCTACAGGTCCTACCACATGATCCTGGACCTGGAGGTCCCCTATGAGGACGTGGACGGAAATGTTCCCGGCCATTACTTCGCCGAGGTCCAGCTCAGGACCCTGTCCATGGATTCCTGGGCCAGCCTGGAGCATGAGATGAAATACAAGCAGGACATACAAAGTACGAAACTGATCGTGAACGAACTCAAGCGTCTGGCGGATGAAATGGCATCCTGCGACATTTCCATGCAGACCATCCGTGATCTGATCAGAAGCTGATTGGAGATGACCCTATATGAGAATACTTGTTGCTGAAGACGAGGCGGAGCTTTCCAGGGCCCTGAAAGCGGTACTGGACCACCAGGGATACGAAACGGACGTGGTGGGCGACGGCCTCTCCGCCGTGGAGAAGGCTGCCGAAAACAGCTATGACTGCATGGTCTTCGATATCATGATGCCCGTCATGGACGGACTGACCGCTGTCAGAGAGATCCGCAGCACCGGCAACCTGACCCCCGTCATCATGCTGACCGCCAAGACAGAGGTGGACGACAGGGTGGGCGGACTGGATGCCGGCGCCGACGATTACATGACCAAGCCCTTTGCCATGAAGGAGCTGCTGGCCAGGATCCGGTCCATGACCAGAAGATCCACGGCCTTCAACCCTTCCAGACTGACGATGGGGACCCTTACCCTGGATATCGACGAGCAGGAACTGTCCGCCGTCCATTCCATCCGTCTTTCCGGCAAGGAATTCCAGCTCATGGAATACTTCATGCGAAATCCCGGGAGGGCCATGAAGACGGAAGACCTTTTCACCAGGATCTGGAAGGACGATCCGGAGGCGGATACAGAGATCGTATGGCTCTATATTTCCTACCTGCGAAAGAAACTAAGCGCCGTTATGGCGGAAGTGACCATAGAGGGTGAGCGGGGCGGCTCCTTCACACTCAGATAGGAGACCATATGTCTGTCAGAGAATTGCAGAAACAGTTCATGATGACCGCCACGGCAGCCATACTGATCGTCATGGCGGTCATCCTGGGGACCCTCAACCTGTATAATTACCTCCGGACCTTCCGGACGGGCTACCGGGTCGCCGACTATATAGCAGAGGCGGGGGGCGTCATGCCCAGCATCGTGGACGAGGAGCAGACGGATTTTTCTCCCGAAGCCCCCTATTCCCTTCGTTACTTTTCGGCCTGGGCCGACGAGGAGGGGGAGATCACCGCTGTCAATACGGACAGGATCCGTTCCATCACCAGGGAGGAAGCCAGAGAGGCCGCTTCCGCCGTGACCCGGATCCCCCGCAGGCACGGATCCGTCCGGGTGGGACGGAACGTCCTGGCCTACTCTGTCCTGCAGCGGCAGGACGGGACCTTTATCGCCGTCTTCCTGGACTGCACCTCGGAGGTGCGTTCCGCCGTCCTGGTCATGAACCGGTCCTGTATGCTGGGCCTTCTCTTCACGGTCTTTTTTGCCTCCATTCTCTGGTTCCTTTCCAGATGGGCCCTGCAGCCGGTGGTCAGGAACATGGATACCCAGAGGCAGTTCATTACCAATGCCTCTCATGAACTGAAGACCCCTCTGACCATCATAAGCGCCAACACGGAAGTACTGGAGATGATGTACGGGGAATCGGAATGGACCGGGTCCATCATCCACCAGGTGGAGCGCATGACCAACCTTGTCAATTCCATGACCAGCCTGGCCAAGATCCAGGAAAGAAACGAAGTGGCCCTGACCGAGGTGGACGTGACGGGACTGGCCAGAGAGGCCTCCAAGGCCTTCCGTCCCGTGATCGAGCAGAAAAGCAGGAGCCTTATGGTCAACATCGACGAAAAGGTCACCGCCCGGGCCGAGACCGACGGGGTCAGGGAGCTTTTCAACATCCTTCTGGACAACGCGGTCAAGTACTGCGACGAAAAGGGGACCATTACCATGACCGTGGCCCACAGGACCAGGGACAGAGGGGCTAAAATCACCGTTTCCAACATGTACGCCCAGGGAAAGGGCGTGGACTATTCCCGCCTGTTTGACCGCTTCTACCGGGTGGATACCTCCCACAGCAGCAGGACCCAGGGCTTCGGCATAGGCCTGTCCATGGCCCAGGAGCTGACAGAGCGCTACAGGGGCAGGATCGCCGCCGCCTGGAAGGACGGGGTGATCAGCTTTACCCTGATCCTTCCCTGAAGACAAAGGAAAGGCATAAATACAGGCAGCATTGATACAGGCAGATGAAGACGCACCGGGGGCCGCAGGGCCCGGAAAGGAAAGGATGCTTCCACTTTACAAAGACCGCAAAGCGGGAATCGAAATCTATTACAGACAGTCAAGGCACGTACCGCCCCACGTCCATGAGACCGTGGAACTGATCTATGTGGCCAGCGGCACCCTGGAGCTGGGCATCGGGGATAAGCTCTACCACATGGAAACGGGAGACTTCGGCCTGATCTTCCCCAATATCGTCCACCATTATCAGGTCCTGGACGAGAATCCGGGCAAGTCGCTCAACATCATTGCCGATGCGGAACTGGCGGGGACCTACTATCCCACCCTGCAGAAATACTGCCCCGAGAACCCGGTCATCAAGGCGGACGACCTGCATCCGGATGTCTTTTACGCCATCCAGAGCATACCGGAGGAATCGGAGAACGCCGACGAATATGTGATCCGTCAGGCCTTCCTCCAGATCATCATCGCCAGGTGTCTGCAGACCATGAAGCTGGTGGACAAGTCCACCCTGGTCAACAATGATCTGACCTACCAGACGGTCTGCTATATATCCGCCCATTTTTCGGAGGATATCTCCCTGACTTCCATGGCAAAGGACCTCTACGTGAGCCCCTACGCCCTGTCCAGGATCTTTTCCTCCGTCTTCCATACCAACTTCAACGGCTACCTCAACGAATTCCGTCTGGACTATGCCATCTATCTGCTGCGCTATACCACCCAGACCATCACGGAGGTCTATGAGAACGCTGGCTTCAACAGCCAGAGGACCTTCAACCGGGTCTTCCAGGAACGCTTCCGCATGTCGCCCAGGGACTACCGGGAGGAGTACAGAAAGCTTCTGGCCCGCAGCAGCGAAGAGGAGGGAAAGACCTTCCGTCCCTACTATCATTTCGAAACGGAAAGCAGGGAGGATGAGAAGGAAAAGTCCGAGGCCTCCGGAAATTAAAATAACAGCAAAATCTGGCCGCTTTTATTTTGAAAATGGCTGGCAGGGCAGGGGGGAGAGTCCTATAATGACCATCGTAAGGACGACAGGTCCTTGCTACCCCCCTTTTTTGAACCCCTGAAAGAAAGACTCTGCTGACGGCACAGGCCGCGGCGGGGTCTTTTTTGCATGCCGCATAAGGGATTTTCCATTAATGAATTACATTCCTGTCTGCAGCAAAATGGATGCGGAAGGATGTCTTTTTAAGAAATGCTTATGAAGCATGGCTTTTATGCGTACAGCAGAACCTGGGAGAAGGCTTGATTATAACTTGCTGTCATTAATATATTACGAAAAACGCCCTGTCAGCTCATTTGAGCCGGCAAGGCGTTTTGCAAACTTTTACCAGATGACCAGACGGTCTTCGGGGGCCAGATACATGCCGTCCCCTTCGGTGATACCGTAGGTATCGTAGAATTCGTCGAACTGCTGGAGGATCACGTTGACTCTCAGGTAGTTCAGAGGATGGGAGTCCTGGCTGACGGCGAAGTACTGGATGTTGGAGGTATAGAGGGATCTCCAGTTGGCGGCATAGGTCCTGAAGAAGAGATCATAGTCAAAGTCCTCTATATCCCTGGCCATGGCCAGCATGCACTTGACGCCGCACAGGTCCGCGATGGCTTCCGTGTCCACCAGCTCCCCGCTGCATCTGGTCCAGCTGTTGACGCTGATCTCGTCAAAGTAGGAGATGAGATCGTCGGCCCGTTTCCGGAAGGCGGAATAGTCCTCCTTCTCCCACCAGTTCTTATAGCAGCCGTCCTTGTCATAGAGGGCGCCGCTGGTATCGAAGGCGTGGGAGATCTCGTGGCCGATGATGGTCCCGATCCCTCCGTAGAGCTCTTCGGGGGTCATGTCCTTGTGATAGTAGGAACCGCCCAGAATGGCCGCCGTGATGCAGATGGAATTCTGGCTGGAATCATAGGCAGCGTTGACCCGGTGGGAGGGAAAGCTCCATTCGTCGGGATCCACTTTCTGGTTGATCTGCTCCAGCTCCGAGTTCAGATTGACCTCAAAGATGGTGTACATGGCATCCATGAGGGTCCCGCCCTCGGAAGGGGGAAGGATGGAAGCGTCTCCGAAGTCATAGTCCTCTTCGGGATAGGCCACCTGGATCCGGAGGGCGTTCAGCTTTTCCACGGCCTTTTCCACGGTCTCCCGGGACAGGAAGTCTTCGCTGTCCAGCATGGTCCTGTAGTAGGCCACGACCTTATCGATCAGGTCCGTGATCTCCTGCCTGGACTGCTCATCCGCGAAGTTGTGGAAGTAGACCTGGGCCAGGACCAGATTCATATATTTGTCGATGGTATTGTAGGCGGCTTCCCTGTCATCCAGGCTGCCGTCTATTTCATTGATGGAGTTGATGGTCTCGTAGTAGGCATCATAGGCATCCCTGTCCAGAAGGGTCATGTAGATGATGATGTCGTTTACGATCATGTAGTCCCGGATCTCTTCCAGATAGTCCTGACTGTAGATGTCGGCCATGGCTTCCAGCCATTCGGGCTCCAGCAGGATGTATCGGTCGGACTGTCCCATGCCGGCGGCTTCCAGGACCTCGGCGGCGGGGAAGTCACCCTCCGCTTTCCGGATCTCCTCCAGGGTCACATGGTTGTTCATCCTGTCGATGGCGTCCGGGGCGTAGGTCTCTTCCACGGACATCATGCTTTCCGAGATCAGCCACTCAAAGTAGAAGCAGTTGGCCACGGCCCTTTCGGCCTGGCGGGGGGAATAGCCCAGCCGCTCCAGGATCCCCGCGGCGGCCTGTGTATAGATGGGCTGGTAGGCATAGTCTCCGTCCTCCATCTGCCGGTAGTAGCCGGGATCGTCCAGGATCAGGGGGCCGGGGCCAAGATAGACCGTGTTCCACTCAGAATCCTCCAGATCCGTGGACACGTAGAAGGTCAGGGGCTGGATCCCGGCCAGGATGGTGTCGTAGCTGCAGATATATTCGGACATCTCCTTCAGGCTGTCAGCCTCCTGCAGAGGCTGTATGATTTTTTTCAGAGGTTCCAGTCCTTCCTCGTTCCGGCCTTCCCAGTTCATGAAGAGATCGTAGAAGGCTCTTACCATGTCCAGGTCGGGGGCCGAAACGGACCTGTCCTCGATCAGACCCATCAGGTCTGCCTTTACCTGCATCTGCTGTTCCGCCAGGGCGTCGTAGGAGCCGTAGCCGTCGGGAAGGGGCGTGGTGGTCAGCCAGTCCTTATTGACAGCAGCGTAGAAGTTGTCTTTTTCCGATATTTCCAGAGAGGGATCCATGGACCGGAAGACAGAATAGTCTGTCCAGGGCCAGCCATCCTCGGCGGCGTATTCTTTGTCATAGTAATAAGTAGGAGAGGTCTCCTCATCCTGTCCGTTTTCTTCTTTCCGGGAAGACCCTTCCTCTTTCCCGGTCTGCTGCGGGACGCTGCCGGGACGGTGTGCTGCGCAGCCGGATAAGGCCAGGGCCGCGGCAAGTATATATATAAGCGCATGGCTTTTCAGTTTATTCAATGTAATGCCTCCATAGTGCACTGTTATCCGATATGGTATCGTACCATTTCCTATCATACACTAAAAATCCGCTTTCGTGCCTTTCTTCATTCGTTAAATCGCATTTTTCACCCATGCCTGACAGTTCACCCGGGGGAGGAGCACCCTGCGGCCTGGGCGTCAGAATGCGGTCAGGGACCGGGGCGGACTTCCGGCAGAGTTCTTTTTTCCGATTTGCGCCCGGGGTATGGGGATTATCCGTCCCGGGTGGTATATTAATAAAAGCAACAGGCAAAAAAGGCATCTGCCCGGCGGGTGCCCCGGCAGAATTCCGGATGTCCGGGAAAGGGGAAGAAAAATGTACAGGGACGCTTTTTATATTTCAAACAGGATGACCATCATGCTCGAACATTCGATTGAAAGAATGGACTCCCTCGAAGAATTCGAGAAAACCTTTCCTTCCGAATTTCTGGAAAACGACGATCATGTAGGCTGCTATCTGGACCATCTTCTGTGCAGATACGACCAGAAGGCTTCCGTCGTTTCCGTAAACGCCATGCTCGCGGCTTCCTACGTGGGCAACATCGTCAACGGAAAGAAAAGAAATCCCTCCCGGGACGCCCTGATCTCCATCTGTCTTGCCATCGGCACCACCGTGGAGGAAGTGCAGTACCTGCTCAAGTATGCGGGGCAGGCGCCCCTCTACGTACGGAGAAAACGCGACGTGGTCATCTGGTTCGGCTTCATGAAGCAGATGACCCTGGACCAGGTGGACGAAAAGCTTCGGGAAAGGGAATTCAGGCCCCTGATCCGCAGTCTGTAAAAATGCTACTGACAGTAGCAGTATATTTCTTCTTCTTCGGATAAACTCAGATCATAACAAAAAACCTGAACCGAAAGAGGAGGAAAACAGAATGAAAAATGATAACAGGCTGATAATTGTAACCCAGTTTTTTTACGGCAACCAGATGATGACAGCCATTGATCCGGATCATTTCGACGCTTTTATGCTGGGCTGGCTTAACATGGAACTGTTCAATGAGATGAAGGATGAGGAAAAGATCGACCGGACTGTGATCAGACTGCCCGGCAGCGAAAACCTTGTTCTGGTCTACAACAGGTATAAGGAAGAAGACAGGCTGAGAAGCCTTCAGGAGTTCATACAGACAGTCCGTATCAATAAAAGGGACCGCTTCAATCCCAGCGCTGTGATTCCCGAATTGGGGATCGTCCTCTACAGCCGCTGCATCGCCTGCAGAATGGGGGAAGACGGAGAACTACTCAGTCTGAAAGAAGGGGACTATGAGAAGGTCTGCAAGTATCTGACGGCATGATGCTCTCTGCCTTATTGGAAAACGGATACATGCTTTTCATTTGGCCCCGGATGCGCTAAAATAAGTTAAATTTTGGCACAGAAAGGCGGACAGTTTATGAAACTTGGCTTTATCGGATGCGGCAACATGGCCAATGCCATCATGAGCGGCATTATAAAGGACGGCCTGATTCCGGCCTGTGAGATCATCGGCGCGGACCCCACTGCCTTCGGCAGGGAGAGGACCCTGAAAGAGAACGGGATCACAGTCACGGACAGCAACATTGAGGTGGTAAAGGAGGCGGAGACTCTCTTTTTCACCATCAAGCCCCAGTACTTCCACCAGATGATCTCCGAGATCAGGGACTATGTCCGGGAAGACCAGCTGATCATTTCCATCGCGGCCGGAAGGACCCTGGACTATATCCAGTCCGAATTCGGCGGCAAAAAGGTGAAGGTGGTCCGCCTTATGCCCAATACTCCCGCCATGGTGGGAGAGGGCATGACAGCTGCCTGCGCAAACGGCGCTGTCACAAAGGAAGAACTGGACTATGCGGTCAGGATCTGCTCCGGCTTCGGAAAGGCGGAGATCGTTCCCGAGAGCCTCTTCGACGTGGTCACCGCAGTCAGCGGCTCTTCCCCCGCCTACGTATTCATGTTCATCGAAGCCATGGCGGACGCGGCTGTTCAGGGCGGTATGCCCAGAGCCCAGGCCTATACCTTTGCGGCCCAGGCAGTCCTGGGCAGCGCAAAGATGGTCCTGGATACGGGAAAGCATCCCGGAGAGCTCAAGGACATGGTCTGTTCCCCGGCCGGCACCACCATCGAGGCGGTCCGGGTCCTGGAAGAGAAAGGCTTTCGCAGCGCGGTCTTCGAATGCGTGAAGGCCTGCACCGAAAAATCTGCGGAAATGAGGAAAAGCAAATGAGAACCTTATGGATATTTCTGACCATCCTGAATATATGGCGGGTCCGGACAAAAGGCGTCCGCAGATCCCTTGCGGGCAGGTCTGCAAAAAGAGCAGCCATTAAAAGGTCCAGGGCCGATCTGAAGGCCTATGCGAAAGGGAATCTGAAAGGCGTGAAAAAGGCCAGGATGGATATGCGGCGTTTCGGAAGAAACGTGGCCAGGACCAGAAAGCGCATTGGCCTCATCCGGAAGATCGCCCTCTGAAAGGAAAGGTGAACTGCGCCCTGGCAGTGACAGGCCGCATCCCAAATACAGATCGGAATAAAAACAGCCCCGGAGCGATGCTCCGGGGCTGCGGCTGTTTTAAGGGATCTTTCAGGCCAGCTTTCCGCCTGTCAGAAGCTCATAGGCTTCATTGTACTTTTCGATGGTCTTGTCGATGACGTCCTGAGGCAGGTCGTAATCGGAATCGGGATTGGCCTTCAGCCAGTCGCGTACGAACTGCTTGTCAAAGGAAGGCTGGCCGTGTCCGGGTTCATAACCCTTAAGGGGCCAGAAGCGGGAGGAGTCGGGGGTCAGCATTTCGTCGCCGATGACTACCTTTCCGTTCTCGTCCAGACCGAACTCGAACTTGGTATCGGCAATGATGATGCCTCTTTCCAGAGCGTAGTCCGCGCACTTTTTATAAAGGGCCAGAGTTGCGTCCTTGATGGCTCTGGCATATTCTTCGCCGTGGCCGGGGAAGTTCTTTTCCAGAACTTCGATGCTTCTCTCGTAGCTGATGTTCTCGTCGTGATCGCCGATCTCAGCCTTGGTGGAAGGGGTATAGATGGCTTCGGGAAGCTTGTCGCACTCTCTGAGGCCTTCGGGAAGTCTGATGCCGCAGACGGTACCGTTCTTTTTGTAGGAAGCCCAGCCGCTGCCTGTGATATAGCCGCGGACGATGCATTCGATGGGGAGCATCTCCAGCTTTTTGCAGAGCATGCTTCTTCCTTCGAACCTGTCCTGACGGAAGAATTCGGGCATATCAGCGGTATCCGTGCTGATCATGTGGTTGGGAATGATATCCTTTGTCAGGTCGAACCAGAACCTGGACATCTGGGTCAGAACAGCGCCCTTGCCGGTCACCATGTTCTTGAGAATGACGTCAAAAGCGGAGATACGGTCGGTGGCCACCATGATCAGGCTGTCGCCGGTATCGTAGATCTCGCGGACCTTTCCTTCTTTCACAGGCATGTATTCTTTCATGTAAAACCTCTTTTCAACTGTTTATACTTGGGAGTTGCAATTACATTTCCTTAGTATATACATTTTCCCTTTGAAAACAAGTAAAAAAACTGATTTTTCAGGAATTTGCGGGCCTTTGGGCGGTATGGTATGATGTACGGGAATCTGTTACGGAGATCATTATGGATATGAAGAATCACAAGGAATATCTGACCATAGGCATCCTGGCCCACGTGGATGCCGGGAAAACCACCCTGTCCGAGGGCCTTTTATACCTGGGCCAGACCATCCGGAAGATGGGAAGAGTGGATACCAGGGACTCCTACCTGGACAATAACGAGATGGAGAGGGAGCACGGCATCACCATCTTTTCCAAGCAGGCCGCCTTTTCGGCCCTGACGGAAGGTCTGGACAGGACCTATACCCTGCTGGATACCCCCGGCCACGCGGACTTTTCCGCAGAGATGGAAAGGACCCTGCAGGTCCTGGACTTTGCCATCCTGGTGATCAGCGCCCCGGACGGGGTGACAGGCCAGGTAAGGACTTTGTGGCGGCTCCTGGACCATTACCGGGTGCCGGTCTTTGTCTTTGTCAACAAGATGGACCAGAAGGTGCCCATGAAGGCCGGCATGCCCCAGGGAAAGGGGGAGAATCTTCCCTCCATAGAAGAGATCCTCTCTCCCGGAGAACTTGAAGAGTACGGACGGATCCGCAGGGACCTGTGCGGCCACCTTTCCGAGAAGCTGGGAGGCCATTTCGTGGACTTCGGAAGAGAACTTTCCGACGAGGGATTCCAGGAAGACCTGGCCCTTGCCGAGGAGGACCTGATGGAGGCTTTCCTGGAGGGAGAAGCCATTGGGGCGGTTGCCGCAGGCAGGCTCATCCGGGAGCGGAAGGTCTGGCCGGTGCTCTTTGGATCCGCCCTGAAGATGGTGGGGGTCAGGGAGCTTCTCCTTGCCCTGGACACTTATGCCGCAGAGCCCATCTGGAAGGAGGAGTTCGGCGCCAGGGTCTTCAAGATCACCAGAGAGGAGAGCGGAGGAAGGCTCACCTGGATGAAGCTGACAGGAGGAAGCCTGAAGGCCAGAACGGTCCTGACCCTGGACCGGAACGGGGAAGAGGTCCAGGAGAAGGCGGACCAGATCCGGGTCTACAACGGGACCAGGTTCCAGCCTCTGCAGGAAGCCTCTGCCGGCATGATCGTCACCGTCACGGGCCTGACCGCCACCTATGCGGGCCAGGGCCTTGGCAGCGAACAGAAAGCCTCCGAGGGCCTTCTGCAGCCGGTCCTTGCTTCCGCCATCATTCTGCCGTCTGCCGAGGATCCCTTCAAGGCCTACCGGAACCTCAGGCAGCTGGAAGAGGAGGACCCGGTCCTCCACATCACCTACGACGAGACCAAAAAAGAGATCACGGCCCAGGTCATGGGCGAGATGCAGAGGGAGGTCCTGCGCCGCCAGGCCTGGGACCGCTTCCACCTGCGGATCGACTACGGGACCCCGGCCATCGTATATAAGGAGACCATAGCGGCCCCGGTGGAGGGCGTGGGACACTTCGAGCCCCTGCGCCACTACGCGGAGGTCCACCTGCTCCTGGAGCCGGGAGATCCGGGCTCCGGCCTTGTCTTTGCCGCGGACTGCCCGGTCAACGTGCTGGCCCGCAACTGGCAGAGACTGATCCTGACCCATCTGGAGGAAAGACGCCACCGGGGCGTCCTGACAGGGTCCGACATCACCGATATGAAGATCACTGTCATCGGCGGCAGGGCCCACGAAAAGCATACGGAGGGCGGCGACTTCCGCCAGGCCACCTACCGGGCGGTCCGCCAGGGCCTCATGATGGCCAGGTCCGTTCTTCTGGAGCCGGTCTACCGCTTCCGTCTGGAAGTGCCCCAGGATAGCCTGGGCCATGCCCTGACCGACCTGCAGCAGATGGGGGCCAGCTTCGGACAGCCGGACTTTGAGGATACCAGGGCCATTCTGGAGGGCCTGGTGCCGGTCTCCGAGATGGGAGACTATGCCCGCAATCTGTCTGCCTATACCAGGGGAGAGGGAAGCCTGTCCGTGGCCCTGGAGGGCTACAGGCCCTGCCACAATACGGAGGAGGTCCTGCTGGAGAGGGGGTACGACCCGGAAGCGGATCTGAGAAATCCCTCTTCCTCGGTCTTCTGTTCCCACGGGGTGGGCACCATCGTTCCCTGGGACCAGGTCCGCGCCTATATGCAGGTGGATACGGGCTGGGAGGAGGAGACGGCTCCTTCCTATGGATACGACGAAGAGGAGATGGAAGCCTATACGGCGGAGAGCGTAAAGGCTGTCCGCACCAGGGATACCCGGTCCTTCAAGGAAAGGCAGATGGATCTGATGGCCGCGGAGGACGAGCTCATGGCCATCTTTGAGAGGACCTACGGCAAGATCCCCGAAAGAGTGGGAGAAGAAGCCGGAAGAAAGTCCTCTCCCAGGACCATCGGCGAATCCCTTCCCCCCGTCTACAGAAAGCCCAGAAAGATGCCCGAAAAGGAATATCTTCTGGTGGACGGCTACAACATCATCTTTGCCTGGCAGGACCTGCGGGACCTGGCCCAGACCAACATAGGGGCCGCCAGAGACCGGCTGACGGATATCCTTTTAAACTTCGCGGGAAGCCGCAGAGAGCACCTGATCCTGGTCTTCGACGCCTACCGGGTGCCGGGAGGAAGGGGAGAGGTCTACCACTACCACAACATGGACGTGGTCTATACAAAGGAAGCGGAAACGGCGGACCTTTATATCGAAAAGGCGGCCCACGAGCTGACAAAGCAGTATAAGGTCACCGTGGCCACGTCGGACGCGGTGGAGCAGGTCATTATCTTCGGCACGGGTGCCTTCCGCATGTCGGCCCAGATGCTGCTGGAGGAGATCATCGTGACCCAGGAAAAGATCCGGGCGGATTATACGGACCGGCCGGAGGAGGGAAAGAATTACCTTCTGGACGGCCTTTCCGACGAAGTGAAAAAGGCCCTGGAGGATCTGCCGGATCCGGACTGAGTCCGGGCGCCGGGAGAGGCTTAAAAATCGTAAAGAATCCGAAAAGATTCTTTCTCCCGGCAAAATGCTCTGTGGCATTTGCGGCCCCGATTGGGTATACTGGTGGTAACAAATTTTCATCTGGAGGTGGGGGAATGAAAACGTTCCACAATATCGAAAAAAAGATTCTGAAGTTAATCATTCTTTTCGGTCATATCCTGGAGATCGTTCTTGCGGTCCTCATTATGATCGGTCTGATCATCTCGCTGAAGCCTCTGTTCTTACAGATCGGCCATCTGGGCGACGGAATAGAAGAGGCCCTGCCTCATTTCCTGGAAGCCGCCTTCAACCTGGTCATCGGCATCGAGTTCGTGGACATGCTGACCAAGCATTCCCCGGGCTCCGCTCTGGAAGTGCTGCTCTACGCCATCGTAAGACATATGGTCCTGGAAGGCGGCACCACCAAGGACATGATCATCGGTACCGGCGCCATCCTGGTGATCTTTATCATCCGCAGGTACTTCTTTGTCAAATCCTTTGAAGAGGAGTTTGACGGGATCCTGGGAGACAACCATGAACCCGGCTCCGATATCCTGAAGGATGCGGGAAAAGCCGCCGCCAGGATCAGAAAGAGCAGAAAAAGCCACGAGGGAAGACCCAGAAGGAGAAGGCCCGAAAGAACGGAAGCTCCCGAAGAGGACATTCCTGTGGAAGGTTTCGAGTATGTAACGGATGATCCGGAAGAGGATATACTGGCCGATGAGTAAGAAGATCGTTGTTGTTCATAAGCTGCTGGATCCGGAACTGGCGGAAAAGATCATCGAAAAGGGATCCGAACTGGGATACCGGGTGGAATATTATAAAAGCGTGGAAGAGGCCATTCCGGCATGCGCCGACGCGGAGATCATCTACGGAACGAACCCCGCTCTGCCTGCGGCCGCGCCCCAGCTGAAGTGGTATAACGCCTTTACGGTGGGCGTGGACGCCTATCTGAAGGATAAAGACCTTCTGAGGGAAGACGTGATCCTGACCAATTCGGCAGGAGCCTACGGGCCCTCCGTTTCCGAGCACGGTCTGATGACCACCCTGATGGTCCTGAGGCGTGAATGGGAATATGCCAGCTTCGTGCAGAACCGGGTCTGGAAGAACGACCTGCTGGTGGGCTCCATCAACGGCTCCTATGTGACCATCCTGGGGACAGGAGATATCGGCACGGGCTATGCCCAGAAGGTCAGGGGATGCGGAGCCTCCCACATCACCGGCATCAACCGCAGCGGCCATGCGGCGGGAGACGTTTACGACGAGACGGCAGCCATGGCGGACATCGACGCCTACCTTCCCCTGACGGATATCCTTTTCATGTGCCTGCCCGGAACGCCGGAGACTGTAGGGATCCTGTCGGAAGAGAGGATCGCTTCCATGAAAAAGACCGCCGTCGTCATCAATGTGGGAAGAGGCAGCGCCGTGGATCAGAAGGCTCTGATCCGGGCCATCAACGAGAAGAGGATCGGGGGAGCGGCCCTGGACGTTTTTGAAAAGGAGCCCATTCCGGAAGACGATCCTGTCTGGAATACGCCGGGCCTTCTGGTCACTACCCATAACGCCGGCAACATGACGGCCGCCGTTACCAGAAGAAGGAACGTGGACCAGTTCCTGGAAAACCTGGAATGCTATGCAAAGGGCCTTCCCATGAAGCATGTGGTGAGGAGAGACCTGGGATATTAAGGATAAGGACCCGGGAATCCCTGAAGCTTCGGTGATCCGCCGGCAGATATTTCGGATCTGCCTGTTGGCGGATGATACATGCTCCTTCAATAATGTGTATAATAAGAGTGTCAGATTCCGCGGCGCGGGATCCGGCACTCTTATTTTTTCCTTCCGTTCCTTCAGGGAATAATCCTGAAGAACCGGCCCCGAAAGAATATCGGGGAATAACGGAGAGTAAACGGGATATTTCTGAAAGAAAACTTGCTCTTTTCAGACACCCTCAGTAAAATAGAGTTTCCCGGCAGTCGGAGAAGATCCGGCACAGAAAGAGAACAGACCGGTGCGGGGAAATGACCTTCCCGGACCATCAGACCAGAAAAGAGGAAGCCATGACAAGAAGTCAGGATAAATACCAGAAGAAAAGCGACAAGGCCGAGTTCAAGAGAATAAAGAAATCCGGTAAGGACGAGAGCTTCAGAGAATTCGAAAAGACCTGGAGAGGAAAAGCGGAAAAGGATCCGGCGGAAGCAAAGCCTCCCAAAAAGAAGTCCCGCTGCCCTGTATCTTCCAGGTGCGGGGGCTGCACCATGATTGATATCGATTATGATACCCAGATCAGACAGAAGCAGGAGAAGGTGGACAACTGCATAGGAGATTATGTCTGGGTGGATCCCATCATCCGCATGAAGAAGACGGAGCATTACCGCAACAAGGTCACCAGTGTCTTCGGCTTTGACAGGAAAGGAAAGCCGGTCTGCGGCATCTACAGGGAAGGCACCCATGAGATCGTCCCCGTAAAAGAGTGTCTCCTGGAAGACCTTCGGGCAGACCGGATCATTCAGACCATCTTTGAGCTTCTGCCTTCCTTTAAGATCCCTGTTTACGACGAGAAGACCAGGTCCGGCCTGGTGCGCTATGTCCAGGTCAGGACAGCCCACAGGACCAGAGAGATCATGGTCACCATCGTGACCGCCGAGCCCATGTTTCCTTCCAGGAACAACTTTGTGAAGACTCTGCTGAAGGCCCACCCGGAGATCACCACCATCGTGCAGAACATCAATGACAAGGATACCACCATGGTCCTGGGCAGCAGGGAGAATGTGCTGTTCGGAAGGGGCTTTATCGAGGACGAACTGTGCGGCAAACGCTTCCGCATCTCCTCCAGATCCTTCTACCAGGTCAATTCCCTGCAGACGGAGAAGCTCTACAATATCGCCATCGATTATGCGGGCCTTTCCGGGAAGGAAAGGATCATGGACGCCTACTGCGGGATCGGCACCATAGGGATCATAGCATCCGATAAGTGCAGGGAAGTCCTGAGCGTGGAGCTGAACCGGGAAGCCGTGAAGGATGCCAGATACAATGCTCAGATCAACAATGCCGGTAATGTCAGGGTCGTTGCGGAGGACGCCACACGCTATATGGTGGAGCTGGCGGAAAGAGGAGAGCAGCTGGATGTGCTCTTTATGGATCCGCCCCGTTCCGGGTCCACAACGGAGTTCCTGAGGGCCGCGGCGGATCTGGGGCCAAAAAAGATCGTCTACGTGTCCTGCAACCCGGATACTCTGGCCAGGGATCTGGACCAGATCACCGAGATGGGATATGACGTAAAGAAAGCGGTGCCCGTAGATCTTTTCCCTTATACGACAGGGGTCGAGACTGTCTGTCTACTAGTACACAGCCGGGATACGAGGGCTGAAAAAGCCTGAAATACTGAGGTTTTCTTCACTAGGAGCATTTTTTGTTCCGGGTGAGGGGGACCTCTTTTTTGTGTCTGAGGGAAAAAATCTACGGCCAGGACAGCGGAAGGTTGCGGACACGATTTTACTATTTTGGCAAATGAGAAAACGATTCTACTATTTTAGGGGTCGAGAATATGATTTTACTATATTATCCACAGGAAAGATAAAAAAAACAGTAATCCTAGTAGACCGAAACGGATGTTTCTAGAGCATTGTGAGATTAAAACTATGTTCTTATGCGGTGTATGTTCCGAAGAATGGTATAATACAGCTGTCACCATTCATCTATAAAGGAATGTATTATGGCTTACGAATTAGAAGAAAAACGGAATCTGCGTAAATATCTGGGGATATTATCATTTTTAGGTACTGGTGCGATGACAGGATCTCCCCAGGCAGCTAGTACTGTAAAAGAAAAAGTAGAGAAAGTGATAGGCCTATTCGACGATGAGCAGGACAAGAATACGATTTCTGGAATCGTCGAAACCATTGTTGGGAAGTCCTGGGAAGAGGCTTGTGAAGGATACGGGCTTTCCTCGGAATGCAGACAGGAACTGGCCCAGTATAATATTATGAGTTCTATTGACGACTGGGATTCCATTGCAACGATTCGGTTCAATATCATCCGGATCTGCAAAAAAAATAATGTTAGGCTTAATACAGTAGATCCTGGAGATATTGCTAGGAAACTTCTTAATGGCATTGTCTCCAGAGTAAATAACAATCCGGTTCTTACGGAAAGATCTGCTCTACGAGAGTTGCTTAGCGATACAACTGAGATCAAACAGAAACTGGATGAGATCATGTATACGCTCAATGCAGGAAAAGGGAATGATCCTGAATTATACGGCAGATTGATGGAACGGTTTTTACTTTATAGTAGCGAACATCCTAGTATTAAAATGATGACCCCTGATCCGTCCCTGTTCCCACGGGGACTCCCTGTCATCACCAGTTCTGAAAGAATTGCGAAAGTAGGGACCAGTGCCCCTTATCCAATTAAGGATATGATCCTTAGAAGTTGGAAAGAAGCTGATAGGAAGCATATTTTACTGGTCGGCGAAGGAGGAATTGGGAAAACGGTTGCCATGCTTACCCTTCCTGCAGAAGAGTGGATTCGTCCATATAGGATTCCGGCAATCTATGTTTCCCTACAGGTCCTTAAAAACTATGATGGTCGGCTCAATGATTATATTGAAAAAAGTTATAGGAATGATATGCCCAGTATCAATGAACTGGCAAACAGCAAGTGGACAGCACATCCAAATCTGCTGCTTTTGTTGGATGGATTCAATGAGATCCCGGACAAGGACAAAAATACAGCAGTGGACAACATCGAAGAGTGGATGGAGAAGCCAGGCGTTCAGGTAATTACTACCTCCAGGATCAGTCTGTCTTTAGATAAGCAGTTCCTTGAATATAAACTACAACCGCTCCCAAAAGAGGTGGTGAGGAATTATCTTTTGTCTTCTGGTGTTAGAAAGGAGGATATTCCCGACGAGAATGACCATATTTGGTCAGTAATCAACATTCCTCTAATGATGACTATCTATACACAAATAGATAAGGTCAAAGAAAGGACAAAGAGCCTTGATGTGGAAAGTTATCTTGTTTGGAAAGAATCCGACAATGCTGCACATATCATCTGGAATTATCTACAGTCAGAACTCTATAGACTGATAAACGCTGATAAGAAATCCAAGAACTTATCTGCATCAGCGCTTTTGGCGATAACTCCTTATATATGCTTTGAGATGGTGAGAAATCTTCAATTCCGCGTAGAGCGTGACAAATTTGTTGAGATTATAAAAGTAGCGCTACACACTTTTAAATCTGAAAAATACTCTATCCCCAGACAGTTTCATAATATTCTAAAGTTTTTTGATGACGATCAAAAAGAAGAGCCTTTTCAGGAGGATAAATGGGCTGACTATCTGTATATCCTTACTGAAAAGTCTGCCTTATTCCAGAAAATAAAGGATAAAGATAAAGACGGAAACATCGTGGTTTTACTTGTCCCAGTTCACCAGAATTTTAGGGACTCGTTAGCAGCTATTTATATAAGTACATGCATACAGAATCGTGAATTTCTCAAAAAACGGTAACTTTTCAGATTTTGGATTTTTACCCATCTTC
>CAMOGQ010000063.1 GCA_946614165.1 uncultured Lachnospiraceae bacterium
AATTATAATGGTTAAGTACGAAAACGGTAAAAAGATCCTGGTAACACCCATTTCTGCAGAAGACCTTGCCGACATCAAGATCGGCGACATCCTCTATCTGTCCGGAAGTCTGACGACCTGCCGCGACGTAGCCCACAGACGCGTTGTGGAAGAGGGAAGAGAGATCCCCGTGGATGTCAGGAACAACGCCATCCTGCACGCCGGCCCCATCATCCGCCCTCTGGACAACGATAAGTTCGAGATGGTCTCCGTCGGCCCCACCACCTCCATGCGCATGGAAAAGTTCGAGTACGAATTCGTAAAGAAAACAGGCGTAAGAGTGATCGTGGGCAAGGGCGGCATGAAGGAACAGACCGCGGCAGCCTGTAAGGACTTCGGCTGCATCCATGTGGTCATTCCCGCCGGCAACGCCGTCGTGGCAGCCGTCGCCGTGGAAGAGATCGTGAGAGCGGAGTGGAGAGACCTGGGCATGCCCGAGACCCTCTGGAACTGCAGAGTCAAAGAGTTCGGTCCCCTGATCGTTTCCATCGACGCACAGGGCCGCAACTACTTCGAGGAAAAGAAGGTAGAATACAACAAGAGGAAAGACGAACAGATCGAAAAGATCTGCAAGGAAGTAAAGTTCATCAAATAAGCTCTCCATAACTCATTTATATTATTTCAGGCCGGGGCCGCCGCATCTTATGTGCGGCGGCCCTGCCCGTTGAAAAGAAGACCGGTGCCTTATAAAATAGACCTCAGAAGAGAGCGGGCGGAAGGCAGCGCTTCTGCCCGGAAAAAAGGAGTGACAAGAGACATGAAGACATATAAGATCGCGGTGATCGCGGGGGACGGCGTGGGCCCCGAGGTCATCGCCGAGGCAGTAAAAGTCCTGAAGGCTGCGGCCGCAAAGGACGGAAGATTTGAATTTACCTTTACGGACTATCCCTGGGGATGCGAATACTATTTAAAGACCGGGGAGATGATGCCGGAGAAGGGACTGGAGATCCTGAAGGGATACGACGCCATTCTTTTGGGAGCCGTGGGCTATCCCGGCGTGCCGGACCACATATCCCTCCGGGGCCTTCTGCTGGAGATCCGCCACGGCTTTGACCAGTACGTGAACCTCCGCCCCGTAAAGCTCCTGCAGGGAGCGCCCTGCCCCCTGAAGGATGTGAAGCGGGAAGATATCGATATGACCTTTGTCCGGGAGAACTCCGAAGGAGAGTATTCCGGATCCGGCGCATGGCTCTATAAGGACAGCCCCCAGGAAGTGGTCATCCAGAACGGCGTCTTTTCCAGAAAGGGCTGCGAGAGAGTCATCCGCTATGCCTATGACCTGGCCAGGAAGGAGAAAAAGACCCTGACCAGCATCAGCAAGGCCAACGCCCTCAACTATTCCATGGTCTTCTGGGACCAGATCTTTGCCGAAGTGGGCAGGGATTATCCTGATGTGGAGACCCATTCCTATCTGGTGGACGCGGCGTCCATGTTCATGGTAAAGGACCCCGGCCGCTTCCAGATCGTGGTCACCTCCAATCTTTTCGGCGATATCCTGACAGACCTGGGAGCTGCCATTTCCGGCGGCATGGGCCTGGCGGCCGGCGCCAACCTGAATCCGGAAAAGAAGTTCCCTTCCATGTTCGAGCCCATCCACGGATCCGCTCCCGACATTGCGGGAAAGGGCATTGCCAATCCCCTGGCCTCCATCTGGACGGCGGCCCAGATGCTGGACTTCTTCGGTTATGAGGACTGGGGAAGAAAGATCGTGTATTCCATTGAAAGGATGCTTGTGGAGAAAAAGGCCCTGACGCCCGACCTTGGCGGCACAGCCTCCACCTCCGAGTGCGGAGACGAAATGGTCAGGATCCTGCAGGAAGACTGAAGCAGCATGTAAAAACGTGCCTGTATAAAAAACACGGAAAAAGAAGGAGCCATGCGGAAAGAAAAAAGCTTTCCGCATGGCTCCTCTGTTATGAAAAAAGTGCGTCACTTAAAAAAATGACCGATATCATCTTACCTGTGCCTTCTGAAGGCCAGGGCTGCTGCAAGACCCGCCGCCAGAACGATGAAGGATGCTGCCGAAAGAAGGTATGTTTCCACGTCATAGGAAGAAGTCTTTTCGGCCGCCTCTCCGGATCCGGAAGAAGAGGCAGTGTCATCAGACCCTGCAGCCTCCCCCCGGCCTGTCATCCCGGGACTTTGAGAGTCTGAGGGAAGATCCTGAAGGGAAGCGTCCTCTCCATCCTCCGTCCCGGCAGTCCCCTGATCCGGCGTCTGGGGCATCTGAGGCATCTCCCCATCCGGCATTTGAGGCATCTCTCCGTCCGGCATCTGAGGCATCTCCCCATCCGGCATTTCGGGGGGCTCTCCGCCGGGCATTTCGGGCATTTCGGGCATTTCTCCGGCGGAGGATTCTTCAAAGGAAGCTTCCCTGTCCCTGCCCCGGCCGCCGCCTTTGCGGGCGCCTTCCCGGCGGAATCCGGAAGATGAAGATTCCGCCGGATCTTCATAAGCCGCAGAGGCGTCCTGATCGGGCCTGCCGCCCCCGCCCCGGAAACCGCCTGTCCTGCCTCCGGAGGACATGGCCGTTCCTGCAGTCCCCGCAGATGTGGACATGGCTGTCAGGGTGACGGATTCCTCATGGTCTCCGGCCTTAACGGTGTAGCTTCCTCCCTTTTCCATTTCAGGGCAGCTGAAGCTGACACTGGTGAAGCTGTAAGGGACTTCCCAGGACAGAAGAGAAGTGCCGTCTTCCGAAAGGAGATCAAAAAGAGATCCTGCTTCCGTTTCCTGGGATAGGCTTAAGAGGACAGCGCACTGGGCGGAGGATTCGTCAAAGGCTTCCGCCATGGAAGAAGCGCCGCAGGCAATGACCGTCCCGCCCGTGATCAGGCAGGAGGCACCGCCCTCGCTGTTATAGTCTATGGCAGAGTTGCCCCCGCTCCCGATGAGACTGATCCGGACCGTGCCCCCGGAGATCAGGACATCTCCGTTGGAATCCAGGCCGTCTGCGTCCCTGCCCGTTCCGTTCAGGATGGTCAGGCTGCCGCCGGAGATATGGATCCAGGTATCCGATGCGCTGCTTTCCGCAGAGGCTTCCGTATCCGTGATATCTGCTTCCGGAGGCGATTCGGGCATTTCCCCTGCCCCCTGCTCTCCGGAGGCATCCTGTCTGCTTCCTCCGCGGCCGCCTCCGAAGCCTCCCATGCCCGGCTGGCCGGAGGAGCCTCCGTTTGCGTTAAAGCCGTCGTCTGAGGATACGATAGATATATCGCCCCTCTGCTGGTCTATGGTGAGGGCCTCAATGCCTTCATAGGATTCGTTTATGACTACCGATCCGTCCGTAATGAGGAAGGAGGTGTCCGAATGGATGCCGTCGTCTCCCGCGGAGATGACAAGGCTTCCTCCTGCCAGGGTAATGTCTCCGGCTGAGTGGATCCCGTCTCCTCCGGCCGTTATGGATACGCTGCCGGATTCCATGTACAGGGGAGCGTTTTCTTCTCCGGTGGAGAGACCGTCATCCCCGGCGTTTATTGTCAGATCTGCGCTGCAGATCCGCAGAGAGTCGCTGGCATGGATGCCGTCGGCAGGGGCTTCTATAACGACGGTGCCTCCTGTGATGACCAGGTCGTCGTTGGCGTCGATGCCGTGTTTACAGGAAGCCGATACGGTAAGGGAACCGCTACCGTTAACAGTCAGATCGTCGTGGGAGAAAATGGCGCCTCCGGTATTGTCAGAAAGGGCCTCTTCAGAGTATGTTGCGCCGCTTGTCACGACGTTTTCCGTCCCTTCCGCCAGGGTAAGGAAGACCTTGTCGGCCTGGTCGATGCGGATGGCCGCGTCGCTCCGGCAGGTCAGGGAAACGCCGGAAAGAAGGATCCATACCTTGGAATTATTGTGGGCGTCCACGATCAGGCTCCCGTCCGTCAGCTCCCCTGTCACGATATAGCGGCCGGAGGAGGCGATGACCACGTCAGAGCCCTTTACATAGGCTCCGTTTCCCTTTACGGAGGCAGTGCTGCCTTCCAGCGTGATCCAGACCGCGCCTTCCCTGTCCCAGCTGCCGTCCAGGTCGTTCTCCGTAAACCAGAGGGAGCCTTCGTTCCTGTCGGTATCCTGGTCTCTGACCACCTGTATGCCCAGGGATTCCCCGTTCATGAAGAGGACTGTCAGAAGCACCGTGCATATCAGGACCGCCAGACAGATCCGGTCAAAGTGCCTGTTTGAGTGCATGACATTCTCCTTTTTTTAACCCATGTAGTCGCCGTTGTAGCTGACAAGAACAGCGCTTTCCACGCCTTCAATGCCCGCCAGGGCGTTGATGAAATCGGTATTGTCATCCTTCAGGCGGATCTCCATGGTCAGCTCGATCTGGTCCTTCCTGACGGTCTTGCTCTTTACCACGCATTTTGACACCTTTTCCTGCAGGAAGGCTGAGGCGGCCTTTTCACTTTCGGAGGAGGAGCACCGGAGGACAGTGATATAGGGGTCCGAACTTTCCCTGCGGTTTGCAAAGAAAAGAAGGATCAGGCCGATGACGATGCTGCCGAATACGGCCAGGGGGATCATGCCCGCCGCAAGTACAATGCCGGCTGCGATGGACCAGAAGAGGAAGGCGATGTCCAGAGGCTCCTTGATGGCGGTCCTGAAGCGGACGATGGACAGGGCTCCCACCATGCCCAGGGAGAGGACCACGTTGCTGGTGACGGCCAGGATGACCAGAGTGGTGATCATGGTCAGGGCCACCAGGGTCAGGCCGAAGCTGGAGGAATACATAACGCCCTGATAAGTCTTTTTATAGATCAGGTAGATGAAAAGGCCCAGGCCGAAGGCCAGGACCATGGCCAGGACCATGTCCAGGATGCTGACGCTGGCTACGTTTTCAAGGAAGCTGGATTTGAAGATATCGCTGAATGACATTTTTTATTCTCCTCTGTTTCTGAAATACTTTATGTATGATCTTACTGTTTGCTGACGGCAGGGGGGCCTCAGTCATAGATCCGGCACTGGGCGTACTTGGAAAAGGCCGTGACCCGTCTGCCGGGCGTCTGGACGCAGTCCTTTATGATAGAGGGCAGGAAATTGTCCCATTTGACCTCCAGAATAATGCCCGCATCCCCTGCGGGAACGGTGACGATCTCCGGATCCAGAAAGCCGGTGTTCATAAGGCCCGTCCGGATGTCATAGTCGAAGGTGACGCGGACGTTGCCCGGAGCATAGACGTAAGGCTCTCTGGTATAGTCCACGATGGTCCTGGGCCGAAGGCCCTGGGAGACCATTTTGCAGTAGAGCTCCTCCACAAGGGGCCTTCCGGATCCCATCATCCAGTCCAGATCGCCGTCTGCGATCTTTCGGGCCTCCTCCAGAGTCAGGCGGGCGCTGTATTTGGTGCCCAGGCCGTTTACCCTGCTTTTTTTCTCCAGGCTGATGAAGGAGGTATCCATGTTGTAGAAGCGGATCCGGAATTTCTCCCGCCGGTTGACCCCGTCCACCTTCTCCCGCAGGGCTTTGTCTCTCAGGTTGTCAAAATATATGCTCCGGATCAGATATTTTCCGTCCGCCGCATGGGGATCTGGGAGAGCGACGGCCTTAAGGCGTGAGCGGATGGCCAGAAGGTCAGAGTAACTGATCTCATGCTTCCACTCGTGTCTGTACTGAATCTGCTGTTTGTCCATACATGCTTCCTTCCTTCGGGATTCTTCAGTGTCTGCTTTTTTGTTCAGACATAAATATATCTGCCCAAACTTAGACGAAACTTAGAAAAAGGCCTGAAAGCGCAGGGCAGGTCCGTTTTTTCTCAGATTTCTTTTGACAGGGAATGAGGGAGAGAGGACAATAAAAGAAAAAAAGATCCCCCTGCCTTCCCGGGCGGGGAGATCCGGAAAGGACAGAGGCCATATGAAACTGCCGGTCATCAGAAAAGAAAACGTCAAGCCCCTCCTGGAGACAGGATTCTTAAACGTCTACGATCTTCAGTATGAGGAGGGAAAGCACTATTACAATGCTACCCGGAGGAAGCTGGAGGATCTGGCCTCCATCAAGGAGAAGGAAGAATATCAGGCCATGGTGCCGGACGCGGTCAGCTGCGTGGTGATCCTGGTGACCCCGGACGGGGACGAAAGGCTGCTCCTGGCCTATGAATACCGCTATCCCACGGGAAGGCTCCTTCTGGGGGTGCCCGCAGGCCTGATCGATCCCAGGGATAAGGAAGAGGAAAATCCGGTCCTTTCCGCCGCCGCCAGAGAGATCCATGAGGAGACAGGCATCATCATCGGAAAGAAGGATACCCTGAAGGTGATCAGCCCCCTGCTCTATTCCACGCCGGGCATGACGGACGAATCCAACGCCCTGGCCCTGGCTGTGATCCGCCTGGAGGATCTTTCCGTCCTCAGCCAGGAGGGAGCGGAAGGCCAGGAGCTCTTTGCGGGCTTCGAGCTTCTGACCATGGAACAGGCGAAAAAGACCCTGGCAGAGGGAAGAGACAAATACGGGAACTTCTATTCCATGTATACCTGGGCGGCCCTCATGTATTTCGTGAACAGGATGTGGAAGGACTGATCTGACTGAATGCGGAGAAGGCCGGTAAGCGGGGCCTTCTGCAAAGAAATACGTCTGCCTGGATACTTTTCTGGCAAAATTCCGTCTATTTAACAGGTCCGGAGGATAAATCAGACGAAAATATGATAGAATAAAACAGTCATAAAGATACTGCTCCTTAAGACCGGTATCTTTATTCTGTTTTCGATTCGAAAAACAAAAAACAGACAAAGGAGATTCTGAAAATGAAAAAAATGATCTGTATTCTTTTAAGCATGGCCATGGCATTGTCCCTGGCCGCATGCGGCGGCGGGAAGCCTGCAGGGGAGAAAACGGAAGATACTTCTGCTGAAACCTCTGCCGAAGCTTCCACGGAGTGGACCCGTCAGGGCTACTTCCAGGACGAGAAAGAAAACATGCTGAGCATCCTTCCTTCCGAAGACCCCGAACATCCCGGCTGGTCCGTGGGATGCTTTCTGGGCGAGGATATGTACGGCTGGTACGTGGAGCAGGAGGGAAACACCCTGCACGGAAACATTGTCCCCGACTATGAAGAGGGCGAGTTCATCGTGACACTGACCGAAGAAGGCGAGGACGGAGTCCAGATGGTCACGGAAGGCGGAGAGACCTACCACTTCACTCCCATGGATCTTCCGGACGCCACCATCTTTGTGACCGTTAATACGGAAGGCCGCGGCAACATCGAGTATGTAGAGGGAGACCAGACCCCCGAGATCGATACCGAGTATCCCTCTCAGTCCGCCCAGATCAATCTGGCCGAGCCCACTGTCTACACCCTTCTTGCCTGGCCCGCCATGGGATGGAAGTTCGTGAAATGGACAAAAGACGGCGAGGACTATTCCGAAGAGGCCCAGATCACCCTGGAGCTTGCCGAGACATCTGACTTTATCGCCGTATTCGAGGAAGACGAAGACTATGTCAGCCCCGTGGCGGATCTGTCAGGTGTATATGCCTATGAGAAGGCAGAAGCCACTGTGGACTTCATGGACGACTATGTCTTCGTGACCCTTGACTGGCGGGATACGGCCGCCGATGTCTACCGCTGGACCATGGCCGGCTACATGGACTTCGACAGCCTGACCCTGGACTACGAAGGCAGCTCCAAGGCAAAGGTCACCTTCAGCAAGGACGGCGAAGAGGAGGATCAGGAGATAGAGTACGAAGACGGTACCGGCTCTATTACCTTCAGCCACGAAGGCCCTTCCTTCACATGGCACGACGATCAGACCGGCGAAGAATATACCTTTGAATGGGTAAAGGCTCCTGATGCGGAAGAGGAAGAATAAGATCCGCAGGAGAGATCCGAAGGGACCTGGTGAATTCATAGGCGAAAAGTTGCGAAAGGGGACCCGGGGCGTAAAGCCCCGGATCCCCTTTTTCCGTGTCTTTTTGATGTTTTCAGAAGAGAAGGACGCTGTCCCCATGGCTGCAGATCCGGGTCATCTGCCCGTCCTTTATCTGCCAGCCCTCTCCGTACAGGGTGGAAAGTCCGTCCTCCGCAAGGACAAAGCTCCCGTCGGGAATGGCCAGGAAGTCATGGCCGAAGCTGTCTCCCAGACTGATCTCTTCTATGATCTTCATGCCGTCCAGTTCCATGCCCCGGATCATCTGCAGATGGGGCAGGATATTGATGTCGGTGAGGCCAAGGCCGGGAATAAAGCGCTGATAATCCGGATCAAGGGCTTCGCCCGGCTCTTCGGGCTGAGCATAGACGGTTTCAGCCGCGTTCATGGTGCCGGCGCTGATGCCGATGATGATCCCGTCGAAGTCCCGGATCATATCCCTGAGGCCGATCCGCTCAAAATAGGCGTTTTCCGTGGGGACATGGCCGCCGCCCAGGAAGATCACGTCATAGGAATGAAGGACCTCCCGGCTGTATTCCTCCGTGCGGTCGTCCCAGATGTCTGCGGCCGACAGGGAAAGGCCCGATATTTCCAGGGCGTTCTCCATGAAAGAGCGCATCTCGATATTGGCGGGGATGTCTGCCGGGAAGGCGGAGATGATCAGGACTCTGGCGTCCTCTCTCCATCTTTCCCTGACGAGATCCGGAAAACCGTTCCCCGGATCCAGTCCCTCCACCTGGTAGCTGTTGTCCAGAGGCCCGAAGGGGGAACTGGTCAGAAATAAACTTAGCATTGTGTCTGCCTCCTTAAGATGTCTTCCGGACCATTATATCACGTCTGCCTTCCTCTTTTCTTCCCATTCCCTTTTTCTGACTCCTTCATGCGGGGAGGAGCGAAGACAGAAAAGAGCCGGGAAACGGGAAAAGTGATGAAAAAAGAAAAGAAAACATGAATTTGAAAATCATTTTCATATTGAAATCTGCCGCCGCTGTGCTATAATCAGAAATCGTTTCAGAAGAAAAAGTCATTTTTATTACGGAGGAAACCTTGAAAAGAAAGATCCTTTCGGCATGTACGGCATGCCTTTTATCCATAGCCCTTATCTGCGGCTGCGGGACCAAAGCCCCGGCGGCCGGGGAGAACAAACCTGCAGAGACGGAAGATTCCGAGGCACCGGATGCCGGGAAGGAGGAGAAATCCTCTGAAGATCCCATCAGGATCGTGGCTTCCGTTTTTCCCGCCTGGGACTGGGCCCGGAACGTGATCGGCGATGTACCCGGCGCTGACCTGACCCTGCTGGTGGACAGCGGGGTGGACCTGCACAGCTACCAGCCTTCCGTGGAGGATATCCTGACCATTTCCACCTGCGACCTTTTCATCTACGTGGGAGGAGAGTCCGACGGCTGGGCTTCGGACGCCCTGGCCCAGGCCGTGAATGAAGACATGGTGGTCATAAACCTCCTGGACGCTCTGGGCGACAGGGCCAGGGAGGAAGAGATCGTGGAAGGCATGGAAGCGGAGGAAGAAGAGGAAGAGGAAGGCGCTCTGGACGAGCACGTCTGGCTCTCCCTTAAAAACGCGGCGGCCCTGACAGAGGCCATCGAAAAGGCCCTGGCAGAGATCGATCCCGAAAATGCCGCCGTTTACGAGGCCAATCTGGCGGCCTACACGGAAAAGCTTACTGCCCTGGATGCGGCCTATGAGAAGGCTGTGGAAGAAGCGCCCCACGACACGGTCCTGTTCGGGGACCGCTTCCCCTTCCGCTATCTGACGGAGGACTACGGTCTTGACTACTACGCAGCCTTTGCGGGCTGCTCCGCGGAGACGGAAGCCAGCTTTGAGACCATCCTTTTCCTGGCGGACAAAGTGGACGAGCTGGGACTGTCCTGTGTCCTGACCATAGACGGATCCGATCAGAAGATCGCACAGACCGTTGCACAGACTGCAAAGAGCACAGAGCCCCAGATCCTGACCCTGGATTCCATCCAGAGCATCACCAGGGAAGACATGGAAAAGGGGACCACCTATCTGTCCGTTATGGAAGACAACCTGGAGGTCCTGAAAAAAGCCCTGCAGTAAAAAAACATAAAGAAATGCCTGTGGCCCGGACGCACTTTCATACAGTGCGGTCCGGGCCATTTCCTTTTCTGCCGGCTGCGGGGATCTTTCTCCGGCCTGCCTTATGCCTGCTTTTAAGCCTTTTCGCAGCAGACAGATCGGACGACAGGGACGATCTCTTTATCGTGGACCTGCCGGAGGAAATGCAGGATGCAGGGCCGTCGGAAGGCCATAAGGAAAATTTATAAGGCACTGAAAAACAGGGCAGGACCGGAAGCTCGGCTTCCGGTCCTGTTTTTTTAATGGACAGGCACATCTGCCTGCACTCTGCGGGTCATTTTTTCTAAAGATCCGGTGAGACAGCCCCGCTTTCCAGAAGGGAGAGGCTCTCCCGGTGAGAGTAGATATGCTCCAGAGAGTGGAGGCTTCTGTGGTTCCTTTTCCGGTCCCGGCCTGCCTGGGGAGAGTTCCGGTATTCCTCCGGCGTCATGGAAAAGCGCTGGCGGAAGGCACTTACAAAGTAGCGGTAGTCCGAAAAGCCGCAGGCGTAGCAGATATCCAGAAGCTTTCCCCTCTCCTCGTGGATCATCTGACAGGCGGCGTTCAGGCGGACGGAGGTGACATATTCCTGGAAGGACTGATTTAAGGTATCCCGGATCAGGTGGGACAGATAGCCCATGGACCGTCCTTCCTTTTCCGCAAAGTCCGACAGGCGGATCTTGTGCATGTAGCCCCGGTCCACGTAGTCTAAAAGCCTCTGCATCCTCTGGCTCTTCTGGATCCGCTCCCCCGCTTCCTGCAGGGTCTCCTCGTGGTGGGGCATGGCCCTGAGGAGCCTGTAGAGGATCAGGCCCGCCATGGAAGCGCAGTAGATCCCGTAGTCCGGCTCCTCCTTCAGATAGGCGCTGAAGAGGGAGAGGATGTCTTTCCTGACGGCGGTCATTTCCTCCCCGGACAGATACCGGTCCGGAAGGAAGGCGTCGAAGAGGATCTGGCCGGAGCTGCGGGAAGACCGGAAGCGGGTCAGGTCCAGCTGCATGCAGAGAAAGGTGGCGCCCCCTTCCTCTCCCCGGAATTCGTGGATGACCTCACGGTTGATCAGAAGGATGCTGCCGGGATCAAGGACATAGTCTTCTCCCATGCTGCCCACATGAAGGACCCCGTCCAGGTTCCAGATCAGCTCCAGCTCGTCGTGCTGGTGGGGAGTCCGGTAGTCCACCGTATTCATAAACATGTTCAGGCCTTCGATCCGGTCATACTCGACGATCTCTATTTCGCGCTTTGCCACGGGGATTTCCTTTCTGCTATAAAAATGACAAAAAAATATCCAATTAATGCTATATATGACTATTTTAGACATTGCCTGGAGGCGGGTCAAGAAGAGCTTTTGCCCCTGAAAAACCATGGATTGGCATGAAATCTGTACATTTATGCAGACTGCACAAAGCGGGGGAGGGAAACTTGTGAAAAACAGAGAAGATAAGCAAATATCAAATTAGTATAATAAAAAAATACATAAGTCAATGCAAAGTCCAATGCATTCCCCCATAATGGACTCATAAAGAAAAAGAAAATCCCCATGCGGGAAGAGAAAGCACACAGGCAGCATTCAGGGCTTCAAAGGAGGATAAGAATGTACACCATCGGCATCGATCTGGGAACCTCCGCGACCAAGTTCCTTCTGGTCTCGGAAGACGGAAGCATCGCTTCCACTGTTACAAAAGAATACGGACTTTCCTTCCCCCATCCGGGCTGGTCCGAGCAGGAACCCGCTGACTGGTGGAAGGCTGTTCTGGAGGGTATTCCGGAACTGGTAAAGGACGTGGATAAGGATCAGATCGCAGGCATCGGCCTGGGCGGCCAGATGCACGGCCTGGTGGTCCTGGACGAGAACGACGAAGTGATCCGTCCCGCCATCCTCTGGAACGACGGCCGGACAGGAAAGCAGGTGGGCTACCTCAATGAGACCATCGGCAGAGACTTCCTTTCCGCCCATACCGGCAACATCGCCTTCGCAGGCTTTACGGCGCCCAAGATCCTCTGGATGAAAGAGAACGAGCCCGAAAAGTTTGCCAGGATCAGAAAGATCATGCTTCCCAAGGACTATGTGGCCTATAAGCTTTCCGGCGTCTTCTGCACCGACTATTCCGACGCCTCCGGCATGCTGCTCCTGGACGTGGAGCATAAGTGCTGGTCGAAGGAAATGCTGGAGATCTGCTCCGTTAAGGAAGAGCAGCTGGCATCCCTCCACGAGAGCTGGGAGAACATAGGCACCCTTCTTCCCGAGGTGGCCAGGGCCCTTGGCCTTCCCGAGACCGTCATCGTGACCCCCGGCGCCGGCGACAACGCCGCGGGCGCTGTAGGCACCGGCACCGTGGGAGACGGACACTGCACCATTTCCATGGGCACCTCCGGCACCGTATTCATCAGTTCCGAAAAATTCGGGGTGGACGCCACCAATGGCCTCCACGCCTTCGCCCACGCCGACGGCGCCTGGCACCTGATGGGCTGCATGCTCTCCGCCGCTTCCTGCAACATGTGGTGGCAGGACAGCATCCTGCAGAATAAGGACTATGCGGGAGAGCAGGCCGGCATCACCGACGACATGCTGGGCAGGGGCCACGTTTACTTCCTGCCTTACCTGATGGGCGAAAGATCCCCCATCAACGATACGGACGCAAGAGGCACCTTCATCGGCATGACCATGGACACCACCCATACCGAAATGACCCAGGCCATGCTGGAGGGCGTAGCCTTTGCCTTCAGGGACTGCCTCGAGGTGGCAAAGTCCATCGGCGTTCCCATCCCCAGAGCCATGCTCTGCGGCGGCGGCTCCAAATCTCCCCTCTGGAGAAAGATCATGACCAACGTCCTGAACATTCCCCTGGATCTGCCCGTCAGCGAACAGGGCCCCGGCTATGGCGGCGCCATCCTGGCCATGGTGGGCTGCGGGATCTATCCTTCCGTCAAGGACGCCTGCGAAAAGCTGGTCAGCGTAAAGGAGACCATTTATCCCGATCCCGCCATCGCGGAAAGATATGAGGAGCGCTACAGGAAGTTCTCCCGCATCTATCCCGCCTGCAGAGAACTCTTCAAGGAACTTGCTTAAAGGCCCCACGGGCAGAAAGGAAAGCCATATGAAAATCTATTCCGTAAACGATCCCGAATTCAAAGCCTACGGCAGAGTCGTGACAGGTCTGGAGGATGCCTGCAGAGAGATCCTTGAGAACCTTCCCCTGACCCCTCTTCCCGAGGGAGTGGGCTATGTTCCCACAGAGCCCATCCTGCAAAAGCTCCCCGCGGCAGACATCTTCCGCGACCACGTTTTCGGCGGCATGCCTGTGGAACTGGGCTGGTGCAACGGCCACAACACAAAGCTCAACTGCCTGGAATACCACAGGGACAGCGAGTACAACCTGGGCACCGAAGACTTCATCCTCCTTCTGGCAAAGATGGATGAGATCGGAGAGGACGGCATCCTGGACACTGCGTGCGTAAAGGCCTTCCGGGTCCCCGCAGGGGTCCTGACGGAAGTCTACGCCACCACCCTCCACTATGCTCCCTGCCATTCGGATCCGGAAAAAGGCTTCCGCGTCCTGGTAGCCCTTCCCTGGGGCACCAATACTGACAGGCCCGTCATGGAGAACCTGACCAGGGAGGACAGCCTCATGACCGCAAGGAACAAGTGGCTTTTAGCCCATCCCGAATCCTCTGAAGCCGCAGGCGGCGCCGTCATCGGCCTTAAGGGCGTCAACATCGATATCGCCTCCGACCTGTAAAGGAAAATATTAATAGGAACCGTAAATTGATTCAGATAGAAAAAGGAACCTGAAAACAAGGACACACCGGAAAAAAGGAGAAAAACATGAATTCCACAAACATCCCCGTAGTGAAACTCGGCATCATCGCAGTCTCCCGTGACTGCTTCCCCATCACTCTGTCCGTCAAGAGAAGACAGAACATCGTAAAAGCCTGCCAGGAAAAGGGCATCGAGGTCTTTGAGTGCCAGACCGCCGTTGAGAACGAGGCAGATATGCTCAAGGCCGTCGAGGAAGTCAAGGCAGCAGGCGTCAACGCTCTGACCGTTTTCCTCGGCAACTTCGGCCCCGAGACTCCCGAGACCCTGATCGCAAAGTACTTTGACGGCCCCTGCATGTTCGTGGCGGCAGCTGAAGGCGACGGCGACCTGATCAACGGCCGCGGCGACGCATTCTGCGGCATGCTCAACTGCTCCTACAACCTGGGCATGAGACATCTGAAGGGCTACATTCCGGAATATCCCGTGGGCACGGCAGGGGAAGTGGCCGACAAGATGGCCGAGTTCATCCCCATCGCCAGAGTCATCCTGGGCCTCAAGGGTCTCAAGATCATTACCTTCGGTCCCCGTCCTCAGGACTTCTTCGCCTGCAACGCTCCCATCAAGGGCCTCTATGAGCTGGGCGTAGAGATCGAAGAGAACTCCGAGCTGGATCTGCTGGTCTCCTACAGAGAGCATGCGAACGATTCCCGCATTCCCGCCGTCTGCGAAGACATGGCAAAGGAAATGGGCGAAGGCTGCTACTATCCCGATATGTCCGTCCGTCTGGCACAGTTCGAACTGACCCTGCTTGACTGGGCAGAGAAGCATAAGGGCAGCAGACAGTACGTGGCATTCGCCGACAAGTGCTGGCCCGCATTCCCCAGGGAATTCGGCTTCGAGCCCTGCTACGTCAACAGCCGCCTGGCTTCCAGAGGCATCCCGGTATCCTGCGAAGTGGATATCTACGGCGCTCTGAGCGAATACATCGGCATGTGCGCATCCGGCGATACCGTGACTCTGCTGGATATCAACAACAGCGTTCCCCAGTACATCTATGACGAGGACAACATCGCCCAGTACGGCTATGAACTGACCGATACCTTCATGGGCTTCCACTGCGGCAACACCCCTGTCTGCAAGATGGCCAAGGGCAGAGCTGTCAAGTATCAGCTGATCCAGCACAGACTGCTTGAGCCAGAAGGATCCGAGCCTGACTTCACCAGAGGCACTCTGGAAGGCGATATCGCAGCCAACCCCATCACCTTCTACCGCCTGCAGTGCGACGCGAACGGCGATCTGCGCTCCTACATCGCCCAGGGCGAGATCCTGCCCGTTCCCACCAGAAGCTTCGGCGGCATCGCCATCTTCGCCATCCCCGAAATGGGCCGCTTCTACAGACACGTGCTGATCCAGAAGGGCTATCCTCACCACGGCGCAGTGGCCTTCGACCACGTGGGAAAGACCCTCTTCGAAGTCTTCAAGTATCTGGGAATCAAAGATATCGCCTACAACCAGCCCAGGAACCTGCCTTACCCCACAGAGAATCCCTTCGCCTGATCCGCGTACTTAAAAGTGAATAGCGCAGGAAGGCAGGTTTCTGCCTGACCTGAAAAACATCAGAGCCCGCCCCGGAGCCTTCGGGGCGGGTTTTTTAAGTTCCCCTTTCGGATGGGCCCCTGCCTTCCGGATTTACTTTTAAGCAGAAGGCGCCATTTCATTTTTGCGGCCCTGCATTGTATAATGGTCTGACAGACAGCTCTGCGGAGCCATAAGGCTCCCGGGCGGGGAGGAAAACTGCATTGAAAGACTATTCGAAACCGGATCTGCGGATCTTCATTGAGTATATATGGCCCCACAGGAGGCTTTTTGCCATCGACATGGTCCTGTCCGTCCTGGTGGCCGTCATAGACCTGACCTTTCCCTTTGCCACAAGGCAGGCCATGAACCGGCTCCTGCCCCAGGGCCTCTACGGGACCTTTTTCGCGGTCATGGCCTGCATCTTTGCGGCCTATCTGCTGCGGGCCTTCTTCATGTATCAGGTGACGGTCATAGGCCACGGCATGGGCACCCGGGTGGAAGCCGACATGCGGCGGGACGTCTTTGCCCACATGCAGGAGCTTTCCTTCAGCTTCTTCGACCGCAACCGGACCGGCATCCTCATGGGCCGGGTGACCAACGACCTTTTCGAGATCGTGGAGCTGGCCCACCACGGGCCGGAGAACATCCTGACCTGCAGCCTGACCATAACAGGCGCCGTGATCGTGCTTCTGACCATCAACTGGAAGCTGGCCCTGGTGCTGATCGTCCTCCTGCCCGCCTGCATTTATTTCTCCATCTATCAGAGGATGCGGATGCAGAACGCCAACAGGGCGGTCAAGCAGAAGACCGGCGAGATCAACGCTGCCATAGAGAGCGGCATTTCCGGCATCCGCACCTCCAAGGCCTTCGCCAACGAGGAGGCGGAGAAGGACAAGTTCCGGGCGGCCAACGAAAGCTTCAAGGCCAGCAAGGTGGGCTACTATAAGGCCATGGGCCTTTTCATGGCCGGGATCGAAGCCACGGTGGGGGTCATGCAGGCGGCGGTCATCGCCTTCGGCGGCCTTCTCATGATGCAGGGAGAGCTTACCCTGGTGGACCTTCTTACCTTCACCCTCTATGTATCCACCTTTACCGGCCCTGTCCGCAAGCTGGCCCAGTTCATGGAAATCTATACCCAGGGCACGGCAGGCTTTTCCAGGTTCCTGGAGCTCATGCGGACAGAGCCCGAGATCACGGACGCCCCCGACGCCGTGGACCTGAAGGACGTCAGGGGAGAGATCCGCTACGACCACGTGGACTTTTCCTACCAGGACGGAACAGAGGTCCTGAGGGACATAAACGTCAGGATCCGGCCGGGAGAGACCTTTGCCCTGGTGGGATCCTCCGGAGGAGGTAAGACCACCATGTGCCACCTCCTGCCCAGGTTTTACGATGTCACGAACGGCGCCGTGACCGTGGACGGACTGGACGTGCGCAGGGTGACCCAGAGAAGCCTCCACAGGAACATCGGCATCATCCAGCAGGACGTCTTCATGTTCGCCGGCACCGTCATGGACAACATTCGATACGGCCGGCCCGACGCCAGCGAGGAGGAGATCGTAGAGGCCGCGAAAATGGCCGAGATCCACGAGGAGATCATGCGCATGCCCAAGGGCTATGAGTCCTATATCGGCGAAAGAGGCGTAGTGCTGTCCGGAGGCCAGAAGCAGAGGATCTCCATCGCCAGAGTCTTTCTGAAGAACCCGCCCATCCTGATCCTGGACGAGGCCACCTCGGCCCTGGATTCGGTGACGGAGCAGAGGATCCAGGAGAGCCTGGACCGCCTGAGCCGGGGCAAGACCTGCATCGTCATAGCCCACAGACTTTCCACCATCCGCAATGCGGACTGCATCGCCGTGGTGGAGGACAAAGGGATCCTGGAGATGGGATCCAGAGAGCAGCTGCTGGAAATGAACGGCGAGTACGCCAGACTGGAAAGGGCCCAGGCCATGGCGGAGGCCCGGGGAGGGAAGGAATGATGAAGCTGCCGTGGAAGGTCTACCGGGACCCCTTTATCAGACTCTCTGACCTGACCCCGGAGAGAAGTGCCTTTACCCTGCCGGAGAGCGATATCCGTTACGCCGTGACGGGGGACTATGCGGACCGGGCCAGGAACCACTGCGCCTGCGTATGCTGCGTCAACCTGGTCCTGTATTTCCGGTATCTGGAAGAAAAGGACCGTCCCTCCCCGGTCCGCATGACCAGGCAGGAGAGGGAGGCCCTGAAGATCTCCAGAGCCCTGCAGAGGGATGCCCTCTTTGAGAGGATCCATGAAAGGCTGGGAAACGGGCCGGTCTTTTTCATACGGAAGGCGGCCCTGGGGCTCCTTGAGGAAAACGGATTCCGGGCAGAGACTCTGCGGATCCGTCCCCGGGACAGGGAGGGAATGATCCGGGCCCTGGACCAGGGCATCCCCCTGGCCCTCCTTCTTCGGATCAGCCCCTTCAACTGGCACTGGGTCCTGGCCGTGGGATGGCGGATCCAGGAGGACGGAACCTTCCTTCTGGAAGTGGCGGACAGCTGGAATCCCAGGTCCGACCGTTTTCTGGAAATGAAGGGCAGTTTTTTCCCCGGCGTCCTCTCGGTGACCGGTTTTAAGAAAATCTGAATGATTTTTAATGGACGTCCGCCTCTTTTTGTCTGATATTTAAATATGTTGCGGTTAACATTTTCCTGTGACTGATGTATAATGACTATGATTTTGCGGAAAACGTCTTCTGCGGGGCAGACGGTTTTACGAAAATCAGATTTATTTTGATTTATTTTCCGTAGAAAGGAGGCAGAGGGATGGGCCTGAGAGTCTTTAAAAGAATCATATCCGTGATCATTTCGGCCGTTCTCGTGCTGCCTCTCTTTGCCTGCAGCGCGGAAGAGCCGGTCAGGGAACTGTTCGAAGCCTATGTTTCCGAGAGGGACAGCGTCATCCGGGAAAGGCCCGCAGCAAAGGCTGCAGCGGAAGAGGAAGCCCGGTATCCGGAAGGTGCGGGAAGGGAACCGGTGCTGACGGCGGGCATGCTGCCGGAAGCGGAGAGCGCCCAGGAAGCGCCCGAAGTGAAAAAGGAAGCCAGAACGTCCGTTGAGACGGTAAGGAGCGAAGTGGTCCCCGAGGTGGAAAAGCCTGCGGAAAAGGAAGCGCCCTCTCAGAAAGCCGAACCTGCGGCGGATGAGGAGCCGGCGGCCTCCCAGGCCCCGGAGGAGGAAGCTCCCCCGGCCCAGGAGACGGAAGCGGTCCGGGAAGACCTGGAAGGACCGGAAGCGGCAGCGGCCTATGCGGAGGAGAGCGCTCCTGCCTCTCTGGGAGGCGGAGCCGTTACCCTGGCATCCGGTTCGGGAGAGGGATCTCTGCTGAAGCTGGACGAAGAAGGAACCACTGTGACGCTGAGAGTCCAGGAGACCATCTATGACGTGTATATCGGCAGCAGCACAGGCGCCCATCAGTACAGCACCGCCTATCAGGCCGGCCAGGTGGAGGGCGGGACCGCCATTACCATCCAGGCCCTGATCAGTCCCGACGAGCCGGACATCAGCATCAGCTGGACCAGTTCCGAGGGCTACGGCTATCTGAAATACATCAGCGTCAGCGCAAAGGACAATGTGCCCATGCTGGTGGCTGTGGAATGATATGAGGCCGGAAAGGCAGGAAAGCAGAACGCTTCAGGGACCGGGGAGACCATCTCCGGTCCCTTTTCAGCTTCAGGCGGGACCGGCCCCGGAAAGGAAAGTATTCATAATTTTCCCGGTCTCATATATAATAGAACTGACCGGGCCAGGGGCCCGGCCGGAAGTTTCGGACAGGAAAAAGGGCCGCGCCGGAGTGCGGCAGAAAGGAAAGACATGGCAGTTTATACACTTGAAAATGCTGAGATCAAAATAGACGTCAAGACAGCGGGAGCGGAGCTGATCTCCCTGGTGGACAAGGCATCGGGCCGCGAATATATGTGGTGCGGAGACGGGGCCTACTGGGGCCGCGTTTCCCCGGTCCTCTTTCCCATCGTAGGCCAGTATAAGGACAAGACTTCCT
>CAMOGQ010000064.1 GCA_946614165.1 uncultured Lachnospiraceae bacterium
AGATCCGTTTCCAGCAGGCGGTACATGACTTCGTTGCACACGAAAGTCCCTGCAGAAAAGGACAGTTCTGCCGGGATCCCTGCCTTCTGCAGGGAAAGAACTGCCTTTCTGACATCCATCCGGAAAAATATACCGTCCGGGCCCCCATCCCGTATCTTCTCCCAGAGGGGCTGCATCCCCTGATTGTCCGGAATGCGGGCATTTTTCAGGTTGACAGCGATCACTTCCGGAGTAAGGGCCTTTCTTCCGGCCGCAAGTCCGGTGCAGAGGACCGCGTCCGGCCTTAACTGTTCTATAAGTGCCAGCAGCCTGTCCCCTCCCCCCCCCGAAAAGAACAGGCAGCTCCTCTTTCAGGATCAGCACATCGCCCGCTCTGTCCGGAAGGGTCATGAGCGCTTCAGGGAGGGATTTCTCATCTCTTCGCCGAAGGGGCCAAAGCCTGTCACCAGTATTCTTTTTTCCATAGAAAGTTCCTCCCTTCCTCCCCATAGTATAACAGAATATCGCCATCCTGCATTACATGCGCCGCACGGGAGCCAGAGCCTTAGTCCCTGCCGGGATCCCGGTCCTTTCTTTATGCTGATTTATCGAAATCCAGCCCAAAAACCGCGTTTTTTTAGGGCATATGACAACGGACAATTTCCCGGATCTGTGATATAAAAGAAAGCGCAGTAAATAAAGAAAAACAGCATAAAAGCAGGAATCGGTCCTGTACCGGGGGACGGACCCTGCTTCAAAGGAGAACGTTAAAAATGAAAACCGTGAAAATTCTCGTATCAGCCATTCTGGCCGGCTTCTGCATCGGCCTTGGCGGAATGCTTTTCCTGGCCATGGACGATAAGGTGATCGGAGCATCCCTCTTCTCCACCGGCCTCTTCATCATCTGCACCAAGGGCTATCATCTCTTCACCGGAAAGGTCTGCTACGCTTTCCAGAATGATTTATCCTACGCCCTGACCCTTCCCGTCATCTGGATCGGCAACCTGATCGGTACGGGAGGCGTCGCCCTGATCCTGAGGCTCTCCAGGGCCAGAGGCCTTGCGGAAAAGGCTGCTTCCATCTGCCAGGTCAAGCAGGACGACAGTCTCTTAAGCCTCTTCCTTCTGGGCGTTCTCTGCAACATCTTCATCTTCATCGCCGTGGACGGCTATAAGAACAATCAGCACGAGATCGCCAAATACGCCGCCATCTTCCTGGGAGTCGTGGGCTTCATCCTCTGCGGCGCGGAGCACTGCGTGGCAGATATGTTCTATTACCACGCCGCTATGGCCTGGAACGGAGACATGATCCTCCGCATGCTGGTCATTACGGCCGGCAACGCCGCAGGCGGCATCCTGGCCGAGCGGATCCGGTCCTTTGTGACAGCGGAATAAGGATCCTTTCCGGGGCACATCCGCCGGAAAGCAAATAAAGACCGAAGACAGATCAGTAAAGTCTGCCTTCGGTCTTTTTTTCTTGCGATGAAGCAGTTTTTCAGCCCAGGGCGTGTCCTTCCACGTCTATTAACACGTCGCCGTCCGCATAGAAGGAAATGCCTTCCGCGTCCAGATCGGTAAAGATGGAAGCTGTCATGGCATATCTTCCGTCGTTGATGAAGACTTCCACGCTGAAACGGTCCAGGATCAGGCGGAGCGTGATCTCTCCGCCTGCGCTTTCCGGTACCAGGCAGCGTCTCTGGTGGACGATGGCCCTGCAGGAGCCGGAGTACTTTCTGTCGATCTTGACCGTCTTTTCATGAGGACGGAAGCTGACGGAAGTCCTGAGTTTTCCCTTTTTGGCAAAGCGGATGGAGAACCTGTGGAAGATCTTATCCGCATCGCCGGGCCTGACTTTTACGGTCAGGTCCATGCATCTTCCGTATATGCCGTCCAGGGAGACATCCTCGGCTCCTCCGATCCTGACATCCCTGTGTATGATGGTATTCAGATACATGGTATCTATTTCGCTGATCGGATTCTGATAAAGCCTGCCGTCTCTGACGGAAAGCTCTCTGGGCATGGACATCTGGCCGGCCCATTTTTCGTGGGGGCTGCGGATGGCACAGGCGTCCCAGTTCTGCATCCAGCCGATCATGATTCTCCTGCCGTCTTTGGTCAGAACGGTCTGCGGCGCATAGAAATCGATGCCGTAATCGATTGCCTGGTCCTTTTCCTCCACGAACTCGCCGGTCTTTTCGTCGTAGCTGCCGATCAGACAGAGGGTACCGTTGCCGTTGTGGTACTCAAAATCATCGGGAAGCATATCCTGAGGGCTGACCAGAAGGACATGCTTTCCGTCCAGACCAAAGAAGTCCGGACACTCCCACATGGCTCCGAAACGGCCGTTATTGGACGCCAGGACCCTCCAGTACTTCCAGTTCAGCAGATCCTTGCTCTTAAAGAGCAGGATCTTTCCGCCGCCTTCTGTGTTATTATTGGCTACCGCGGCGATATAGGAACCGTCGGATGCCTGCCACATCTTGGGATCGCGGAAATCGAAACGGCTGGAACCCTCCGGAAGGCCCTCCGCTGTGATCACGGGGTTCTTTCCGTACTTTGTATAATCGACTCCGTTTCCGATGGCGATGCTCTGGGTCTGGACGCCGCTGCCCTGTCCCTGGGGATCGGATGTCTGACGGACAGATGTATACATAAGGAGATGCCGTCCGTCATTCATAGGGATGGAACTGCCGGAAAAACAGCCCTTGTAGTCATATACCTGATCGGGAGCCATGGCTGCCGGCAGAGGGGACCAGTGGAGAAGGTCCATGCTGACCGCATGCCCCCAGTGCATGGCTCCCCACACCGAAGCATAGGGATAATACTGGTAGAACAAGTGGAACTGGCCCTTATAATAACCGAATCCGTTGGGATCGTTCATCCAGCCGCAGCGGGGGGTCAGATGGAAAAGAGGACGCTCTGCAGGTGAAATCTCCTTCTCATAAATCTCTTCGTATCTTCTGGCATCCCTTAATGCCTGACTGATCATAATTCCTCACATTCCGGAGCGTAAAAAAAATATTTTTCCAAAAAAATTTTAGTAAAAATAACGGGACCGGGGGCGCTCCGTCCCCGGTCCCGTGTCTGAAAGAAGGGTTCAGACGAACGGACTTTCAAACATAATAGTCGTTACATTATTTGCCGTAGAAGGCATCGAAGTACTTCTGGAAGATAGCCAGCTGTTCATCAAGGCCATAGTTCTTCAGCTCGGTCTGGAATGCATCCCAGTCAGCGTCTGTGAAGCCGTTCATGACCCAGTCAGACTTGTGAGCGTTGATGGACTTTGTGATATCGGCTGTCAGGTTGGACAGTTTCTCTGTATCCTCTCTGGTCATGAAGACGTTGGGGAATACATACTTGGAGTGCATGTCGGGTGTGTAGATGTCCTTGATCCAGTCAAGACGATACTGAGCATCATCAGGGCAGGTGACATATACGCCGTAGTACTCATCCAGAACTGCCAGAGGGCCGCCGACTGCTTCGGCTTCACGTACTTCTACAGGAGAAGCATCGCCCAGAGGAGCATGCTGCAGCATATCTTCGCCGGCTTCATTCTTGCCAAGAACGAAGATATCGAAATCGTCATCTTCGCCGTAGGTTCCCCAGTTGTTCTGAGGAGACTGGAAAGGATCATAGCACTGGTCGATCCATGCGCAGACCAGAGCGGGGTTCTTAGCAACAGCGGTAACTACGCAGCGGCCTCTGTCGAAACCGGAGGTGAAGGAACCGTTCTGAGGGGTCAGGTTCTTGGTGTCAGCCTGAAGCATGGGCAGGGGAACGTAGTCAACGATGTTGTCGATGTTGCCGACATCCCAGCTGAAGCATACGCCATAGCGGTGGGATTTGCCCTTGGAAACGTAAGTGGACCACTCCTGAGTGAAAGCTTCGGGATCGATGAGGCCTTCCTCATAGAGCTTGTGCAGCCATTCAAGACCCTTCTTGAAGCCTTCCTTTGTAGCTGTGCAGATGACTTCGCCGTCATCGGTAACTGCGATGTGACGGCCCTTGTCGGGATCGCCGTAGCCTTCGCCGAAGCCGTTGATCAGAACCATGGGATCCTGTCCGCCGTCGTTCATGATGCAGGACATGGGAATGATGGAACCTTCAATGCCGAACTCGGACTGAAGCTTTGCAGCGTTGTCACGGAAAGCGATCAGGACCTGCTCGAACTCATCAACTGTGCCGGGCATCTCGAGGCCGAGGAAGTCAAGCCACTTCTTGTTGATGAAAGGCATGTTGTCGATGGTCTGGATTGCGGTGTAGTTTGAGCCCAGCTGCTCGATCCAGGGGAATGCCCAGATGTGGCCGTTGGAATCGGTAGCCATGGTCTTGTATTCGGGATACTTGTCGAATACAGTCTTCAGGTTGGGCATGTAAGCGTCAATGTAACCTTCCAGGGGAATGATGATACCCTGGTCGGCATACTTCAGCAGATCACTGTCTGAGAAACCGGCAGTGAAAACGAAGTCAGCCAGAGTCTTGGGGTTAGCCATGGCGAGGGAGATCTTGTCGCCCCACTGGTCGCTCTGGATGGCATCCCACTCGATGTGTACGTTGGTCTTCTCTTCAAGACGCTTGAAGATGGTACGGTTGTTGGGGTTGGACTCTGTGTTGGCAGGATAGCTGATCAGGCCCTTGAGGGTAGCTGTCTCAGCCAGAGGGAACTTCAGAGATTCCGCATCGACTTCCTGCACTTCCTCGCCGCTGTTGAGGTCGGCGCCGCCGCCGCCACCGCCGCATGCTGCAACGGAGACTGCCATACCTGCTGCAAGAACACAGGCAAGCACCTTTTTCAGTAATCTTTTTTTCATCTTTTCCTCCTTTAAGAAAATGAATATTTACATCAACCCTTGACAGAACCGACCATAATTCCGGAATCGAAATACTTCTGGAAGAAGGGGTACATGATCAAGAGCGGTAAACTGGAAATAATGATGGTCGCATACTTGAGCAGCTCGGCAAGCTGTGCTCTTGCTGCTGTGGACTGCATGTCGGCGATCATGCCGGATTCGGGCTGGTTCTGAATCAGGATGGAACGCAGTACCAGCTGCAGGGGCTGCTTTGAGGCGTCATTGAGGTAGATCATGGCGTCAAAGTAGCTGTTCCACATACCAACGAACTGCCACAGGGCAAGAACGGTGATAACAGGTGTGCAGACCGGAAGCAGGATCATGAAGAAATAGGTAAGTTCGTTTGCACCGTCCACGTCCGCGGCTTCGCGGAGCTCGGAAGGAATGCCCTGATAATAGGTCCTGGCGATGATCATGTTCCAGACGCTGAATGCGCCGGGAAGGATGACGGCCCACATGGAGTTTAAGAGGCCCAGGTTGGAAATTAACAGGTAGGTAGGGATCAGACCGCCGCCGAAGAACATGGTGATCATGAAGATGGTATTGAAAAATCCTCTGCCCTTGAAGTCGACTCTGGACATGGGATATGCGGCAAGCAGTGTAACGGCTACGGATACGAACGTGAAGACCACGGAGTAAATGATAGCGTTCCTGAAACCGACCCAGATCTGCTTGTTGGAAAGAACACGCTCGTAAGCCGTGGTCGTCCATTTCTCCAGATCAAAGGAGATACCGCTGTTCTGCAGTGTGACGGGATCCATGAAGGACGCGATAATGATGTAAATGATCGGGATGATGATCGCTACGACGAACAGGCCCAGAAGGATATATCCTACGATGAGCAGCAGCTGGTCAGAAAGCGACATCTTTGAAAATTTAACTTTTCTCATGCTTTATCCTCCCATTTACAGACCCTTGCCGTCATTCATCTTCTCGACGATCTTGTTGACCAGGAGCAGCAGAATGACGTTGATGACGGTATTGAAAAGGCCGACCGCAGTGGAGAACGAATAGTCGCCGTCCAGCAGACCTTTCTTATAGACGTAGGTTGCAATGATTTCGGAAGTGGAGATATTCAGGTCGGTCTGCAGAGCGTAGGCTTTTTCAAAGCCGATGCTCATGATGTTACCTGCCTGCAGGATGAACTGGATAACGACCATATCCTTGATGGCGGGCCACTCAACGACCTTGATCTGCTGGAAGATGTTGGCGCCGTCCATGATGGCTGCTTCACGAAGCTCCTGGCTGGCACCGGACAGAGCCGCCGTATACATGATGGAGCCCCAGCCTGCGCCCTGCCAGATACCTGACATGATGTAGATGGTACGGAAAGCGCCGGGCATGGTCATGAAGTTGATCTGTGTTCCCATCATCTGGTTCAGAGGTCCTGTTACGGACAGCAGGATTCTGACAAGACCGCAGAGAACGATAACGGAAATGAAGTTGGGCAGGTACAGGACAGTCTGGATTTTCTGCTTGATTCCGGTACTCTGGATGCGGTTCAGAAGAAGCGCAAGCAGGATCGGTACAGGGAATCCCCAAAGGAGACCGAAGATACTCAGCTTCAGTGTGTTAGCAAGATACTTCAGGAAGTCCGGTGACGACAGGAATCTGTGGAAGTACTTGAAGCCTACCCACCGGCTGCCGAGCAGTCCCCTGATGGGGTTGTAATCCTGGAAAGCGATCAGGATACCTCCCATGGGAATGTACCGGAAGATGAGTGTCAGCAGCAGAGCCGGCATCAGAAATAATACATACAGCTGCCAGTGCTGTTTGACGTACAGCAATGTTTTACGCATTTGTCTGCGTCCCTCCTTTCGATGTCTATAGGTTCCTTGGGTGAAAGACTTGCCTACAGGCGGAATACGGCCGCTTTCCTCCCCCGCTCATCTCTCATCATAGTCAATATTTTACATTCCTTTGTGCATATGTGCAAGCAAAAGTTTGACATCCTTGTTTATTAATGTAAAACTTTGTCTCATTTGTATGTTTGGTGTTACGTTAATTGTGCACAATAATACTGTTGCAATTTTCATTTTTGTTATAAAATGGATATGAAACTGTCTTAATACGTTTCAATGTCCATGAAATAATAAAGGAGTTATGCTTATATATGAAAAGCTTTCTGAACCCCGAAAGTCCCCCCATGAAATTCCTGACAGCCATAGGCTACGCCATCTGTCTGAACTGTCTCTGGTTCCTCTGCTCCCTTCCCGTTATCACGGCCGGAGCTTCCACCACCGCCCTGTATGCGGTCATGCAGAAAGTCGTTTTAAATGAAGAAAGCCATATCATTACCGCTTTCTTTTCCAACTTCAGGAGCAGCTTCCGCCAGGCCACAAAGGTATTCCTGATCCTTCTGGCCGCCGGGATCTTTCTGGGGGTCGACGGCTATATTCTCCTTCATCTGCGCTTCCAGGGGGCCTTCTGGACCTTCCTGACGGCCGTATGGCTGGTCATGATGGCCGCTTTCTGCGTGATTCTGCTCTATGTCTTCCCTCTGATGGCCAGATTCGACAACACTTCCTTCCTTATGATTAAGAATTCCCTGATGACAGGCATGCACTTTCTCTACTGCACGGTCATCATTGCGGCCTTCCACTTCGCGGTTGGCTACATTATTATTAATGTATATACGCCCGTCCTTTTCCTGGGAGAAGGCCTCTGCGCTCTCTTCTCCGCCTGGATCATGAAGGGCGTCATGGTCCGCCTGCAGGAGATGGCATCCCCCGGACTGGAGGACTCCGAAGGGGAAGAAACGGGCGAAGATCTGCCGGTCACGGAAGAGGGAGACCAGAACCATGAAACTCTCTGATATGCCTCTTTCCAAACGCATAAAATACATACTGGATTATTACAAGCTGGTTCTTTTCATCATTGCCCTCTTCCTCTATATCCTCTGCTATATCGGCTGGCGCTATGCCACCAGACAGGACATCATCCTTTACGGATCCCTGGTAAATGTAAGGATAGAGGAAAAAACCAGAAAATTTTTCACGGATTTCCCTCAATCTGAAACCTTTCACGAGCTTTTTCCGGAGGCTTCCGGGCGCAGCGCCGTCTCTCTTTCGGAGAATCTTTTTCTGACATCCGACACTGCCAGCGACTACCATGAGTATGTATATGCCTCCCGTCTCAAGATCCTGGCTTCCATAGAAGCGGAAAAGCTGGACCTGGTGATCGGGGATGCCGAGGCCATGGACGCCTTCGCGGGCCAGGGATTTCTGATGCCCCTGGACGGCCTCTTTGAGGGCAATGACATCATTGAAAAGCGCCTGACCCAGGGCACCGTCATTCTGGAGGACAACCACATCGAGGTCCTGCTGGACGAGGATGTCCCCTACCACAGCGTAACAAAAGAGGAAACCACTTCCATCGACGTTACGGATCTGGACTGCTTTATCCCCTACAGGGAAGGGGAAAAGGTCTATCTGGGCATCATCGCCAATACGGACCGCCTGGACGCCGCCAGGGCCTTTACGGAAAGCCTCTTCGAAGAGCACCCCTGATCCGCACCGGGCTGAATAAGACATCAAAAAAGGAAATCCGCTCTTTAGGCGAGCGGATTTCCTTTTTTGATTTTTTCCGTCAGAGACTGATCTCCTTCTTGGTCACGTCGATGATGGCCTTTCCTTCTGTTCTGAAGCAGATCTTTTCGGCGGACAGATCCGTGAAGATCACGGCAGACATGACGTATCTTCCGTCGTTGATGAAGACCTCGCAGCTGTATCTGTCCAGTATGATCCTCATACGGATGTTGCCGTCCATGCTTTCCGGGACCAGGCACCTGCGCTGGTGGACAAGAGCCTTTCTGGAGCCTGCGTACTTGCGGTCGATCTTTACGGTCCCATCCACAGGCGTAAAGCGGACCGCCGTATGAATGCGGGTCACGGGATCCATGGCGAACCATACGGAGAACTTCCTGTAGACAGGCTCTCCCGGAACAGGTCTGACCGTAAGATCCAGGTCGATGGTCCTGCCCTCCACGGCGTAGAGGGAAATCTCGTCAAAGACCGGCACCTTCCTGTAGGAAACGGAGTTGGTATAGTAGATCTCCATCTCCCGGATGGGCTGCTGGTAGAGCCTGCCGTCCCTGAAGGACAGTTCTCTGGGAAGGGTCATCTGGCCGGCCCAGGGAGCACGTTTGTCCCGCATCAGGCAGGTGTCCCAGTTCTGCATCCAGGCGATCATGACTCTCCTGCCGTCGGGGGTCAGGATGGTCTGGGCGGCATAGAAATCGATGCCGTAGTCAATGGCCTGGTCATACTGAGGGGTAAAGGTGCCCGTTTCCTCGTCATACTCTCCGGCAAGGCAAAGGGATCCGGCACCGTTATGGTACTCAAGGCCCTTGGGCGCCATCTCCATGGGGCTGGCCAGAAGGATCTGCTTTCCGTCCAGCTCGAAGAAATCGGGGCACTCCCACATGATGCCGAAGCGGCCTTCATTTTTGATCAGGACTTTCCAGTACTTCCAGCTGATGCAGTCCCTGCTCTTAAAAAGATAGATCTGTCCGTCTTCGTCGGCAGCGCGGCCCGCAATGAGGCAGAGGTAGCTGCCGTCCTTCTGGCGGATGATCTTGGGATCCCGAAAGTCGATCCTGGAAAATCCCTCGGGAAGGTCATTGCAGTCAATGACCGGATTTTTATCGTACTTTACATAATCTGTGCCGTCGCCGAAAGCCAGGTTCTGGCACTGCATAAATTTATCCTGGAGAGAGGCCGCCTCCAGTTCTTCTCCGGCATCTTTCGGAGCACGGAGTCCTGTATACATAATAAGCTGTCTGCCGTCGGGCATCTCCACGGCGCTGCCGGAATAGCATCCGCCTTCGTCATAGGGGTGGTCGGGAGCCAGCGCTGCGGGCCTGTAGGACCATCTCATAAGGGTACGGCTTACCGCATGTCCCCAGTGCATGGTGTCCCAGTAGGAATTATAGGGATTATACTGATAGAAAAGATGATATTCTCCGTTATAGTAAGAAAAACCGTTGGGATCGTTCATCCAGCCGGCGCGGGGACAAAGATGGAACATGGGCTTGTCCTTCTCGCCGATCAGGGCTTCTTTTTCCAGTTCGATCTGCCTTGCCTTCTCTAATTTGTTGCTGTTCATACTTTCCACCTGTAAAAAAAGTACGTGTTACTAATGTAAAATGTTGTGTTACATTTCACTTTTATTATAATTTTTACATGCTGATTAGTCAACGCATATTTCAAATGTTTTTTCAAGCTATTTTTCATGAAATTATTTTTGCATTTGTTGCAGATGAAACTTCATGATATCATTTGACTAATAATTTGTGATTTTGTATAATTTTCATAAAGTCTGTTTTCTTCATATTCAGAACAGACCTGCTACAGCAGGAGGAACTAGAATGGCTGTCAAAGTTACCATGCAGGACATCGCCGATGCGCTTGGTCTGTCCAGGAACACCGTATCCAAAGCGATCAACAATACGGGCGTGATCGCTGATAATACAAAAGAACTTATACTAAAAAAAGCGGCAGAAATGGGATACCGGAATTATTCCAGCTCCATCTCCATCGGTGACCAGGGACAGCCTGTCCAGGCCTACCAGAACGCTTCCTCCGGACGCAGGGAGATCGCCATGCTGACCTGCTCCATGCCGGGCGGCTCTCACTTTGCCGTCACGACCCTGGACCGGATGCAGAAGATCTTTTCCACCCACGGATATTCCCTGGTCTTCTACAGGGTCACGGAAGAGGAGCTGGAAAATAACCGTCTTCCTGGAAGCCTGAATCTGGATTCGGTAGCTGCCATCTTCTGCATGGAGCTTTTCAATTATGATTACTGCCGCATGCTGACGGATCTGACCGTTCCTATTCTTCTGATTGATTCTCCCCTCTGCATAGGAAAGGATCCTCTTCCCGCAGATGTGCTGATCATGGAAAACGCTCTCAGCATCCATACCTTTGTCAGAAAGCTGGCAGACCAGGGTAAAAAATCCGTGGGCTTCGTAGGGAACATGAACCACTGCCGGTCCTTTTTCGAGCGCGGCAGCGCCTGTCTGTCCGCAGCCGCCATATGCGGTCTTCCGCCCGCGGAAAGGTACTCTATCCTGAACTTTCCCCCGGGACCTGCTCCGGCCTTTCTGACCTCCTTTGCCAGCGACGCGGAACAGCTCTACAGCGCCCTGCAGATACTTCCCGAACTGCCGGATGCCTTTATCTGTGCCAATGATTTTATCGCGGTCAATCTGATCGGATGCCTGCGCCGCATGAACATCATCTGTCCCAAAGATATCCTTCTCCTGGGCTTTGACGATTCTCCCGAGGCCCGTTACCACGCGCCGACCCTGTCCACGGTCCATATCCATACCCAGGTCATGGGAGATCTGGCGGCAGAGCTGCTCCTTTCAAGGATCGCCAGTCCGGCCAGAGAGCCCAGGACCACCTATTCCCTGACCGATCTGATCCTCAGGGAATCTACAGGAAACATCGACTGACCTGCATAAACAATGAATCAGGCCCTCCGAGAATCTGCTGCAACTGCAGCGCATTCCCTGAGGGCCCCTTTTTATGTCGGCCCTCCCGCAGAAATATACAGGACAGGCTGTTCTTTGCGGAACAGACGAAAAATGTCCGTAAGGACCCGCAGGATAAAAATGATAGGATTTCAGTATGGAAGCAGACAGCAGGCTGAATGTTTTTAAGGAGAAAAAAAATGACAGTCGATGAAGCAGTCAGAGAAATTCAGGGAAAGAGTGCAGGACTCACGGACCGGGCATCGGTAAAATTCGCCCAGGCGCAGATCGGCGAAAAGGAAAAAGTCTTTGCAGCCGCCCCTGTCAGTATCCGGTCCCGCCACGGCAATTTCCCGGGGGTGCTGGTATTCACGGATCAAAGACTCCTTGCGGCCGGCGGACTGCCGGGCATCCGCCGTGCCATTTCCCTGCCCCTTGCCGGGCTTGTGTCATGCAGAAGCAGGAAGTCTCCTCTTTCCTATAATGTCACTGATAAGACCGGCAGAGACAGTTTCACCGCCATGCTCTCTCCCCAGGCCGGAGAGAACTTTGCTCCCTATATTTCGGCCCTGGAAAGAGCAGTCTCCTGCAGATATAAGTAAAAAGAGAGCCCGATGCCGGATCTGACTCCGGCACCGGGCTCTTCAATGTTTTTAAGCGTTCCTGTTCTGCCCTATCTGATTTTTCCCATGATGGCGTCCGAGGATGCCGGATCCAGGAAAAGGACGTTGGACGGGAAGATGACCTTGGCCAGCCAGATCAGGAATACAAATACCAGAAGCGGGATCAGGCAGGATGTAACCAGCATGACGGCCAGAGATTCCAGAGTACTGTCCAGGTAAGATGTGACCTTGTCCACAGTCTCGGTAGTCACTGTACTGAATTCGTTAAAGAAACCGCTCTCCGCATCTCCCTCGATTTCAAGCTCGTTGTATTCCTCCAGAGCAGTATCCACCTTGTATTCCTGGGTCTGATAGACCATGTCCGAGAGCAGTACGCTGGCGGGAACGATCACCACGATGATCACGGCAACAAAGGCTATCTTAAAGGCATTTTTAAAATACGATTCTCTGCCCGTAAGAACAGCGAAGGCCAGGACCGCCAGGGCCAGGGGAACCAGAATCGTAAAGGAGAAAAATCCCGAAAAGCCGACCAGGAACTTCTCCAGATACAGGGCTGAGAGAATCAGAAGAAAATATTTAGCCAGTTCTGCCAGCTGGTCTGCCAGAGGAGTGCACATATCTCCCGGCAGAAGGGACAGGGTGGCCGACGTGGCGGCGGCGCCGCCCGAAAGGGCCATGACCGCTTTGATCTTCTCATCCGTCTGCTCAATGGTGTGTCTGTGGTTTTCAGGATTGGCAAGCCAGGGAGACACTACGGTAACAGAAAAAGCCGCCAGAAGTACAAATACGGCGATGATGGTCAGTTTTCTCAGATTTAAGATACCCATGATACCCTCCCTTATTTAAACTCGATCCTGTATCCCGACGCATTCGGCAGGCTTCCGATAAACTCGGTGACAAGCCTCTTTGCCTGAGCATCCGATCTGTCCAGGATGCCGCTTGAGAGCGCCTTTTCCCTGGCCGTGTTCTCGAACTCGATCAGGGAGATGTTGTAGTCTTCCAGGTTCAGGGGATTCCACAGGGAATCCTTTTCCGAGTAGATCTGGAAGGTGTTCTTGTCGATGTTGACGAACTGGATCTCCGAAGCAGGGATGATCACGGTAATGACCTGTCTGTCCTCGTCGGTCTCCACATGGACTTTTGTGAAGTCCACGCCGGCCATGACGGACCCGTCATAGCTGTAGACGAAGCCCGAAGAGGTGGGAATGAAGTAAAAGATCTTCTTATCCTTTGTATAGGTCTCCACCTGGGTAAAATAGTATTCCTGGGTGATCAGAACGCCCAGGTCGGAAAGCCCCTCCCGGATCATCTCCGAACTGGTGGAGATCAGGACCCTGTCCTTTTTCTCCTTCTCGGGCTTTTCCGTAACTGTCTGCTCCGGCGCCGGCGTCTGCTCTTTTTTTGTCACAAAGCTGACGCATAGGATCAGGGAAAGGACAGCGCAGAGCAGAATGACGCCGATATAAAATAAATTCAGATGCCGCTTGATGAAGTCCATTTCTGCCTCCTTAATTCTTTCGCAGCCTGTGGACGGACCGGGATTCTTCCCGGGATCCGTATAGTATCCTTCAGAGGCCTGCCTCGCGGACAGGTCCGGGTTCTTTTAAGACACTCTTATCTGATCTTATTTTATCCTATCGCTTCACTTCCGCCGATACATAATCTGTTTATAATTCCTGCATTTACTTGCAAAATCTGAAAGGACCGCCTGCCGCATGTCTCTTAATGCGGCAGGCAGTCCTTTCTGCCTGTTTATGGTGCAGTTTTTTCTTTACTGCAGGCTCTGTGCCCATGCCTTCATGGGGCCGGGGTCCGGACTCTGAAAAAGTCTTGCGTCGGCTACCGAAGCGCCTCTGACAAAAGGCTGGAGCTTCTGGGCCGTTTTTCCGATCCCGCTTCCGCCGGATGTGGCAAAGGCTGCCACCTTCTTTCCGGTAAAGTCGTGGGCCCTGCAGAAATCATTCACTACTGCGGGGGCTCCTCCGTACCAGATGGGGAAGCCGATCAGGACCATGTCATAGCTTTCAAAATTTTCGGCGTCTCCCGCGAAGGGGACGTTCTTCCTGCCGAATTTCTCTCTGTTGCAGCGGGAAAGAGGATTCATATAATTGAGGTCGGCCGCCGTATAGGGCTTCTCGGGCCGGATCTCGAAAAGGTCCGCTCCGATGACAGATGCAAGGCTCTGTGCCACGCCTCTTGTTCGTCCGCTCTCCGCGCTGAAATATGCTACCAGTGTTTTCATAAACGATTTCCTTCTTTCTTTATGAATTCAGGATTTCCTGTTCAAAAACTTCGGGACGTACATAAAAACAGAAAATCCCGTCAGAAATACCGGTCCTGCTTAACCTTACTTTGCGCAGCTGCCCAGGCACTTTTTATGCCACTTTGGAGCTTCCGGCATGGGGGATCCTGTAAGGCAGGCGGAAAATACATGTCTGTGGATGATCAGAAATACGGCAGTCATAATAACAAAGCATTCGATGATGGCTCTGATGGTCTGTTTCATTTTTATGGTTCTCCTTTCCTAAGCAGCAACGGAAATCCCTCATGAATTCCGGCAGGTTTTCATTTAATTGTTTACTTTTTAATTGTGTACAATCTTTATAGCATGATAATATCACCCCTGTGCCAAGAAAGCAAGAGGGAATTTGAAGACTGGGCGGAAAATTATAAAAAAAGAAAAAACAGACAAATGAATAAAGCTGCCTTCCATGATCATGAAGGCAGCCTCTGTCTCTTCGGGCCGTGTTCTGCTGTTTTCCTAATCCTTTCTTTCCTTCGGATCCTCTCAGTAATCGCCCGGGTCATCATCGAGCCAGTTGAAGTAATCATCATCGTCGTCACTGTCGTCATAGTAACCGCCGTAATCCTCTTCTTCGTTCTCTTCCGAAAAAAGGTAGTCAGAATCATCATAGTCGATCCAGGATTCATCGCGCTCGTCCGATTGTTCAAAAATAATCTCGCTGACAGGGCCCCAGAAGACCTGAAAAAGCTTCGCGACGATATAGCTGACATAAACGAATATGGCAATGACAAGGACCCCTTCAGCCACTTTCCGGTATAAGGGTCACTCTTCCGTTTTCCGGGAAAGCGCCTCTTCGTCTGCCTCCGGCTCCTCTTCCCTTCCCTGATCCGTATTTGCATACAGCTTCTTTGCGCGGATCAGTTTTCCGGCGCAGTCCGGGCACTCCGAGCAGTGCTTTTCAAGCAGTTTCTTTTCCTTATCCGTGCATCCGACCCCGACATAGGCGGGAATCATTTCTTCAGCCATACTGCATGAAATACGGTCACTCATCTTATCGGTCCTTTCTGAACGCCCCGCCGCAGACCCGGCAAGAGAGCCTTACAGATCTGCGTTTTTTGTTCACCATGCAGAGTATAGTACTCTTTTCCGGACAGGTCATGACATTCCTGTTAAGTATCCGTCTCCGCTTCAGCGTCAGGGCAGCGGCGAAGTGCATCGACAGCCCATCTGTTCAGTTAAGCTCCATCCGGTAAGTATCCAGCCCCATGGAGCCTTCAGACAAAAGTGCTCAAAAAGGCAGGGGCCTGACAGAAAACCTGCCATGCCCCTGCCGCAGCGCCGGTGCTAATAGTTTTTTTGATCTTCCGCTCTCCGGGACCATGCTTCACTGTCTCAGTAATACACATCCGCGTCCAGTTCATCGAGAACGGATTCGTCTTCAATGGGGTTGTCGTAGATACCGAGATGCTCCAGATTCGTCAGTTTCTTCAGGATATCGACCTCCCTGATCTCATTCGCTCCCAGATCCAGCAGACTCAGTTCCTTCATATTCTCCAGGGGGGAAATGTCCGTGATGCGGTTGCCCTGCAGTGAAAGCTCATACAGGTTTACCAGTTTCCTCAAAGGAATGATATCGGAAATCTGATTTTCGTCCAGGTCCAGATATTCCAGAGCCGTCAGATCTTCCAGCGGACCAAGGTCGGAAATCTGATTGTCCGTAAGATAAAGGCCTTTCAGATTCTTCATTTCCCTGACGGCCTCCAGATCACTGACCATGTTGCTGCTCAGGTTGAGATATTCCAGATCTGTCAGTTCCCCAAGCGGAGAGATGTCTTCGATCATGTTGTCGCAAAGAGACAGATCTGTAAGGTTTTTAAATTCTGCCAGATTGCTGATATCCGAGATTTTATCCCCGTCTTCTTCGTATACAAAGCTGTCCAGATTGATCCAGGTAATGGAGAGCACATCGCTGTACATGATATCCCCAGACTCGATTCCCGCAGCCTCCCGGACCTTTTCCTCCAGCACGGGATCCTTCCATTCTATGACGTGGTCCTCTTCCACTTCTACAGGGCCGCTGTAGTCGGACAGCGCTTCCAATTCATCATCTGAAGCGTCATCTTCCTCCATGCTTTCTAAAAAATCGTCCAGCCTTGATTCGAGGTCCAGATTGCTGCTGAAGGTTGCAAGGAACGAAGCGATCACTCCCAGGGCAATGCTCAGGGTGATGACCGCGGCAAGGACAGCGCCCCAGGGACCAGGTCCTTTGAGGAAAGTCCATCTCTCTCCTTCTCCGGAAAATGTCTCTTCGGATTCCCGGCTGTTCATCGCCGAAGTCCGTCCCTTTTCCGCGTCATATACATGTGCGGAAGAAGCTGCATAGTCCCGGTCAAACCGGCTGTCCTCCAGGACTTCCAGCTTATTCCTTTCGTGGATCAGCTTTACGGAGCACTCGATACACTCCGAGCAGTGCTTTTCCAGAAACCTCTTTTCCGCCTCCGTGCATCTGCCCTTTACATAGGCAGGTATTATTCTCTCCGCTTTTCTGCAGGAAAAACCGTCACCCATCTCATTATTCCTTTCCGAAAGCCCGTTGAGAGGCCGCTCAGGCAGGGCAGCCTTACAGTTTATCCGCTTTGTTTACTGTCCAAAGTATAGCACTCTTTTCCGGTCAGGTAATGCCCTTCCTGTTAAGAATCACTCCCTTTCAGAAGGCAGCTTCAGATACCGCTTCAGGAAACTCCCTCCCGGCGCAGAGCTGCTTTCCGAAAAGGAAAAGAACCGCCTTCCTGGATCTTCCGGTCTATCAAAGGCATCCTTTGCAGATCCCGGTCAGGATTTACCAGGTTCTCAGTACGGTCTTTTTTCTGGAGCCGCCGGATGCGGCCTTCCGAAGGGATTTACTGATATCCTCCGTGGCAGCGTCTCCACTTACTCAAAAAAGAAGAGGCATGACATGAACTGTCCTGCCTCTTCTGTAATACCGGCTTCTGCATCCGGCTCTTTTTTACGTTTTCAGTAAGATACTTCCGCTTCCAGCCTGTCGAGAACAGATTCGTCTTCAATGGGATTGTCCCAGATAACGACCTGTTCCAGTGAAGGCAGATCTTCAAGGATATCTGCATTCCTGATCTCATTCTCCCCCAGATTCAGCCAGGTCAGGGACTCCATATCCTGCAGAGGAGTGATGTCCGTGATGTGGTTTCCGGACAGGGAAAGTATATCCATATTTTCCAGATTCCCCAGAGGACTGATGTCGTAGATCTGATTATCATCCAGTTCCAGACATTCAAGATTCGTCAGGTCTTCCAGCGGACCAAGATCCGAAACCTGATTGCCCGTAAGATACAGATACGTAAGATTCTTCATTTCTCTGAGAGGCTCCAGATCATGGATCCGGTTATATCCCAGGCTGAGATATTCCATATCTGTCAGTTCCTGAAGGGGAGAGATGTCTTCGATCCCGTTGTATGAAAGATGCAGCCCTTTCAGGTTCCTGAATTCTGCCAGATTGCTGATGTCCGTGATCTGCCCCTCCTCTTCATCGATACAGGACAGATCGATCCAGGTGATGGAAAGCACATCGCTGTACATAATATCCTCCGTCTCGATCCCGGTGATTCCCCGGACCGTTTCCTCCAGTACGGGGTCCTTCCATTCTATGACGTGGTCCTGGGACAGGACTATGGGGCCGCTGTAGTCGGACAGAGGGCCGTATTCATCCTCCCCGGACTCATCTTCCTCCAGCAATTCCAGATAATTCTGCAGCTGCAAATGCATGGACATTTCTCTGCCTATAACTACGAAGACCACAGCGATGATTCCCACAGTCATGCTGATAATAAGGACTGTGACAGCGACTATGGCCCTGGCATCCAGTCCTCTTCCGTAAGACCTTCTTTCTGTATCCCGGTAAGGCGTCTCACCGGATCCTGCAGCGGCCTCCGCCTGTGCTTCCTCCTGTCCTGCGTCATATACATGAACGGACGCTCCTGCAGAGTCCGCGCTTTCCGCTGCATAATCCCGGTCAAACTGCCTGTCTCCTGCGGCCTCCAGCTTATTCTTTTCATGGATCAGCCTTACGGAGCATTCGATACACTCCGCGCAGTGCTTTTCCAGAAACTTCTTTTCCGATTCTGTGCACTTTCCTCCTGCATAACGGGGAATCATCTTTTCCGCTATGCCGCAGGCAAAACGATCGCTCATGTCTGATCCTTTCCTGTCAGTGCCGCCCCTGCAGGGCTGCCGTAAAGGCTGAACCTTACAGGCCGGCGGTATCTGTCACTTTGTTCCTACAGTATACCACTCTGCCGTGCGCCGGTCATGGTATTCCTGTTAAACCCCGCCGCCCGTAAAAAAGGAAAGGCAGACGATAACCGAAAGTACTGGGAACTAATAAACCTACGACAGAATAATTCTGTCTTTCTGATATTCAGTTTTCC
>CAMOGQ010000065.1 GCA_946614165.1 uncultured Lachnospiraceae bacterium
CATGCGGTGCAGCTGCTCCTATGGACGTGGTATCCCGCGGATTATAATGAAGTACAGACGATCTCCCAGGTCTCCTTGCATCCGGCTCTGCCTGCTACACGAAAAAATGTCATATACAGCCGCCTGAAAAAGGCGGCGGAAAGGATGCTATGAAAAAGTTTGTGATAAAGACATACAGACGCAGGAAGGTACTGTCTTTGGTGCTGGCTTTGCTGCTGCTTGCCTGCGCTGCCATTCCTCCCATGGAAGGGAACGCCGCTCAGACAGACATGAAAGAGGAAAGCCTTAAGGAGGAGGTGCCTGACCTGGTCCCGGAAGGGCCCGGCCTTACTGACGAAGACAGAGCCGCAGATACAAAAGAGGAAGCAGATCCTCCGTATGCGGAAGAAGAAAAGGAAGTAAAAGACGGGGAGGATTCTGCTTCCGGAGAAGAAAAAGAAGAGGAAGTGTCCGATGATCAGACAGGGGAGACATCGGTAGAGACAGACCCTGAAACCGGCATGGGAGAGCCCGATCCTGAAGATGACGGCACAGAGGAGACCCCCGAAGACCCTTCCGGTGAAACGGAAGAGGAAGATACTCTTATGAAGGCGGGCCTTCTCAGCGCTTCATCCGGAGGCTCTATTCCCAGTCCCCTGGGCAACGTGACCGTGGGAAGACAGGGAAGGACAGCCCTGCCTGTGGAAAGCAAATATGTGCCCTATACCAGGTGCTGGTATGTGATCCACAACGGCGTAAAATACTGGGCAGTCTGTGCCAGAGCCTCCGCTTCCGGAGCGGTCCCTCCGGAAAGCCCGGACTCCAAAACGGCTTCCTGCCGCTATAATGTCCTGAATGAAACCGTGGTCAACGGAATCTCTGCCTGGCAGAAGGCGGGAGAAATCGGCAGCACGGTCCCTATTACCAAAAACCTGGGTTATAACGCGGAACTGGCCAAGGCTGTCCTGGTATCCATGTTCACCAGGGCAGAGATCTGGGAGGAAAGCTTTTCTTCCTTTTCCCTGTCCTATGCGGCAGCCCACCTGCTGGTTTCCGATCTGCTCTTCGGAGATGACGATGCGGCTTCTGGGGAAAACTACGACCTGGTCTTTCATCAGATGAAGTCCAGAGTGGAAAACTGGATGCAGGATCCCATGAACAAAGCCCTGATGGATTCCTGCAGCGCCTATATTGCCTATAAGTGGGACGGAGGCGTGGCCAGGGGAAAACAGTCCGTGGTCTGGGTGGAAGGCCTGCCCGGCGTCATGGACCTTCATAAGAGCGCCGAGGACCAGGACGGAAATCCCGCGCCGGGGCAGGATCTGACCGGCACGACCTATGTCCTCTATAAGGACAGGGAATGCAGGGAAACCGCAAAAGATATCTTCGGCAGAGACGCCGTATTTGTATGCGACAGCAGAGGGGAGGCGGAACAGATCGTTCTTCCCATCGGCACCTACTATCTGAAGGAAACAAAGGCGGCCTCCGGCATGAACCTGGACGAAGAGGTATATACCGCAGAGCTTGTCAGAACGACTTCCTTCGGAGATTCCATCAACTTCCTTATGAATGAAGTTTCCGATTCGATCAAAGAGACAATCGGCGGAGAAGGATCTCTGGTCATAGAGAAAAGAGACAGCGAGACAGGAAGCGCCCGGGGAGGGGCAAGCCTGGAAGGCGCCGTCTATGACCTGATCGTAGACCAGGAGGAAGGCGTTGCGGACGAGACGGGCTATTATGAAAAAGGCCAGGTCTATGACTCACTGAAGACGGACGCCCAGGGAAAAGCCTCCCTGGAGAATATTCCCGAAGGCGCCTATATCCTGAAGGAAAAAAGTCCATCAAAGGGGTACAAGATCACCGGCGGGGAAAGAAGCGTCCTGATCGAAAAAGGAAAGACCCTGTCTCTGACCGGGGACGAGGCCCTTCCGGAAGACATCATCCGGGCCCCTTTCAGATTCGAAAAGAAAGGCTCCGACGACGGAAAGATGGCAGGAGTGGTTTTCCGGATCACCTGCAGGGAATCCGGGGAATCCTGGGAGGTCACCACAGGAGAGGACGGGATCTATGATTCCCTGAACGAAAAAGACCCCGCCAGAGCAAGGATCGTCTACGGGACATATCTTGTGGAGGAGCTTCCCTGCCCGGCCAATGAAGGGTTTGCCCTCTGTGAAAAGGTGACCTTCTCTGTGGGAAGCGAAAAGCCCCTTGATCTGGGCACCTTCGTAAACTACAGGGGGCCTTCCGCCGCCACCTCTCTGACGGACGAAAAGGGAAACAGATACCTGAAGACAGCAGGCAGTATCACTCTGACAGATACCGTAACCCTTCGCGATATGTACGATTACAAAGGAAAGGAGATCCGCCTCAGGGGGATCCTGGTGGATACGGAGACAGGAAAGGAAGTCTGCGGGGCCGAAAAGAACCTGACCCTGGAATCCGCCGGACAGACGGTCACCATGGACTTTGTTCTGGATGCTTCGGACCTTGGCGGTAAGAGCCTTGCCGCCTTCGAATATGTCTATGACAGCGAAGGCAGCCTGATCGCAAAGCATGAAGACATAAATGACAGCCTGCAGACCGTTCATTTCCCTGCCCTGCAGACCCTGGCGGTCTGTGAAAGTACCGGAGACCATGTGCTTCCCTCCTCGGGGCATGCCCTTGTCCGGGATACCGTCAGCTACAGGGCTCTGGAAGGCGGAAAGACCTACAGGATCGACGGGATCCTCTATGACGCGGAAAGCGGAAAGCCCTTCCTTGCGGGAGGTAAGGAGGTAAAAAGCTCTGTGACCTTTACGGCGGATGCATCCGGAAAAGGCACTGTGACGGCAGACTTTTCCTTTGACATGCCTGAGGATGCGGGCGGCAGGATCCTGGTGGCTGCGGAGACCCTTTTTGACAGTGAGGGAGCAGCCGCCGCAGAGCATAAGGACCTGAAGGACAAAAAACAGACCCTTTATGTGCCCAGCATCGGCACCAGTGCCCAGGACCTTCTGACCGGGGACCATCAGGGCACCGCGTCCGGCAAAACGACTCTGAGAGACAGGGTGGACTATTCCGGTCTTTCAGCGGATGCCGAATATGAGGTTTTCGGGACTCTGATGGTCAGGGAAACAGGAGAGCCTCTTTATGTGAACGGGGAAAAGGTCACTGCCACCAGGACCTTTGTTCCGGAGAAGGAGAGCGGCTTTGTCTGCCTCGATTTTACCTTTGACGCTTCCGCCCTGGCGGGAGAAGCCGTCGTGGTCTTTGAGGAGCTTTATCATAAAGACATTCCTGTGGCTGCTCATGCAGATCTTCGGGACGCAGAGCAGACGATCGTCTATCCCGGCATCAGGACAAGTGCCTGTGATATCAAAACCGGTGACCATCTGGGCAGTTCTCTTATGGACAGGCTGACAGGGCAGAGTGAAGAAACGAAGGTCACGGACAGGGCCTTGGTGAGCGGCCTTGTTCCCGGCTATGCATACCGCGTAAAAGGCATTCTCTGCGATAAGGAGACCGGAGAAGCACTGAAGGGAAAAGACGGGAAGGAGATCACGGCGGAGAGCGAATTTACAGCTTCTTCGGATACGGAAACGGCAGAGCTTACCTTTACGGTGGATGTGCCTGTATCCGGAAAGTCCCTGGTGGTCTGCGAAGACCTGATCCACAATGATGTGATCATCGCCTCCCATAAAGACCTTTCGGACGAAGATCAGACAATTCATTATCCCCGGATCAGTACCAGCGCAGAGGATACGGCCACGGACAGCCGCACAGGCGCTCTTACAGAAAACGCCGTCATTAAAGACAGAGTCTTTTATGATAACCTGATCCCTTCTTCAAATGAAAATCCTTCTTCCTATACCGTAAAGGGAACCCTGATGCGGAAAGGGACAGGAGAAAAGCTCCTGGACAGGGAAGGCAGGGAAATCACGGCCCAGGTGACCTTCTCCCCGGAGAACCCTTCCGGTTCTGTGGACCTGACCTTTGCCTTCGACGCTTCCCTTCTGGAAGGGGAGACCGTGGTCTGCTTCGAAAGACTTTACAGGGAGGATATCCTTGTGGCCGTGCATGCGGATCTGGAAGACAGAGACCAGAGCATCTTTTACCCTTCCATCACCACCAGGGCAGCCGACGACAGGACGGGAACGCAGATCGGATCCCATGGCGAAGAACAGTCTCTGACAGACATGGTCGCCTACAGAAACCTCCTTCCCGGCACCTATGTGGTAAAGGGCGTCCTGACGGATTCAGAAAGCGGCCTTCCCTTCCCCGATGCGGATGGAAAGGAGATCAGGGCGGAAAAGACCTTTACGGCTTCCGAAATGAACGGAGAAGTTCCAGTGACCTTCCGCTTCCGGGCACAGGGCCTTTCCGGCAGGACGCTGACCGTTTTCGAGACTCTGTATACGGAAGACGGGACCGTCCTTGCAGTCCATGAGGACAGGGAGGACAGGAATCAGATGATCTTTTATCCCGGAATCACCACAGAGGCGGAGGACGATGAGACCCATACCCATACAGGTTCCGTAAAGGAATCCGTCACCGTTACGGACCATGTTTTCTATACCAATCTGATTCCCTCTGCGGAAGACGCGCCCAGGGAGTATACCATCAGGGGCACGCTGATGGTCAGATCCACGGGAGAGATGCTGCTTGACGAAAACGGAGAGCCTGTCACGGCTGAGACTGTTTTTTCTCCCGAAAAGGCGGACGGCTGCGAGGATCTGGTCTTTACCTTTTCCTCTGCCCTGCTGAAAGGGGAAACGGTGGTCTGCTTCGAGACCCTATACGAAAAGGACATTGAAGTGGCTGTCCATGCCGATCTGGAAGATGATGAGCAGAGCATTCATTATCCCTCCATCAGAACATCTGCATCCGCAGGGGGCAAAAAGACGGCCTCAGCAAAGGGAAAGGTGACCCTGGAGGACCTGGTGGAATACAGGAACCTGGTCCCCGGCACGGAATATGAGCTGACCGGCATCCTGATGGATAAAAAGACAGGAAAGCCTCTTACAGCCGGCGGAAAGGAAGTAAAGGCATCAGCCCTCTTTGTGCCGGAAGAAGAAAACGGCAGCGTCACTGTGACCTTTGTCTTTGACGCCTCTGGCCTGGGAGACAGGACTCTGGTGGCATTCGAGACCCTTCTGGTTAGCGGCATCGAAGCGGCATCCCACAAGGATCTGGAGGACGAGGGGCAGAGCGTGCATCTTACGACGCCTCCTTCCTCACCCAAAACGGGAGACGAATCCGGAGCCGCCCTCTGGGCTCTTATGGCAGGAGCCGCCTTTGCCGGCGCCGCGGCCCTGGTACTGGTCAGAAGAAGAATCATACGGTGACAATACCGGAAGAAAAGGACCTGACAGGAGAGTTAAAGAAGTGCCGTATTAAGGATTGAGAATAGATGTGACAGAAAGCCCTGTGCCCGTAAAGCGCAGGGCTTTCTGTCATGCCTGCCTTTATTTTAAACCAGGGACCCGGGAGGAGCGTTTATTTTCGGTTCTCAGACAGGGCGGATCGGTGGTATAATCAGTACAGCTGTAAAGATACTAGTTTTTCAGGCCTGCCGACTCTGCGTCTGTCCGGGCCTTTTCTTTTTCGTTCAGACAGTTTTGAGGTGCCGGATGATCATTAATACAGGACAGAGAACGGACATACCTGCCTTTTATGCCGGCTGGCTCTCCGCCAGGCTCAGGGAAGGATTCGTGTGTGTCCGTAATCCCTTTGATCCCCGGCAGGTCAGCCGCTACAGACTGGATCCTTCCGTGGTGGATGTCATTGGATTCTGCACCAAGAATCCATCTCCCATGTTTCCCTACATGGATCTGCTCAGTCCCTACGGCCAGTACTGGTATGTGACCATTACCCCCTACGGAAGAGACATAGAACCCAATGTTCCCGATAAGCATCAGGTCCTGGAGGACTTCAGAAGACTTTCGGATATGGTGGGGGTCTCTTCCATAGGCTGGCGCTATGACCCCATCCTTCTCAACGGCCGGTATACGAAGGAATACCATCTGAAAGCCTTTGCCAGGATGGCTGAGGCCCTGGAGGGATATACGGAAACGGTGGTCATCAGTTTTATCGATCTCTACAGCAAGGTCCTTCGGAATTTCCCCGAAGCCAGGGAGGTGGAAAGGCAGGACAGGCTGGAGCTGGGAAGGCAGCTGATCGAAATCGCCGCAGGATGCGGCATGACGGTAAAGCCCTGTGCGGAGGGGGATGAGCTTGCCCCCTACGGAGCCGACTGCAGAGGCTGCATGACAGAGACGACCTATGAGAAGGCCATAGGAAAAAGACTGAAGTTCCCTGCCAGGAAAAGAGCCAGGGAGGGCTGTGCCTGCTACCTGGCCTGTGATATAGGGGCCTATGACACCTGCATGCATCTGTGCAGGTACTGCTATGCAAACAACGATCCGGGACTGGTGAGAGAAAATGCCCGAAGGCATGACCCGTCCTCCCCTTTTCTGATCGGCTCCTACAGGGAGGACGATCTGATTCATGATGTCCCTCAGGCGTCCTGGATCGACCCTCAGATCAGCCTTTTTGATCTGCTCTGAAGAACGGAACACTTTAATGCCGCATGAAATCAGACACAGTATGCGAGAAGAAAAGCTATGAGAACTGCTGTAATCGGTGTGGGAAATATGGGAAGCAAATATGCCTCCCTGATCCAGGACGGCCGGATCGACGGCCTGGAGCTTTCGGCCCTGACCAGGGTGCGGGGCAGTTACAGGGAGCTTCTGGGAAAATCCATTGAGGCGGGTGTCCCTGTCTATGAAAGCGCGGACGCTCTTTTTGAGGCCGTAGAGAAGGGGGAGCTTTCCCTGGACTGCGTGATCATCGCGACCCCCCACTACTCCCATGAATCCATAGCCGTCAGAGATTTCGGCCTGGGTCTTCATGTTCTGTCGGACAAGCCCTCCGGGGTATACTCCAGGCAGGCCAGGCTCATGGAAGAGGCGGCGGAAAAATCCGGAAAGAACTTTGCCATGGTCTTCAACCAGAGGACCCTGCCTGTATACAGGAAGATCAGGGACATCGTAAAGAGCGGAAAGTACGGAGCCCTCAAGCGGGTCAGCTGGGTCGTGACGGACTGGTACAGGCCCGAGAAATATTACAGGTCCAGCGCATGGCATTTCACCTGGGAGGGTGAGGGCGGCGGCGTCCTTCTCAACCAGTGCCCCCATAACCTGGATCTGCTTCAGTGGATCCTGGGCATGCCCGTAAAGCTCCAGGGCTTCTGCAGGGAAGGCCGCTACCACGATATAGAGGTGGAGGATGACGTGACCCTGTACATGGAATGGGATAACGGCGCTTCCGGCACCTTTATTTCCTCCACGGGAGAGGCACCCGGGATCAACCGTCTGGAGATCTCTCTGGAGGAGGCCATGCTGGTCTGCGACAGGGGCGTTCTTAGGATCGGAGAGCTCCTGCCAGAGCTCGGCATGAAGGAAGAGGAATACAGGAAAACGTCCGACGACTATTTCAGAAAGATACAGGGGACCTGGTCCGAGGCCCCTGTCTGCGGAACGGAGGATAATCCCTACAGGACCATTCTGCAGTCCTATGCGGACGCATGCCTGGGCAGGGGAAGCAACATAGCGGACGGAACAGAAGGAAGAAAGAGCCTTCTTCTTTCCAATGCGGCCTACCTCTCTTCCTGGGAGGGACGCATGGTGGAGATCCCTTCTCCCGGAAGCAGCCGGGAAAAGGAATTCGAAAAAGCCTTTGAGGCCTGGCTGGAAAAAAGAAAAGCGGCGGAAAGGAATGAGCATGGAAAAGGAATATAAGGGAAGGATCCGCTTTGCCGTCGTGGGATCCGGCTGGAGGGCCCTTTACTATGTGCGCATCGCAAAGGCTCTGCCGGAGATCTTCGAGCTGACGGCCATGGTCTGCAGGAAGCCGGAAAAGGCCCTGAAGCTGTCGGAGGAATACGGGATCCGGACCACCTGCTCTGCAGAGGAATGCATGGACACCAGACCGGATTTTGTGGCCGTTGCAGTCACCAAGGCGGCCATCGCGGACGTCAGCGCAGAATGGATGGAAAGGGGCTTTCCGGTCCTTTCCGAGACCCCGGCCTTCAGGACCGCGGACCAGGAAAAGAGACTGAGAGAGCTGGTTTCCCTGGGCGGAAAACATACGACGGCGGAGCAGTACACAAAGTATCCCACCGTGTCGGCCCTGTTAAAGGTCCTGGATACAGGTATCATAGGGGAGAGAGACTACTGCATGGTATCCTTTGCCCACGAATATCACGGGGCCAGTCTGATCAGGGCCTTCCTGGGACTGAAACCGGATGTCTCTTATACGGCGGATTCCAGGACCTTTGAATTCCCCACTGCGGAGACCCTGAGCCGCTACGAGAAGTTCACGGACGGAAGGATCTCCCTGAAAAAGAGGACCCTGGCCATCCTGTCCTTCGAAAACGGCAAAGCCGCCCTATATGATTTCGACGGAGAGCAGTACCGGTCTCCCATAAGAAGCAGCATGATCAAAATCCAGGGACGCCGCGGAGAATTTACGGGAGATTCCTTTTCCTGTCTGGACGACAGGAACGAGCCGAAGGAGGAGAGCCTGGTCATAAAAAGCAGGCTGGTTCAAAGAGACACGGAGAATCCCAACTTCCGGAGAATCCGGGAGATCACGGAGATCACCTTCCGGGGCCGGAAGGTCTACAGCCCTCCCTTTGGTCTGTGCGGCCTCTCCGAGGATGAAACGGCCATGGCCCGGGTCCTTTATGAAACGGGCCTTTACGCAAAAGGATACGGAGAAAACCCCTGTCCCATCGAAGAAGCCGCTGCGGATGTCTGTATGGGATATGCCATAGCGGGAGAATAAAGATCCGGTCTCCGGAGGAAGGCAGTAACCTTTCCTTCGGAGTTTTTTTGTCCCCGGCCCCTGTGTCCCGGCAGAAGATGGAAGAAACGGAAAAGCGGACGGAAAAAACCGGCCTGTCGGAAAGCGAAGGAAACTTAATCCAATTGAAAGGAATTCTTAATAAACAAGTTAAGGCCCCGGGGGTATATTAAAATGGTATAATAAGAAGGCCGGGATTACCGGCAATCCTTTTTTCAAATACAGTTCCCGGAGGAATAGAATTTATGGAAAACACAGTATTGAAAGCCAGAAAAAGAAAAAGACTGGTGGCAGTCGTCCTAGTAGTCCTGATCGCAGCCCTGACAGGATTCCTGTATTTCAGGGGACGGGAAGGGTCCGAGGCAGGCGGCGGCAACAATGTGGCCTATGTGACATCGGTGGCCACTCTGACCGGCCAGTATTCCTCCAACGGGGTTTTCAACAGATATGCCGGCACCGTGGAATCTCAGGAGACCAAGTCCTTCAATAAGAGAGACGATGCCGAGATCAAGGAGATCTTCGTGGAAGCGGGCGACGAAGTCAAGGTCGGCACCCCTCTGTTCGTCTATGACAATACCAAGTATGAAGAGGACCTGGCCAAGGGCGAGATCGAACTGGAAAGACAGAAGAACGAACTGGAGAGCATAAAGACCACCATTGACCAGCTGGAAAAAGAGAAGAAGTCTGCCGCCAGTGCCGACAAGGCCAACTATACGGTCCAGATCCAGGAGCAGCAGCTCAACCTCAAGCAGCAGGAGTATGATATCCAGAGCAAGGAGCTTGAGCTGGACAAGATCCGTGACAATATAGCCCACGCCACGGTCACCAGCGACATGGAAGGCGTTGTCAAGAGCATCAACAAAGACAACAGCGGCCAGGACTATTACGGGGGCTATGGAGGGGAAGAGACCGAAAACGGCTTTATCGTGGTCATGAAGACCGGCGACTTCCGGATCAAGGGTACCGTGAACGAGCAGAATATCTATGATATTACGGAAGGACAGCCGGTGATCGTCCACAGCAGAATGGACGATACGACCTGGAGAGGCACGGTTTCTTCCGTCGACAGGGAAAATACGGTCCAGAACCAGAACATGTACGGAGAAGGCTCCGGCTCCAGCAATTATCCCTTTTACGTAGAACTGGAATCCAGCGAAGGTCTTCTTATGGGCCAGCACGTATATATGGAGATGGACTATGGTCAGGGAGAACAAAGAGAAGACGGTCTGTGGCTGGATGAATATATGATCGACATGACCGATCCCGACGCTCCCTTTGTCTGGGCTGACAACGGGAAGGGAAAACTCGAAAAGAGGAAAGTCCTTCTGGGCACCTATGACGAAGAAATGATGCAGTACAAGATCAACGGCGGCCTCAGCACCGAAGATTCCATTGCCTTCCCCGACGAATCCCTGAAGGAAGGAATGAAGTGTATGGACGAATCCATGCGGACCGATGACAGCTTCGAAGAAGGCATGGAAGGTATGGAAGGCACGGAAGGCATGAATGGCATGGAAGGAATGGAATCCATGGAAGGCATGGAGGGCATGGAAGGCATGGAATCCATGGATGAAACGGAAGACATGGAACCCATGGAAGATATGGAGCCCGTGGAAGGCCAGTTTTAAAAGATCCGGATGGTGAAGAGCATGATCATTGAACTGCAGGATATCTGCAAAAGCTATATACAGGGAACCATGGTGACCCCTGTTCTGAAAAACATAAATTTTACCATGAAAGAGGGAGAATATACCGCCATCATGGGCCCTTCCGGATCCGGCAAGTCCACACTGATGAACCTGATCGGATGCCTGGACCAGCCCACCAGCGGCAGATATCTTCTGGACGGGGAAGACGTTTCCGCCTATACGGACAATCAGATGTCGGATATAAGGCTTGAAAAGATCGGATTCGTCTTTCAGACTTTCCAGCTTCTGCCCTATATGTCCGCGGCAGACAACGTGGCCCTGCCTCTGTCCTATGCAGGCGTATCCAGAAGGGAAAGACGGGAAAGAGCCATTGAGATGCTGGGAAAGGTGGGACTCTCGGACCGTGTGGGCTACCTGCCCAATCAGCTTTCCGGCGGACAGAAACAGAGAGTGGCCATCGCAAGAGCCATGATCAATCATCCCAGGATCCTGCTGGCCGACGAGCCTACAGGCGCCCTGGATTCCACATCCGGAAAGCAGATCATGGGGCTTTTCAGGGAACTGAATGAAGACGGGGTAACCATTCTTATGATCACCCATGACGCGGAGATCGCTTCCAATGCGGACAGGATTGTGGAGATCCGTGACGGACTGCTGAATCAGGAGGTGAGTTTATCATGAAGAAGAACCGGATACTGGCAGTGCTGCTCTGTCTGGCACTGGCGGCGGGACTTGTCTACGGGATCGGCAGGGCTTTTGCCGCCAGCCGCAGAAAGACCGTAGTGGTCGTTCCCGTTACGGAACTGAACTATTCCTGGGGAGATTACCAGAACAGCATGGAAGGCATAGTGGCCTCGGGTTTTTCTCAGGACATCTATCTGATGGATACCGAAAGCGTTGAAAGCGTTATGGTGGAGACGGGCCAGCACGTAAAGGAAGGCGATGTCCTCCTCAAATACGATGCCACGCAGACCTCCATCAACCTGGAAAGAGAGATCCTGACCAGAGAAAAGCTCCTGCTGCAGATGGATGTGGCCACAAAGAATCTGGCCACGCTGAACAAGATCAAACCTGCCTCCGAGGGAGGCGGAGAGGGAGGAGAAGTCTTTCCCGATTTCCCGGATTTCCCCGTTCCCGATGACGATACGCCGGATTACAGCGGTGTAACGGCAGCCGAAATACTGGATGAGAATTCCCTTCCCTACAATAAGGCAGAGGATACGGAAGAGAGCCCTCTTGGCTCCGAATTCAACCCCTACCGCTATCTGTGCAGCGACGAGACCGTGATCACGGCAGAATTCCTCAACAGGATCCGCCGGGAGGCACTGGAAAAGAGCTCAGCCATGGGAGGCTCCGAAGAAGAACCGGAAGGCAGTCCGGAAGGCAGCCAGGAAAAAGGTCATGTGCCGGTCTACTGCGTTCTGGAAGTCAGAAACGGCAATAAGACGGACGGCGCCCTGAAAAGAGCATGGATCATGGATGCCGCGGCCCTGGCAGAGGCTCCGGCCGGCTGGGAAGGCTCCGTGAATCTTGCCGGCAGGGTAAAGGAGAGCCACTTTGACGCAAGCGCCGCTGACCGCCTCGACAGCGGCGCGGAGCCCTATAATAAAGCGGATGATTCCGAAGGGAATCCTCTGGGATCCGCATCCAATCCCATGCGCTTCCTCTGCACGGACAATGCCGTCATCACAGGAGATTTCCTGAATGAAATGGCCGGCAGGACAGGAGCGGACGGAGAAGGCGTCCACTATGTTCTGGAGATCCGGAACGGAGACAAGGCAGACGGAGATCTGCTGGTCTGCTGGCACAGGCAGAGCAGGGCCGATGAGACCTATGAAGCAGGGAAGGAATATGTCCTGTCCTTCTCGATGAAGGAAAAGGAAAATACACCGGAAGATCCCGGGACCGGAGAAGAAGGCGGCCAGGGTGAACAGGGCGGCCAGGGTGAACAGGGCGGCCAGGGTGAGCAGGGCGGCTCTCAGGGAACGGAAGATCCCGCGAATCCTCAGAATCCCGAAAATCCCGGAGACCAGGGCACAGGAGAGACGCCTCCCGAGGGTACGGACCCGCAGCCCCAGGAACCTTCCCAGAATCCGGAAGAAAGCGGCCAGGACCAGACCCCTCAGACACCTTCTCAGACAGAGGAAGAGGTAAAGCCTGCCGGCATATCCTCTGTTTCCGGGCAGGGACAGTCCATGTCTCTGATCCTGGATATGGGCGGAAACAGCCGGGTGATTCTGACCACGGCGCCTCAGACCGGAAGCCTGATCCCTTCTGACGCCTATTACACAAAGGAAGAACTGGAGCAGGCCAGAAAGGATGCCGAAAAAGAGATCCGCGATCTGACGCTGGATCTTCGTGAATCCGATCTATCGGTCAAGGCCGCCAGAAGAGCCCTGGAAGAGGGCGTTGTCAAAGCGGATATGGACGGTATCGTAGGCGTCGTATACGATCCCGAAAATCCTCCTACCGACGGCAGTCCCTTCCTGACAGTCATCTCCGAAAACGGTCAGTTCATTCAGTCGGCACTGAACGAATACTATCTGGGGACCATTTCGGAGGGAGATACCGTTTACATGACCAGCTACATGAACGGCAGCTCCTTTGAGGGAACGGTCAAATCCGTTTCTCCCTATCCCGATACCAGCGGCCGTTTCGGCTATTCCGGCACCGAGGCCTCCTATTATCCCATGATCATTTCCGTTACGGATCCGAGCGCAGTCATGAACGAGGGCGACTATCTGGAGGTCAGGGCCGATCCGTACTCCTCCATGGATGCGCCGGGCGACAGCGGAAAGCTTTATGTTTTCAAGGCTTTCATTCAGGATGAAAACGGCCAGAAGTACATGTATAAGGACGATAACGGAAAACTGGTCCGTCAGGACATCAGGGTCGGCGGCATGTCTGGAGAATCCTATGAAGTCCTTTCCGGGATCACGGCAGACGATTATGTGGCCTTCCCTTACGGAAGTTCCGTCAGAGAGGGAGCCAAGACCCGTCATGGAACGATGGATGAGCTGTATCAGTAAGAAAGGAGAGAGACATGAGTGAAAATTTCAGATTTGCCTTTCAGGGAATCTGGGCACATAAGATGCGCTCTTTCCTGACAATGCTGGGCGTCATCATAGGTATTGCTTCCATTATCGCCATCGTATCCACCATTCAGGGCACGAACCGCCAGATCATGGATAACCTGGTGGGTGCCGGCAATAACTGTGTTACCGTATCCCTCTGGCAGGGTGATTCCGCCTATTATTTCGGAAACGGAAATCCCGAAGGCGTCTATCCTGTGACGGAAGACATCGCAAAGCAGATCAGCGAGATCAGCAGCGTGGAGAAGTATTCCTTCTATAACAGTCGCCAGTGGATGGACAATGTCCGCAGGGGGACCCTTTCCCTTTCCAGCGGCAGCGCCATAGGGGCAGACCGCAGCTATCTTTCCACCAACGGATACATCGTCTACCGCGGACGGGGCTTCGTGGATCAGGACTACAGGAAATTCCGCAAGGTAGTCCTCCTGGACGAAGTGGCAGCCACAGCCCTTTTCCCCGGAGAAGATCCCGTGGGAGAGACCATTGAGATTCGGGGCATTCCTTTTACGGTGATCGGACTCTACCGGAAGTCGGAAGCCTTTAAGCCGGTGATCGAAAATATCCAGGACTATTACACCTATAACCAGTCCCAGAACGGATCTGTCATCATGCCCGATGCCTGCTGGCCCATTCTTTTCCAGTTCGACGAACCTCAGAACTGCGTGATCCGGACCACATCCACGGAAGACATGAGCAGAGCCGGTACGGAAGCGGCCCAGATCCTGAACAGTCTGGTCAAGGAATCCGCTTCGGAAGATACCGCCTTCTCCTACAGGGCGGAAGACGTGCTGGAAACTGCCAGAAAACAGCAGGAACTCAATGCCAGCACCAACTCCCTTCTGGTATGGGTCGCCAGCATCGCACTGCTGGTAGGCGGTATCGGCGTCATGAACATCATGCTGGTCTCCGTAACGGAGAGGACCAGTGAGATCGGTCTGAAAAAGGCCCTGGGTGCCAGAAAGCGCAATATTCTTCTCCAGTTCCTGACGGAATCCGCTGTCCTGACCAGCATCGGAGGAATCCTTGGGATCATTGCCGGCATTGTGCTGGCCCAGGTCATTTCCCGCATGAGCGGGGCTCCGGTTTTCATAAGCATACCTACCATCATTCTGGGCGTGGCCTTCTCCATGCTGATCGGAATCATTTTCGGACTTCTGCCTTCCATGCAGGCCGCCAACATGAATCCCATTGAGGCCCTGCGGAGAGAGTAAAAGAATTCTTTTAGTACCTGAAACAAAAATGCAGCCTTCCGGTGTAGTCCCCCCTGGGACTCTGCCGGAGGGCTTTTTTCGTCTGATGCGTTCACTTAAGCAGAAACTGCGGTGCAGAAAGATGTCAGCCTTTTCTTAAAGACTGTCCGGTCATTGTGCACAAATCCTGAGTATGAAAACTGCCGGTTCGACGAAAATGCTTCATTGCTACAAAATGTGGACAATTAAACGGCTATAAAGGCATCAGACGCCGAAAAAATCAGGTCTTTCAAAAAAGGAGGGAAGGAAGATGGCGATGCTGCGAAGGCCGAAAGGAAACGAACGTGGAAAGAATACCGTAAGGACAGGGAGAAATGCCTCTCTGCCTCTTCTTATTTCAACCGGCAGATGCTCGAAAAAAGAGAAGAATGCGCTGTATAATGAAAATGAGGATGTGCTGATCCTTGCCGGGCTGGATCCGGAAAGGATGGAATATCTTCCTGCCGCAGAGCGGATCAGGCTCTTAAAGGATGCGGGACTGGATCCCCGTGAATTTGATTTTTGATTTGCGGGACCCGGATGTTTGCCCCGGGGAGCCTGACGCTTTATAATAACTGACAGACAGGGCAAAGACGCCCGTAGACAGGGAGGAAACACAGGAATGCCTTTTCAGATCATAAGAAACGATATAACCAGGGTAGAGGCGGATGCCATAGTCAATACGGCCAATCCCAGACCGGTGATCGGGGACGGTACGGACCGGGCCGTCTACAGGGCAGCCGGAGAGGAAGCGCTTCTGAAAGAGCGCATGGCCATAGGGGAGATCGCCAGAGGGCAGGCCGCCTGTACAAAAGCCTACGGGCTGAATGCCAGATATATCATTCATACGGTGGGACCTGTATGGAAGGACGGAAACAGCGGAGAGCGCGAGATCCTGCATTCCTGTTACGAGAAGAGCCTTGCCATGGCTGCGGACCTGGGCTGTGAGAGCATTGCCTTTCCCCTGATCTCTACCGGCTGCTACGGCTTTCCCAGAGGGGAAGCCCTTCAGATCGCTCTGGAGGAATTCGGTAAATTCCTGCTGACCCACGAGATGGAGATCATCCTGACGGTCTTTGACAGAAAGAGCCTGGAACTGTCCGGACGCCTTATCGGAAATATAGAGGAATATATAGACGAGCACTATGTGGGCGAAGCCGGAAGGAAGGAATATTCCTACCGGCGGAGAAATGCTCCGGGCCTTAACTATTCCGTCATCCTGCCCAGAAAAGATGTCTTTCGTGAGGAGTCCCGTCTGGAGGAAGATTACGAATCTGTCTCTCCCGCACTGGGGAAAGCCGATGCCATGCCTTTTCCTCCCGCTTCTTCCGCCCATGGTTTCAGGCCGGACAGCTTTGCCGATTATTCGGGCAAAAGCCTGGATGAGATCGTGGAGTCGGCAGGAGATACCTTCCAGCAGAAGCTTTTCAGACTGATCGACGAGAGCGGTCTGGACGACGTAACGGTCTATAAGAGGGCAAACATCGACCGCAAGGTCTTTTCCAGGATCCGCTGCAATACTTACTATACCCCCAAGAAAAAGACGGCGGTGGCCTTTGCCATAGCCCTGCATCTGGATATGCCTGCCATGCTGGACCTTCTTTCCAGGGCCGAGATTGCCTTCTCGCCCAGCAGCAAGTTCGATCTGATCATTACCTACTTTGTGACCAACAAGATCTATGACATTTACGAAATCAACTGTGCCCTGTTCCGTTACGGACAGCCGACACTGGGAAGCTGAAGAGAAGGGAGCGGCTTAAAAAGGCCGCTCCTGCATTATATATCCGGATCAGTCTGGAAATAGATCAGGAGGATCTTATGAAAGCTGTTTTTCTCGATATAGACGGTGTACTCAACAATGCATACTCAAAGACCAGAGCGCCGTCCGGCGCCATCGGAATCGACGGCGATAAAGTAAAACGCCTTCGAAAGATCGTGGAAGAAACCGGAGCAAAGCTGGTCCTTACGTCCAGCTGGAAAACGGACACGGGCGAGGACAGAGACTACATGGTCAGAAAGCTGAAAAGAGAACGGCTTCATGTCCTGATGCACACCGTTGACGAAAGATGGAACAGGTGGGAAGGGATCCGCAGATGGATAGAGAGATACGGCCGTGACCTGGAGGCCTACGTAATTCTGGACGATGAGTTTTTTGAGGACTATTATTCAGATCCCGGAAAGGAGATCCTCCGTCCGGAAGTGAAGGACCATCTGGTAAAGACCGAGTTCTTTGACGAAGACGGAGGACTCAGAGACGCTCACGTGGAGATGGCGTTAAGAATTCTCAAAGGTCAGGAAGTCTGACAGAAAATCGGAGCCAAAAGAAAGAGAAAGGCAGGGAACGATCACACCGCCCGGGTGAAGTCGATCCCTGCCTTTGCTGCCTGCAGATGCTGGTCTTTTCTTTCGATATGGTAGAGCCTTCCGGCCCTGATGAAGTTGGCGCCGGTCTGGTGGAAGAAAAAGCTGACGTTATATTCCACGCACTGGAGCATGGTATCCAGGACCCAGGCATAATCGCATGGACGGGCGTCCGGCCCGGATTCCCCGCCGCAGGATACGGACTCGATCTGGCTGCCGTATTCCCTGAGGTACTTGCGGATGTTGATCTTCTGCAGCATGGGCTCGTGGGTAATGCTCTTATGTTTAATGGGCAGTTCCAAAAATATGGGCAGACGGAGATCCGCCGTATACTGGCTTTCACAGGTGCAGGAGATACAGACGTTATCGTAGCCGTCTCCCCAGTCCTTTGGAAGACTGACGTAGAAACGGTCGGGCCTTTTGGTGATTATGAAAAAGGTCAGATCGGAACGAAGCCGGATCATTTCCCAGGCTTCTTTTCTCCATTCGTCGGCTTCCTCCAGAAAGAAATCGGATGTAAAGCAGGTGTAAACCAGTTCTCCGGAGGGGACCTTGTACTGTCCCTGGCGGTTCCGTCTGAGCGGAAGCCGGAAGGCGCTTGTCTTTGCGGCGACAGTGGAATCCTTTCCGTACATGGCATCCCGCCGGTACATGTAGCAGTTGAGGCATCCGGCCGACAGCTTTGTACAGCCGTGCCAGCAGTTCCACATCACAGACATACGGCCCTCCTTTCTTCTCATTACTGCAGGGCGCAGAGCATCAGCCTGCCGCCATGACAGGGCCCGGGACCTGAAAACAGGAAAGGGCAGATTCGGTGATATCTGTCCAGAGCTTCTGATTGTCCATATAGGCCAGATAGTCGCTGATGGTATCGTCCCCCTTTTTCCAGCCGTACAGGTCAAGAAAATACTGGCGGTTGCAGAAGAAGGCGTCGGCCAGTTCCTGCAGCTGGTAGGAACTGAGCCGGATACGGACACCTTTCTCGATCCGGTCAAGATCATCGGCGCTGATGCCGGTCAGATCGGACAGCTCGGGCAGAGACAGATCGTAGCGGATCCTGAGGGTCCTTATGGTTGTGGCAAATGTCAGTTTCTTCATTATAATCCGCGGGATACCACGTCCATAGGAGCAGCTGCACCGCATGG
>CAMOGQ010000066.1 GCA_946614165.1 uncultured Lachnospiraceae bacterium
CTTTCTCTGACCGCCATATATGTCTTTACTGACCGTTTTCACGTTCAAACTGCAAAAGCTTTCGGATTTGGCAAATTTTGAAGATTCTGCTTATGATAAAGAACTGAAAAACTCCATTGCACAAAAGTTAAACCTGGACGATAGAAGGTTTGAGGAAGAACTCGGAGAAAAGGGTATTTCGGCGGACCGGCTTCTGACTGCTGTTCTCGATGCATTGAAGCCTTTTTCTCAGATGATGGGGGAACTTCTGAAGACTTATGAAGCTGCAGGCGCGGTATCCAATAATAAAAACATTCAAATCCGGTTTAATCTTGATGATGGTCCTGAACAGTATGATCTGAATGCGTTCAGGAAAAAAGTGGAAATAATCGGTGATGGGGTTGAAACCAGAAGGAAACTGATAGATCCATGGAAATTTTTGGAACCTCTGTACATCTATGAGAATAAGGGAACTTTTCCGGCTCATAGAATGAAAGGATATAACTATCCGAAGGAGATCGAACAGTGGCTCCGGGATTACGAGAATGATATTCTGCCTGAACACTTTCCTGACTTTCTCCTTATCGGGAATGGCTCGCTGGATGAAAAACTGGGTGAAATTCTGGCTCTTGCTGAGGAAGCTCTTCAGCGATACCGCAGGGAGTATGATGAAACGATCGGCTGGAAACAATCATTTCAGAATGCAAAAGAAAAATATGATAACACTTTCTGGCATGCTGAATCGGACCACTGGCTGGTTGAATTTGTGAAAGTGTTTTATGACGTAACGACATATTCGAAAGAAGTCATCAGCCCTTATGGTATGATCGGACGTATAGAAAAGGTTCTGAATGATCCTAAAACAGTCAGCCGGGTCACTGAGAAAACCCTGTACAGGGTTCTTACGGATATCCTTGATATGCCTTTCTGGAAGCACAGGTATGAGATGTATTCCGCATGGGTGTTTACCTGTATTGCCGAATCTGTTTCCGATCTGGGGATCTGTTACAATATTGTGAATGGGGTTCTGGAGTTTAAATTCAAGGAAACTTTACTGGCAACGGTATTTCTGCCTGACGGGGATTACGAGATATGGGCAGAAAAGCGATACAAAGCTGACCATGTGACTCCGGGATCAGGGAGAAAAGAACACATACAGCCGGATTATTCCATCATCAGAAGGAATAAGGATTCGGAGTCTTTCTGTGCTCTCATAGAGTGTAAGCAGTACAAGAAATCGTCTACCAGAAATTTCGCGGCTGCAGTCAATGACTATGCCGGAAATGTTCCGGATGCAAAAGTGTTTCTGGTAAATTATGGGCCCATTTCCAAGAACCTGTATGTGAACTTAAATAAAGACGTAAGAAGCAGGTACAGCGGCTACAGTAGAATGAGGCCGGAAACGAACGAAAGAAATCAATTCATAGGGGACTTGAGAGATTATCTCGAAGGGCAATGGGCAGATATACAGTTTGAAAACAACAGGGAACTTACGGTGTGGGAGAAAAGGCCGGAAGAAATAAAAGTCGAGCTTTCATGGAACTGTTCCCCTAAGGATCTGGACCTGTGGACTCATATCAGAATTTCTTCCGAAGGAAAGGATTACAGTCTGAATTGTCGGCACATGGGCTCGGTAACGGAATTTCCTTATGCCTGTCTTGAAAAGGATATGCGCAATGGTCCTGCGAATGAAACGATTCTGATTAAAAAGCTGATTTCCGGTTCTTATGATATAAGCGTAAGGAATTATTCACGGGAAGAAGACATAGACGGTGAAATCAGAGTAAAAATATCATCCGGAGATCAGTTCTTTGAAATTACCAAGACCGGCAGATGGGAAAAAAATCATATCTGGCACGTAGGAACCGTAAATGCATTCGGATTTATCAAAAAGAACGGATGGGGATATTGATTTCTTCTCACCGGAGAAGCTGAGCTAACGGAAGCAGCCTATGGACCTGAGGGAGAAATTGGAATTGAAATACAGACGTGTTGATATTTACGACCTGATCGAAACCCTTACAGTGGAGGAAAGGAAGGATCTGATCCGCTATCTGGAGGATTCCATACGGGAGATGGAAGAGAAGGCTCCGGGACTGACTTACCTGGAGGAGCAGTGGCAGGAGATCAGAAGACTTCTGAAGGAGCTGGAATATGAGCCGTACATAGATGATCAGTGGCAGATTTGGGAGATCTGGGACATCTGCGAGGAACTGATAAAAAGCGGCAGGATCAGGGAGTCCTCCTGGGAGATCCGAAAGGAAATCCTTTCTGAGATAATAGAGGGGGAATTCTTTGACTGGTACGGCGTTATTGACCCCATGCAGGATCTCTTCAGAGCATCGTGCCTTAACGGAGAGGAGAAGATTTCCTGCGCGGATATGGTCTTCCGGGAAGGTTCCGACTACATGAAAAAGGAAGTGGCCCCCTGGTATCTGGAGGGCGGAAGGCCGGACAAGTATTATACTTATCTGGAAACTTTCCTTGGCAGGGAGTCCGGGCCCTATGAAGAGCTCATAGGATATTACCGGGACAAAGACCGTGAGAAGGCCGTTGCCCTGGCGGATACGGCCCTGAAGAAGTGCAGATCGGGCCTGACCGGTATCATGGTCTTTCTTCTGAAGGATGCAGAAGAGAAGGGAGATTCCGCAAGGTACGCAAAGCTTACCCGAAGCGCTAAAACAAGAGTCAGCATCGATTATGTGGAGGTCCTGCGCAGGCTGGGGCAGGAGGCACAGGAATAAGAGAAAAATGGGCTGCAGGGCCTTTGTAGTTTTGCCATGTACCGGACAGGCTGCAAGGAGCAGAAGATGCCCTGCATAACAGGCAGAAGGATACATGCTGATATAAAAGAAAGAGGAGGGTGCTCAGGATGGCAGTTGCAACCGAAAAGATCATTCCCGGCGTTCTGCCGCCCAAAGAAGAGACGGAAGGGGTGGACTTCCTTGGAATCTATGACCGCTTTGATGCATCAACCCTTACAGAGGAGCAGCTTCTGAAATTTGCTCCGAGACATCCCGATATGACAGCTCCGGACAGGGATCACGGCTATTACAGATACGGTTCGAAAACCTATCCTGTCCCGGCGGAACCGGCCGCGAGTAGACTTAGACACGGGGAATTCTGTGTAAAAGAACTTTACAGGCGCGATATCCTGCTGGCGGCAGACGGATGGAAGGAAGGGAAAAAGAACGGTTATAAGAATGCCCGGGCCCTGCTGATCAAGGGAATCAGCATGAAAGCCTGTACCGAGTATGTCAGAAGGCAGTACCAGCGTATGAGCCCTGAGGAGCGGAAGGCAGACCAGGAAAACTGGGACAGGTGGAGCCGGTACCGCGATGAGCAGAGAGCCGAACTGGAAGAACTGAGAAGCCGGGACTATGAGGATCTGTCAGAGGAGGAAAGGGACCGGGCCTATGGAAGGATGGAATCTCCGCCGCCGGGATATACCTTCGACAGGAACTGGAACCATCGGGACCAGGATTATATTCCGGTCATATGCTTAAAGCTCCTGGCCCTGAGGAAGGCAATGGGACTTACACAGAGGAATTTCGCCAAGAGAATCGAATATAATGTCAACAAGTATGCCCTGCTGGAACAGGGAAAGCTGGAGAAGCTGGGCTTTTACTCTCTCAGCAGGGCATTTCCGCCGGATTTCATCAAAAGAGTCGTAGACGCCTCCTACGCCAATCCCTACTGGCTGGAAGATCCGGATGAATACAGTTATGAATATGTTGATCCGGAAGAGACTGCCATGACAGCAGACGAGGCGATGCGGAGCTGGGACAAATATGCCATGTTCGCGGATGCAAAGGTCATCCGCTACTGGCACAGCAGAAAGGGACTGTAAAGTACGGCGAGAGTCCGGACTGAGGGAAGCATCCTGAAGTACCGGGCATAAAGAACAGGGGAAGAAAGCATTGCCATAAGACGGGAGGGCTCAGATGACCAGAGAGGAACTGAAAAAGTACATATCGGAAACTTACAGCGTCCTGCCGGAAACTCCATGGAAGTCGCGTCCCTCCTGCGAGGCCTTCCGGTGCCCGGAAGGGCAGCAGTATTTTGCCCTCCTGGAAGATATCCCTGTATCCCGCCTGGCACAGGGACCGGCTTCTTCCGGGTCTTCAGGAAAGAAAAAAAGGGAGGATCCGGGTCCTTTTACGACTCTGCTTACTCTTATGAGCGATCCGGCACTGGCAGGGTCTCTTTTGAGAGAGCCCGGTTTCCATCCGGCCTTTCGTATGAAGAAGGAGGGCTGGATCAGTCTGGAAACAGCCGCGGTCACCGAAAAAATGATCATGCAGCTGCTGGACATGAGCTTTGATGCCATGACAGTAAAGAAAAAAACGAGGAAATATCCGGAAGACTTCTTTATCGAACTGATAGGAGAGCCGATCAGTGACCGCAGGTATGCCGACTGTCTGATCGGAGAGCTTCTGGATCCCCGATACAAAGGCCGCTATGACAGGCATTACACAGTGTTCAGGACATATTTCGTAGAAGGCAGAACGATGACGGATACGGGAAAGGTACTGGGTGGATCCTATGGCATGGCGAGGTCATTGAAACTTACAGGGATTTATGCTCTTCGCAGATTGTACTACAAAGCAGAAAAGCCATCTACCTTTGAAGACTATCAGAAAAACATAAGTTTATTTAGACGGAGGGAAGAAGCATATGAGGCGGAAACGGCTGTCTGCAGTGCGGGACCCGTATTTCCGGACTCTCTTCTGGAAACACTGGGGCTTCCAGATCGGATATTCGTGTCGCTGCGCTATGATAAACATATAAGTACAGTAGAAGAGTTTCTGGCCTTATCCGATCTGGATCATATTTTGTGGGTCGGAAAAAAGGATATTGAGAAAATCAGGGCCCTGCAGGAGGATGTAAGGAAGAGGCTCAGAGAGCGGACGAAAGAAGAAAGGGAAAGACGCATCCTGGCAGTCCAATACCGTGAGAATACTTTCTATTCCTGCCCTTATTCCGAGAGGCCCCTGTATTCCACTTCGCCGGTATATTATCTTCCCTTTGATGGTTTTGATATCCTGAACAAACTTTGGTTAAATGGGATCCATACGGCAGGAAAGCTGCTGAGGCTGAAGGGAACGGAGAAGTTCCCTGGCTTCAGCGACCAGGACTGGGAGATCATCCGGTCCTGTCAGAAGATCGCCAGGGAAAGGATGATAGATGATCCGTTTCTCTGATGTCCCTTGGCAGCCAAAGGGCAAAAGGGCGCTCCGGAGAGGTTTCCCCGGAGGCCCCGAAGGCAAAATCAGGACAGGAAGGAGAAAGAGAGGAGAGCCCTCCAGCGGGAGCAGATCCTCGGATCTCTGCTTTTGACTGGCGCCGCAGATCGGAAGCGCCGGTCATAATTTGATTTTTACCCGGATGAGGGATCCGGCTTTCTTCCGCACGGAGTTTTGATCAGCCCCGGGGCCCTGGCCCGGAGAGGGAGAGCGCAGGGCGTTAAAGGCACGTTTGCGGCAGGGCAGAGGCCCTTGTCCTGCAGGCATCACCTTCCGGAGAAGAACGAAAGAAAAAGGAAAAAAGAGTGATTATGGATATACCGGAATACGGCTATACCTACGGAGAGCGTCTGGAACACATCAGAGAGGATCATGGTCTGACCATTAAGGCCATGGCGGCTTCAGTGAAAGTCTCTCCGCAGACGTGGAGAAATTATGAACTGGACAGGACCTTTCCTTCCATGGACACCATATCCGCCCTGTGCGGGATCTATCACGTAAATGAGGATTGGCTCTCTTCCGGCCAGGGGGAAATGTATCTGGACGGGTACAGGCCCGGAGATCCCCTGGGAGAACCCATCGACTATAAGGAGAAGATCCTGCAGGAGCTGCAGGAACGGAAGGGGATGCAGAACTTAAGCTTTCAGGATATCCTGGCGCTGTCCGGAAAGCATTCGTCCAGAGAACAGATGGATATAGTCCTGGACAGCCTGCAGGAGGCCCGGGAGACCATGTACGATCTGGAAGAGGAGCTGAAGTCCGATGCCTTTTCGGAGGCCTGCGCATGTCTTGACGGAGCCATGGAATGTATACGCGTTGTTTATAGGGAGAAAGGATGGGGCGATCCCTTATAACAGAGGTAAGAAGTATATTTATCTGCCTGTCCGAAAGGGAGGCAGCCGGCTGCTGCGGGATGCTTTGTCCGGGAGATATTTTACTGTCCAGGATTCCTGGCCCGTCAAATCAGATCAGGAGTGTTTCGATTTATACAGACTTAAAAACGATGCCTGGCATCAGATCTTTCGTAATGGAGAAACGATATGAGAGTGCCTGAAAGAAAAGCCGTGGACGATAAGGTCATTGAAAGGATGCTGGAGGTCATGCGGGAGAAGAGGATATCCCAGCGTGATCTGGTGGAATATCTGGGACTTGCAAACGGAACATTTACCAGCTGGAAATATAAAGGCGGCAAGTCCTATATGTCCCATATGGATAAGATCGCGGAATATCTCGGCGTATCGAAAGTTTATCTGACAGGCGGTGAAGACGAACAGATCCGCAGGGATACGATAACACGATCCGAAGCGGAGATCATCCGAATGCTGCGTGACCTGGACCAGAGAAAAAGAGAGCTTTCCTACCAGATCATTAAGGGGTTCTGGGAAGATGAGAAAAAGATTCAGGCTATGAAGCAGGAGTCCTTAAGGGATATAATGCCGGATGCGGTCAGGAACAGAGGTCTCTGAAGGGAGGCGTCTGCCTGAAAATGAAGATGAGACAGACCGGCATCGGTTATCAGACAGGAGGCGCAGACATGCGCCTGGAGAAAAGCTCATGAACGGAGACCAGCTGAAAAAAATACTGGAAACCTGTGGGGGGCCGTAACGGATCCTCCCGGTGCAGACGATCCTGGCCCCTGAGATCTTCCGGAGTCCCGGCAATAAGAAATATTTTGCCATGCCTGACAGGGGTCCAGAAATTGAGGCGACTTCATTTTTGTCGATAAAAATCAGAACACGGAGGATCCGGGGTCTTACAGGACGGTCCCTGCCCTGTGATGCGATCCGATACTGGACGGATATCTGCGATGGGGCTCCTCTCATCGGATCACCATAGAAATATCACGGTGTTCCGACCAGACGCTGCTGCAGCTGTCGGACAAGAGTTTTGAAGCAGTATCCGGTAAAAGAGTGATTCGGAGGTATCCGGAAGATTTTCCTGAAGGGGTGATGGAAAAGCCGGCCAATGACAGGGGCTATGCAGACATTCTGATCGAAGATCTTCAGTATCCCACAGACCGGGATAAGAAACGGTATGACAAGTACTGCAGAGCTTTCAGCCTGTATTTTAAAGGAGGAAAAACAGTTACCGAAACGGCCCGCTTAATGCATGCGTCAGGAAAAGGGACATATTATACATTATGTTAAGGGATGCGTACCCTCAGGGGAAATCACAGGGAAGCAGGAGTACCTTCAGCTTCAGAGGAATATCTGCGGTTCAGACAGGAGCCTCGAAAGACATATGAAGCGTACGCGGCAGAAATGGCTTTCAATGAGGACGGACCTGTTTTTTCTGGACACGATGCTGTCCATACCCGGTCTTTCAGCCGGAACGCGGAAAATTCTCTGCTTGACCAAAAATATTGAAACCGCGGGAGGATGAATGGCTCTGTCAGATCAGGATTACATCCCTTTGGCGGAAAGAAAGAACTGGAAGGAGATCAGTGATCTTAAGTCCGATCTTTCCGGCAGGCTCAGGCCGCCTGCCGAGGAGGAAAAAGAAAGGCTTTTACCTGCAGACATATGGCGCAGCCGGCACTCAGACCGGTCCGATTGCTGCAGAGAGCCTCTGCAGCGGCTGCCTGGAGGCTGGAAGGGGCAGGAGACTGATATGCGTTTATCTGCAGGTGCGGCGGGGATCCACCGGTTTTCCCGGGGGATGGATCCTGCATCGTTTTTTTAAAATCCGGGGCAGGGGCGGACGATGTTCCGCCCGGGGATCTTTCCTTTCCGGACCATATGGAAGAAATCGTCACGGAAGGAGATCCTTTCAGCAGACTTATCAGACTGCCGGACGAAGCTGAAAAAAACTAAAAGAATTACCGGGGAGGCGGGAATATATGAGATCAATGTACGAAATGGAACTGGACATGATGAAAGAGAAGGCTTACAAAGAAGGTTATGAAGAGGGCTATAAAGAAGGCCTGAAGCTGGCTCAGATCGAAATGGTTAAATCCGGGATCAGAAAAGGGCTGGATCCGGAGACTGCCGCAAAACAGCTGATGCGGGAAGAGGAGGTGATCCGCCCGATCTATGACATGATCCTGGCCATGCCGGAGGCATCCGAGGTGGAAATCCTGGAAGCTCTGGAGAAGCAGGAAGCGCAAAAGTAATAAATCCGACCATCGGGAGAGCATCGAATAAAGGGCGCTCTTCCGATGGCTTTTTACTGCCAGGGCCTTATGTTTTTGTCAGGCGGCGGGAGGCAGAAACGCATCTGCTCGTACTATTTGCGCACAGGAACAGTAGGCGGACAGGATCGGGACCCGGATATGATAGGATCCCTCTGCCTTTTCCGCTGGAGACAGGCCTGACAGCGTAATAGCGGAAAATTCTGCCTGCCCGGCACAGACACCGGATCAGGAGTGAGCCGTGTTTTATTTCGGACCAGGGAAAACTTGACCCGGAGACCGCTATAGCCTATTCTGATGAAAACAAAAGCGCGGCAGGGGAGAAAATGACCGGTCTTTCCCCGCGGGAAGCACAGTGAAGCGCGCATGGGAGGGCGTTAAGGAAATGGCCATAAACAAAGAAACGGTGGAGCAGTTCCGGGCGGATTTTAATAAGGCTATGGAGGAACTGGAAGAAAAATACGATCTTACGATAAATCTTGGAACGATTTCCTACTGGAAAGATCATTTCACGGCGCAGCTGGAAGCCAATGCGGGAAGAGATCCGGAACAGATCGCAAGAGCCGCATTCGACAGAAATGTCTGGAAGGTGGCGGAGTTTGGCGTTAAGGAAGGCATGTATATGCGGATCTTTGTCGGCAGGGACAAGAGGCGCTATGCCCTGACCGGCATCAACACAAAGGCCTCCCGCTATCCTCTGGAGTATATCGATATCCTGACCGGCGAAAGGTATAAGTCCGGCGGCAGGATGATCGATCATATCACGGACGAGGTCTATGTGGAATCTTCCTATGAGTGAGACGGCACTTCCGAAAGACAGAAAGGGGAAGAAGTTATCCAGTGACGGATACAGAGAAATTTATGAGCGAAACAAAGTATAAGACCATACAATATAACTGGAGAAAAGCATTTAGCCAGGCGGCCCTGGACAGCGGGGAGAAGGATGAGAAGAACGGAAAGTTTCTTTCCTTTGAGACGGATCCCGAAGGCAGATGGGCAAGGGGGGTGACAGCGGGAGGCTTCACGGTCTTTGCATACCAGATGCCCCTGACCTACTCGGAATGCCAGGGCAGCAACGACTGGTCCTTCAAAGATAAAGTGTACGATAAGGAAGAGTATGCGGACCACTGGGCCAAATATGACTGTACCTGTTCCGTGGGGAGAAAAGGAGAACCATGCCGCCATCTGGCCTCCCTTATGTTCCGCTTTGAGAAGGTAAGGGGGCCCTTTGTCTTTACCCAGACTAAGGAGGAGTACCAGGAAGAGATCCGCCGGCAGAAGGAAGAGGAAGAAGAGAGGAAAAGGCAGGAAGAGAAAAGCCTGAAAGAGTCCAGGCGCATTAAGTCCCTGGATATTCTGGAGAAAAAATTTCCCCTGCCCCGTCTTACGGACGAGATCCGCTTCAGGCCAGATCAGATGCTGGAGACGCTGGAGACCAACGCCTACGAGGCGGAATGCTTTGATCAGATGCCGGAAAAGGACAGGCAGCCCGCCATCCGCATGGAAACGGATTTCGACAAAGATACGGGGCATCAGGTCCTGCAGGTCTCCACCGCGGAGGAGACCGCGGAAGGCCGTGTCAGGATGGTCCTGGAGAGCGGAAGCATCCTTTCTTTGAAATGTTCCTGCGGAAGATGCCATTATAATGAATACAGGGGCTACACCCGCCTGATGAATACCCTGTGCTGCCACAGCCTGGCTGCCTTCGGGGTCCTCTGGGACAGGGTGGCGGCCGAGAATCCCGGGGATGCCACGGACCGGAGGGGGCTGCGTTTTCTGAAGGCCATGGCAGAGGGAAGTCCTGCCGTCCCGGATGCGGCGCCGGCCATTCAGAAGTCTCCCATCGTGGTACTGACCCCCAGGATCACCAGTGTAAAGGGAGAGCTGCAGCTGGCCTTCTCGGTGGGGATCAGGGGAGAGAGGGACTATGCCCTGCGGGGACTGGAAAAGTTCTATAACGCCGTGGAAAGGGAGGACATCTTCGAGGCATCCAAAAAGACGGCCATTGACTTCAAACATCTGACCTTTACGCCTCTCTCCATGAAGTGGTACGACTTTATGGCTACCCGGGTCCGGAACATCTTTAAGATCAACCGGAAGCTGGAGAGCGGCTCCTCCTGGTACACCAGCGTCAAGCAGCTGAGCGTCGGGTCCGGCGTCCCTCTGGACGGGAGCGACCTGGATATCGTTTATTCCCTGGCGGAAGGATCGGAGCTTCTCTACCGGATGGAGCCGGATAGTACGGGAAGATCCCGGAGGGCCGCGAAAGATGAGGGAAACGAAGAAGTCTATGTAAAGGCCGGGCCCGCAAGGCTTGGCATACGGATCACCCTGGACCCCGAAAGAACAAAGGACGGGAAACTTACGGCCATCCGGCTGGGGATTGTCCTTCCCCGCCTTTTACGGGGCAGTCAGTACCGCTATATCCTGGACAGAGAACAGTTCGGCAGGATCTCCCCGGAGGAGATGAGAGTGCTGAAGCCTTTTCTGGATATGGCGGGAAATGCTTCGGAGTTTACCTGTACCATCGGAAGCAGAAGGTTTCCGGAGTTTTATTACCGGACCCTGCCGACCCTGGAGGAATCGGTCCATGTAGAGATCGACGACAGGGTGGGAGATCCCGGAGAGGGCGTTCTGCCCCCGGAGCCGGTCTTTACCTTCTACCTGGACAGGGAGGACGAGACTGTTACCTGCAGAGCCGTGGTCTCCTACGGGGAGAAGAAGGAAGACCTTTTCCCTTCCGCCGGGACTCTCAGGGGAGGGATGAGGGACTTTGATCAGGAGGAGAGGGTCCTGAAGGCCGTCAGAGCCTTTTTCCCGGACTCTGATCCAAAGTCCTGTACCTTCAGAGGACCTTCGGATACGGACAGCCTGGTCAGAATCCTGACGGAAGGAATATCCGTCCTGTCGGGCCTTGGAACGGTCAAGGGATCGGACGCCTTCCGGGCCATGCGGGTCCGCCCTATGCCCCGTCCCGTTTTCCGGGTATCCCTGGAGAGCGGCCTTCTGAACCTGTCTCTTCGTACGAAGGATATGACGGAGGAAGAGCTTCTGGAGCTCCTTTCTTCCTACCGGAAGAAGAAGCGCTGGCACAGGCTCTCCTCCGGAGATTTTATCGACCTGCGGGATACGGAGGCCTTTTCGGAGATGGAAAATCTCTCCAGTGCTCTGGATCTTTCCCTGGAGGACCTGGTCCGGGGAAGGGGCAGTATGCCCCAGTACAGGGCGCTTTACCTGGACAGGATCCTGGAGGAGCACGACGAGATCGCATCCGCCAGAGACAGACACTTCAAGAGCCTGATCCGGTCCTTCAAGTCTGTACGGGACGCCGACTTCGAAGTGCCCTCTGCCATGGAGGATATCCTGCGGCCCTACCAGGTCCAGGGCTTTGCCTGGCTGTCCACCCTTGCCCAGGCCGGCTTCGGCGGCATCCTGGCGGATGAGATGGGACTGGGCAAGACCCTTCAGATGCTGGCCTTCTTAAACAGTCAGTATCTTTCCGGAGAAAAAGCGCCGGCCCTGGTGGTCTGTCCTGCCTCCCTGGTCTACAACTGGCTGGAGGAATGCCGCAGATTTGCACCGGACCTTCCGGCGGCGGCCATGGCCGGAGGCCTTGCCGCCAGAAAGAAGATGGCGGCTCAGATGGGGAAAGAAGAGGGGGCCTGGCTTTATATCACCTCCTACGATCTCTTTAAAAGGGACATCGCCCTCTACGAAGGGATCAGGTTTTCAACGGCCGTTCTGGACGAGGCCCAGTATGTGAAGAACCGGTCCGCGGCCGTCAGCAAGGCGGTCCGGGGCATTCATGCTGCCCACCGCTTTGCCCTGACCGGAACCCCCATCGAAAACCGCCTGTCCGAGCTCTGGAGCATCTTCGACTTCCTGATGCCGGGCTTCCTCTATACGGCTTCGGAGTTTTCCGAACGCTTTGAGGTGCCGGTCATGAAAAAGCAGGATGAGGAGGCGTCCCGGAGGCTCTCGGCCATGGTCTCTCCCTTTATCCTCCGCAGAAGGAAGGGAGACGTGCTGAGGGACCTTCCCGAAAAGCTGGAGGAGGTCAGAAGCGCGGCCCTGGAGGGAGAGCAGAGAAAGCTCTACGACGCCCAGGTGGTCAGCATGAGAGAGATGCTGTCCTCCATAGGGACTTCCGGAGAGGAAAAGCTCCGCATTCTGGCCCAGATCACCAGGCTCCGCCAGATCTGCTGCGATCCTGCCCTTGTGTTCGAAAACTACAAAGGGCCCAGCGCCAAGCGGGAAGCCTGCATGGATCTGATCCGGTCCGCTATCGACGGAGGCCACCGGATGCTGCTCTTCTCCCAGTTCACGTCCATGATGGAGCTTCTGGCTTCGGACCTGAAAAATGAGGGGATCCCCTTCTATATCCTTACGGGAGCCACCCCGGCCCAGGAGAGGCTGCGCCTTGTCAATGCCTTCAACAACGGGGATACGCCGGTCTTTCTGATCTCCCTCAGGGCCGGAGGGACAGGTCTTAACCTGACGGGAGCAGATCTGGTCATTCATTACGATCCCTGGTGGAATCTGGCCGTACAGAATCAGGCTACCGACAGGGCCCACCGGATCGGCCAGACCAGGCAGGTAACGGAGATCCGCCTGATCGCGGCCCATTCCATTGAGGAGAGGATCATTGAACTGCAGGAGGCAAAGCGGGAGCTGGCAGACGCGGTCCTGGGAGCGGAGGGCACATCTCTTATGAGCATGTCCGCGGAGGACCTGATGGCCCTTCTGTCCTGACCGGGATTCCTTCCGGATTCGCCTGCCCTCCGGGGCCTGCTTTACACAAAGCATCTGACGCATGTAGACGTATATGATCTGGACTGCGCAGCTCTCGATGCGAAATACGGTAAAGGGAACTGGGAGATAATCAGCTGGCTACCAGTGAAAAGCTGGAAGTCACCAGACCTGTTTTCTATGTCAGAGTCATTCACTCTGCTGTGATCAAGCCCATAAATGAGGACAAAAAGGGGAAGCCGGCAGCTTCTCCTCTTCGTGGTATCCTTTTAAAGCGTTCCCTGGTCTCTCCTTCTGTACTGGCAACAATAATCTACAACAAGTTTGTCATGGGCCTCCCTATCTACCGCCAGGTTAAAGACCTGAATCTGTCCGGAATACCATTGTCAAGAATGACCATCAACAACTGGGTCCTTTATGGTGCCAACATAGTGCTGCGTCCGATCTATGATCATTTGTGCAACAGGGCAAAGATGTGTCCCTACAACCACTGCGATGAAACGATGCTTCAGGTGATCCTTGACGGACGTGCCCCCGGCAGCAAGAGCTATGTCTGGGTACATTCCACCGGTATGCTGTATCCGGGGAATAAGGTAACGGTCTACATATATGAACCTACCCGGGGCACTCGGCATCTCAGAGAGTTCTACATAAACTATGAAGGAACCATACATGCTTTTTAAGATGTCAGAGGACAATATTAAGATCTGACAAATATTTGTTGATTATTCTGTTCCCAGTGGTGATAATTTTACCTGGGGCAGGCTTTTAAGGATCGCTGCTTTGCGTACAGGGGCATGAGCGGAATACTGAAGTACGTATAGGAAGTGTGCCGAAATGCGGGTAAAGCTGCCGGATGCAGACAAATGAACGCGGCAGGGGAGGAAAGAGATGGTCTTTTATCAGTTATTCAAGTCTGGATTATGATACTGCCGACAGGATCAGAACAGTACTTACTCTGAATCATATAGAATGCTGGATGGCACCCGAATCCATTCCTGCCGGCGGAGACTATGCAAGCTGTATTCCCAAGGCAATTGAAAGAAGCGATATTTTTCTTGTGATCATTTCGAAGTATTCGCAGGCTTCCGTATGGGTGCCCAAAGAAATGGACATAGCCATATCCTTACGGAAAAATGTAATCCCCATTCATATAGACGGCTCCGAATGGGCAGGGCCTTTCAAATTCAGATTATCAAATGTTCAGGCGGTGGACGCCACGGCCGGGACGGACAGTGTCGCAAAGGCACTGGTAAACCGGATCGACACTTCCGTGCAGGTGCCCAACGCCTCCGACGTCAGCAGCAATCTGACCGAGAACATCACTTTTTTCGAACTGCTGGGTGTTACCGATTCCGGAGAAATCAATATAGAGAAGGTTCGCAGGGAAGCCGATGTGACCAGGTCTCTGGCCGTACCTTTCGCTCTGAATGATCAGGGCAGGGTCGTAACACTGGATCTGCACCATAAAGGAGACGGACCCAACTGTATATTTGCAGGTCCTGCAGGGGCGGGGAAAAGTGAGTTCATTCATACCTATTTGCTGGCCCTGGCACTCTTCTTTTCACAGGAGGAAGTCAGATTCCATGTCATTGACATTAAGGGCTGCGGAGTGACCGCAGGGCTTGCGGGACTGCCTCATCTGGGCAGATGCATTTCCAAAGATTCATTGAAAGATATAAACTCATTTTTATCCTATATTCGGAAGGATATGGCCGAACGGAAGAGAATTCTTGCCGAATATGAAGTGAAAAATATCTATCAGTATCTGAAAAAGCGGAAATCCGATAAGAGCATGTCTGCGATGCCCCATGTATTTATTGCTTTCGACGAGTTTGCGGATATAAAAGTCCGTTTTCCGGAATTTGCCTGGCACCTGAAGAAACTGGCATCGGAAGGCAATGCAGATCTCTATGGCGTCCATCTGATCATTGCGACCCAGAAGGTCCATGGAGTCATTGATGCTTCGATAGAAGAGATCGTTACATGTCAGATCTGTTCAAGCATGCAGTCGGGGCTTGGATTAAGCGAACCGGTTCCAAGCAGGAACCGGATACCGGGAAGACTGTATTTTCAGTCGATAGCACAGGACGCGGTTCAGCTGGTCCAGCTGGCATACTGCGGATCGTTAGTGGAACCGAATCTGTCAAACAAAGAGGAACTGAAGAATTATCAGTGGTTTTTCAGGAAAAAATCCCAGAGAGAATCACTGATCAGTGCTCTGGTCAGGTATAGTCTGGATTAGGCAGCAGGCATTTGGATTTCTGTAAATTTGAATTCGGGGATTTCTGAGGTGTTTCAGCTTCTGACCTGTCATATTAAGACAATGGGGCAGGGACGGCTGACGGCCCTGTCCCTTCAATACTAAGATGGAAATAAAGATCGGAAATCAGAAGCTGAATATCAAAGATTACTACTGCGCCGGCAGGGATGAGGTCTGTCTGCCCAGGGAGGACGGAAAGCTCTGGCTCTATATCCATCTGACCAGTGAATGCAATGCCTCCTGCCCCTTCTGCGTAAGTGCCGCAGAAAGGAAGGCATCCGGAGGCGGAAAGGTTTCTCTTTCCCTCCTGAAGGAGTGTCTTTCCGTCCTTTCGGGAAGGATCAGCGGAGTCTCTGTTACAGGCGGGGAGCCGATGCTTTATCCGGATCTGACAGACCGCGTGGCGGAACTTGTTATGGATACTTTGCCGGATGCCATGCTGGACCTTGCCGCAAACGGAACAAACCTGGAGAGTATACTGTCTCTGCGGACCCTGGATGCCTTCGAGGGGATCCATATCAGCCGCCATTCTCCGGATGACCGGATCAACGACAGGGTCTTCGGGCGCGTAATGCCGAAAGCGGAGGAAATCCGGCGGCTTCTTTCCGGAATGTCTGATCCGGCAAAAATAGTATTCAACTGTGTGATGCAGAAGGGGCTCGTTGACAGCGAAGCAGCCCTTATAGACTATCTGGAGATGGCTGCTTTTGCCGGCGTCAGGAATATCAGCTTTATCGGCATGTTCAGGGCAAATGACTACTGCAGGGAGAAGTATATTTCTCCCGCCCTTCTGGAACTGAAGGATCCGGGATTTCATATATGGAATCATTTTCACGATCATGATTTCTGCTCCTGCAGCAGCGGAAGCTATGACGCCGCAGCAGGCCCTGTCCGTTTTTATTACAGATGCCCTGGACGAAGCAGAGCTCCTTACACCAGGCAGCTGGTATATACGGCAGATAACCGTCTGCTTGCAGGATTCGGAGGCGAAGAGATTTTCTGGCAGATGCAGTGATATCCGGTTTTTGTGAGCGGGATGATCCTGTTGGTTTCGTTCCATGCGGGAAGCCGTAAGGCTCAGCGCTGCCTATGGTGATTTTGGGGAAACTCTTTTTTCGGCCCTGAATCTTCGGCTGAAAAATATCTGAAGCAGGCATCGAAAATTTCCTGACGGCGGATATATTCCTGCTGTTAAACTTAACGGCTTTTAACAAACTTAACGTATTTAAATGCACGTTTTTGCGGTATGCTTTCTGGTACAGATAAAGGAGCAGGTCTTTGCGTTTCGCTGCAGATTTCCGGGAAAAGCACATCTTTATTTCCGGACCAGGCAACCGGTGCATACCAAAGATCACTCTCTTCCTGATGGGCTGCCTGCCAGAGTAAAGCGAGGATATCCGTATGGCCTGGTAAGAAACGATGGCCCAAAGAGACAGGCATGATCAGTTTTTTGTCGCAGACAGATTAAATTAGAAAAAGAAGGGACGAATCAGAATGGCTGCAGCAACCAGTAAAATCATTCCCGGCCTTGTGCCGCCCAGAGAAGAGACTGAGGGCGTGGACTTTCTGGCCATTTATGACAGCTTTGACCCTGAAACGCTTACAGAAGGGCAGCTCCTGAAATTTGCGTCCAAGTATCCTTTGCTTACGGGCATTGGCGGGGAAGATTCCGATGATGAGAACGAAGAGGATATGTATCCGATTCCTCCCATGCCGGTCGCTGCAAGAATGAAGTTATGTCTTTCCTATGAGCCGGAGTACAGGCAGGGCATCGAAAGGGCCGTGGAAAAGTGGAAGAAAGGGAAGAAGAACGGATATAAGGATGCCAGGGCTGCACTGATACGGGCTGTGGAAGTCAAGGCCTGCATGCAGTATGCCATGAGGCAGTATTTCCATATGTCCATAGAGGAAAGGCAGGAAGAGCAGGAGAACTGGGACCGGTGGAACCGTCGCATGAACCGGGAAAACGGTGTCACGGAAGATCCCGGAAAGTCAGCAGAATGACTGCTTCTGCTGACTGAAAGAAGAAAACGGATCCGTCAGAGAAAATGCAGCATCTCCGGAGGCCCGGAAAGCTTATTTGTGAACTTTGCAAAAAAGTTACACTAAACGCCCTCAAGGCTTCAGAAACGTC
>CAMOGQ010000067.1 GCA_946614165.1 uncultured Lachnospiraceae bacterium
CGGACTGACGGTATGCTCCAACGGGCAGGATCCCGGAAGAAAAAAACAGATAGAGGATCTGATCCGGGTCTTTGAGACCATGGGGATCCAGGCAATCCCCTCTGATCATCTATATAAGAAGACAGACGCCTTCAGCGCACCGGACCGGGTACGGGCTGAAGAACTGATGCGTTTTTACAGGGACGATTCCATAGACGCCATTTATGATATTTCGGGCGGAGACCTGGCAAACGGCGTCCTTCCTTACCTGGACTATGACCTGATCGCCTCCTCGGGAAAGGTCTTCTGGGGCTACAGCGATCTGACCTGCGTCATCAATGCCATTTATGCAAAGACCGGAAAGGCTTCGGTACTGTACCAGGTCAGAAACCTGGTCTGGGCAGACGCAGAGCTTCAGAAGAAGAGGTTTGCGGCATATCTTTCCGGGGATAAGATGCCTCTCTTCGGCTTCCGGCACCGCTTTCTCCAGGGGGATCATATGAAGGGTACCCTGCTGGGCGGCAACATACGCTGTTTTCTGAAACTGGCAGGCACCCCCTTCTGGCCGGATCTTAAGGGAAAGATCCTGCTTCTGGAGTCCCTGGGAGGAGAGTCCGGGCAGATCGCATCTTTATTAAATCAGCTGGACCAGACCGGCGTTTTTGAACAGATATCGGGCATCCTTCTGGGAACCTTTACTGCCTACGAAAAGGCAGGTCTCACACTGTCCGTTTTCGACCTTTTAAAAACCCATATCCGGGAAGACCTCCCCGTGGCTGTTACCGCAGAAATCGGGCATGGAACGGATGCCAGGGCTGTATATATAGGAAGGAAGTACGAATTATATGGATGCAGAGACACTGCTGTTTTTTGACAGCCATCCGGAGGCCCTGCCTCTTTATGAGGCTCTGGAGGAAAAAATACAGGAAACCTGTCCGGAAATGCAAAAGAGAGTGCAGAAGACACAGATCACCTTTACGGGCCGATACGTTTTTGCCTGTGCCTCTTTCCTGAGAGCAAAAAGGAAAGCGGACATGCCGGATCCTTTTATCACTCTGACCCTGGGCCTACCCTGCCCTCTGGAATCGGAAAGAGCCGCTGCTTTGAGCGAGCCCTATCCCGGCAGATGGACTGTGCATATCGTGATCGGGAAGAAGGAAGAAATAGACGAAGAGCTTACGGCCTGGATCAGACAGGCCTGGATTTTTGCAGAGAGCAAGGGAAAGGGAAGAAGAAAGCAGAAATAACCTGAGAGACCGGGCCGGAATCGGAAGAAGCGTAAAGATACCGAAGCGTAAAAAATGCCTGTGCACCCGCTTGATTAAGCAGGGGCACAGGCATTTTTGGACGGGAATCAGAGAAAAGGTTCAGGTTTCCCTTTACAGGATGCCCAGGATAAACACGATCAGGAAAAGGACGGGCAGGATCCATGTCAGATAGAAGCGCATCCAACCGGCTACCTTCAGACCTTTGCCGGTATTGGCTTCCGCCGTGAAATTGTCCCATCCCCAGCCGAACCTTCTGGTGCAGAAGATGCAGAAGATAAAGGATCCCAGAGGCAGGACCAGGTTGGAGACGATAAAGTCCTCCAGGTCCATGATGGATGTATCCGGTCCCATGGGCTGGATACCGGCAAGAAGGTTAGGGGCCAGGGCGCAGGGGGTGGCCAGGATCAGCATCAGAACGATGTTGACCATGCAGGCCTTTTTCCGGTCCATGCCGGTCAGGTCCCTGAACATGGCGATGATGTTTTCGAAGACGCCGATGACCGTGGACATGGCCGCAAAGGACATGAACACAAAGAAAAGAGAGCCCCAGAGCCTGCCCAGAGGCATATGGTTGAAGATGTTGGGCAGGGTCTTGAAGATGAGGCTGGGGCCGGCATCGGGTTCTACCCCGTAGGCAAAGCAGGCGGGGAAGATGATCATGCCGGAGACCAGGGCTACGAAGGTATCCAGCAGGGCCACATTGACGGACTCGCCCAGCAGGGCATGGTCCTTGCCGATATAGGAGCCGAAGATGGCCATGCCGCCCATACCGATGGACAGGGTAAAGAAGGCCTGGTTCATGGCTGCCTGGATCGCGTTCCAGATGCCGGCCTTACGCATGCGGGAAAAATCGGGCTTCAGGTAGAAGGCAAGGCCTTCGCTGCCTCCCGGTGCAAGGATGCTGTTGAGGGCCAGGACCATCATGATGACGATCAGGGCCAGCATCATAATCTTGGTGACTCTTTCCACACCTTCCTGCAGTCCCAGGGACAGGATCAGAAATCCTGCGATGACAGAGACGGCCATAAAGCCCCACTGCCGGACGGGAGAAGCCATCATATTTTCAAATTCTGCCGCAACGCTTTCCGTGTCCATGCCCTCGAAAGTGCCTGCCGCCGTGGTGCAGAAATACTGGAGCATCCAGCCGCAGACAATGGTATAGAACATCATCAGGATATAGTTGCCGGCCACGGCCGCATAGCCGTGCAGGTGCCAGAGACTGCCCCTGGGCTCCAGCTTTTTATACATGGTCACGGGACTGGACTGACTGGCACGGCCCATGGCGAACTCCATAGTCATGACCGGAACGCCCATGATGACAAGAAAGAGCAGATAGACCAGGACAAAGGCTCCGCCTCCGTTCTGGCCTACCAGCCAGGGAAATTTCCAGACATTGCCGATGCCGATGGCACAGCCGGCAGAAAGAAGAATAAAGCCCAGACGGCTTCCGAGCTTTTCGCGCTGATTCATGAAAAATGACCTCCTCCGGATTTTACAGGATGTTGCGGCACGGGTGATCCAATTCGGAATCTTCTGGCCAAAGAACGCTTTGCCGCGTGCAAGCGGCGAATGAAGAAAGAATAACACTTTTTGGAGGATCAGGCAATCGGAATTCTTCATAAAGGAAAGAGATACTTTACCGGGATGGCCTGTTTTTGAGGTTTATAGTCATTCTTCATTTTCCGGAACGGGAGGAAATGGTATACTGTTGCATAGCTGGAATGACCAGTCAGTAAGTATTTTAAGAGCGGAGGTTACTTTGATATGAAAGCAAAACAGCTGATCGCGCTGCTGGCGGCCTGCCTGATCCTGGTGGTAACAGGCTTCCTGGGTGCTTATTCGGCCAGACAGGAGCGCAGTTTTAAGGAGGAAGCCGCATCAGGCATTGCGGAAAATATCATTTCCGGCCTTTATCCCGGCGGAGAGACCGAAATCGTTCTGCCGGAAGGGGACTTTGCGGCCAGGATCGATATCGTGGGAACGATCCAGCCTTCTGCAAGCGGCGGAATGGGCCTGTATTCCACTGCGGGTCAGTATGATCACAGCCTCTACATGGACTTGGTGAACCGCCTTATGGAGTGTGAAAATAATAAGGGAATCCTGCTTTATGTGGACAGTCCCGGCGGAACGGTCTATGAGAGCGACGAGCTGTATCTGAAGCTTATGGAATATAAGGAAAAGACAGGCAGGCCCATCTATGCCTACTTTGCTTCCACAGCTGCATCCGGCGGCTACTATATTTCCATGGCGTCCGACTATATTTATGCCAACCGCAACTGCACCACCGGTTCCATCGGCGTCATTATGTCCTTCTATGACTATCACAAACTGCTGGAAAAAGTGGGCGTTGAGGAGATCGACATTACCACCGGAGCAAATAAGACCATAGGGTCCGGCGCCAGCGAGACAACGGACGAACAGCGGGAGATCCTTCAAGCTTACGTAGATGAGTCCTATGACAGGTTCGTGGACATCGTGGCTTCCGGCAGAGGCATGAAGACCAAGGAGGTCAGGAAGCTGGCGGACGGCAGGATCTATACGGCAGCCCAGGCCAAGGAAAACGGACTGATCGACGAGATCATGGGAGAAGAAGACGCCATAGCCGCCATTGCTGAAAAATTTGGCGATCCCGATATGGAGTTCTACAGCCCCGAGCCTGCAGACCAGACGGCCCTGTTCAGCCTTCTGGGCCGGCTTGGCCTGGGACTTCAGGGTGAGAGCAGTGAATCCTATCTGGTCCGCAGCTTTATGGACAGGTGCAGGGAAGGAGAGCTGATGTACTATGCGAAATGAGTCCAATGAAATTCCCTATGTCGGCTTTTGCGTAAGGGCCGCCGCTTTTATCACGGATATGCTGCTGGTGAACCTTCTCCTTATGCCGGTCAGGCTCGTTCACTTTTTTACCTCTTTCGGCAATCCCGCATCCCTTATGGACAGGTCTGTGTTTTTTTCGAAGACGCCCTTCGATCTGTTTATCTGGGCTGTCACAGTCTTTTATTTTATTCTGCTGACAAAGCTTCGGGGAGCGACACTGGGAAAGAGTCTTTTCAGGCTTAAGGTGGTCTCCTGCGAGGAAAGAAAACTGACCTGGATCGAGGTGATTTTCCGGGAGACGGCAGGGCGTTTCCTTTCCTCGTTTATTCTGATGATCGGCTATCTTATGATCATTCCGGACGACGAAAAGAGGGCCCTTCATGACATGCTCTCCGATACGAGAGTCATCTATGCCCATGAAGAGGATGCCTACAGGAAGAAAAAAAGAGTTCCTGAAGATCCTTATTCGGTCCCTGTATTCAAGGGATCTGTTCCGGGGGCGGAAGAAGAAGCCATTCTTCCGGACACCATAAGGGAGGAAAGCGATGAACTGTGATTATGATCTGATGACCAGACAGATGGTGGGTTTTGCCGAGACCGATCCCCACTATATTCCTCTGCTGGCCAATGTATCGGCCCTGCTCTACCAGTCCATGGACGACCTGAACTGGGCGGGATTTTATCTGATGCGGGGCGGAAGGCTGGTGCTGGGGCCCTTCCAGGGACAGACCGCCTGCATCCACATCCCCCTTGGTAAAGGCGTATGCGGAACGGCAGCTCTTACCAACAAAACCGTGCGGGTCGCCAACGTTCATGAATTTGAGGGACACATCACCTGCGACAGCAGGTCTCTGTCCGAGATCGTCATTCCCTTAAGAGATTCGGACGGAAAGGTCGTGGGCGTTCTGGACATGGACTCTCCTGTGGAGGACAGATTTTCCGGAGCGGACCAGGCCGGCCTGGAAGGGCTCTGCCGCCTTCTGGAGACAGTGATTTCCTGGGTATGACGCCCTTTTAAAAGACAAAAAAGTGGCTGTCCCGGTTCAGACGAACCGGGACAGCCACTTTTTTCCTGCGGTGAAGATGTTCTCCGCTCAGCGGATGGTCTGCTCCACTACGATATCGTATTTGACGATGGATTCGAACTGGCACTCTCCTTCGCTGAAGAACACAACGCCTGTATCCTCTTCATCGGGGAACATGTTGCCGGTCATGGTAAAGCGGCCGTCGTTGATGAAGATCTCCGCGGAGCAGACGTCCAGGAAGATCTGGAAGCGGATCCTGTCGGTCTCGTCCAGGTCGCAGTAGCGGACGGTCAGGTTGGGCTCTACGCCTTCGGGCTTGATGCCGCTCTTTGCCCGGTCGAAGACCACGGCCTTTAAGTCTGCGTCATAGTAGACCAGGGTCTCATGTTCTGTGCCCACAAAGAACTTGACACCGGCCTTCTTTGCATCGCCGGGGCAGAAGGTCACGTCCAGCTCGATCTTATCGCCTTCCACGCCTTCCACGCTGGCGGAGCCGTCTTTGACCTTTAAGCCGGCTGCTTCCACCTTGTTCTGTCTGTAATTATAAATTTCGCGGACAGGATACTGATAGAGTCTGCCCTTCTTGAATTCCACTTCTCTGGGCAGAGTGTAGGTGCCGCCCCAGCCGTCTGCGCGCATGGGGACGTTGCGGTCCCACATTTCCTTCCAGGAGATCATGACGATCCGGCCGTCCGGAAGGTGCATGGCCTGAGAAGCATAGATATCGAAGCCGCTGTCCAGCTCGTTGAAGGATTCCACCACATAGGCGCCGGTCTCGAAATCCAGCTTGCCCAGGATATAGACGACGGAATGCTGGTTCCAGTAGTGGTGGCCCATGGGAGGCAGGTTCTGCGGGCTGGAAAGGATGATGTCCTGACCGTTGCTTACGAAATAGTCGGGACATTCGTAGACGCCGTTCAGGGTATAGTAGGCTTCGTCGAAGCCTTCCTGGCGGTAGATGAGCTTGCCGACGTACTCCCAGTGATAAAGATCTTTGGACCGGGTCAGGATCAGGTTGCCGTAGCCGGGGAAATATTCGCCTTCGAAACCGCCGCCGGAAACAGTGCGGCCGCTCACGAAGGGGCCGGGATGGTGGACCATGGCGGCACCGGATACGTTCGTCCTGTACAGGACACCGTCCGGCAGGGGCTTGTCGGGGTCTACGATCCTGCAGCCGTAGAGACAGTAGTACCAGCCGTCCTTTTCAAAGATCTTGGGATCGCGGAAATCTCTGGTGGAGACTTCGGGACTCAGCATCTCTGCGGTCAGGATGGGGTTGGAAGGCTCCTTTGTAAAGGTGATGCCGCCGTCCTCGGACCAGGCCAGGCACTGCCTCTGGCGGTCGGGCTGGGCCGCAGTGTACATGATATAGAGCTTTCCGTCCTTTTCCACGGCGTTGCCCGAGCAGCAGCCGCAGATGACCTCATAATCCTGGTCAGGACGAAGGGCTACGGGCTGTAGCTCCCATTTGACGAAATCTTTGGAGGTAAAGTGCCCCCAGTGCATCGTGCCCCATGCCGCGTTGTAGGGATAATGCTGGAAATACAGGTGGTTTATCCCATTATAGTAAATCATTCCGTTGGGGTCATTACACCAGCCCTTGGGTATGTAGGCGTGATAGGTTGGTTTATAATGTCTTGCTTCTCCCATAATTGTTCTCCTCTTCTGATAGTAAGGATTTCAATACACCCTTTTATTGTACCTTATTTTGTCTCTTAAGAGAATCTGTTTTGACAAATGATAGCTCTGAAATGGACGCTTTGTCGTCATTTCGGAGCCGGATTCTCTGAAAAACGCACAAAAACGCTAAACCGGACCTTGAATAATGATTTAACACATCATTAAAAATCCACAAAAACAAACGTGGATATCATTACAATTATGGAAAAAGTGTAAGAAAAGTACTATAATTAAAAAAGGTCTACTTCCGGAGAAACATCCTCCGGAAGCAGACCGGCAGCTGCAGTTGGAAAAATGTCAACTTAAAATGAGGAGGAGTATGTTATGACTGGATTTCCGCTGATTATCGCTTTTATCGCCGCTGTTGTTCTTATGATCATCGCCATTTCAAAGTTCAAGATCCATCCCTTCATTTCCATTATGGGCATTTCTCTGATCCTGGGCCTTGTGGCGGGGATCCCCATCGTGGACAGGACCCTGGAAGACGGAACCAAGATCGCAGGCCTTGCCAGCGTCATCGGCTCCGGCTTTTCCGGAACGTTCTCCAGCATCGGTATCGTCATCATCCTGGGCGCCCTGATCGGCTCCGTTCTGGAAGTGACCGGCGCTGCCCTCAAGCTGGCGGACATGGTCATCCATCTGGTAGGAAAGAACCATCCCGTTCTGGCTCTGGAACTCATGGGCTGGGTCGTATCCATCCCTGTTTTCTGTGATTCCGGCTTCGTTATCCTGAACCCGATCCGTAAGGCTCTGGTCACCCGTACCGGTGAATCCTCGGTAGCCATGTCCGTAGGTCTGGGCACAGGTCTTTACCTGTCCCACGTTTTCATTCCCCCTACTCCCGGCCCCATCGCAGCGGCCAATACTCTGGGCGTGGGAGACAACCTGCTCCTGGTCATGGGCCTGGGCGCTGTCTGCTCCATCTTCCCTCTGATCGCGGGTTATTTTTACGCCAACTTCATCGGTAAGAAAGTCCGCGCAGCGGATGAAGCCGATGCGGGCGAAGTGACCAAGTCCTACGAGGAGCTGGTAGCCGAATACGGAAAGCTTCCCGGCGGTTTTGACGCCATGGCTCCCATCATCGTTCCCATTATCCTGATGGCGCTTTCCTCGATCGCATCCATGGCCGGCATGACCGGCTTTGTAAAAGACATCCTGACCTTCCTGGGCACGCCCATCATCGCTCTGGCAGTCGGTACCATCTTTGCCGTGATCCAGCTGAAGAATGCCGGCAGAATGGGAGAGTTCTACAACCTGACCAATGACACCTTAAAGACAGTGGGCCCCATCCTTTTCGTCACCGCGGCAGGCGGCGTCCTGGGCAAGGTCATTGCCAGCTCCGACATGGTCAACTACATTACCCAGCATGCGACGGTCCTTCAGGCCATGGGCATTTTCTTCCCCTTCATCCTGTCCGCCATCCTCAAGTCCGCACAGGGTTCTTCCACAGTGGCTCTGACCACCACGGCCGGCATTGTGGCGCCCCTTCTGCCTCTGCTGGGCCTGGATTCTCCCGTCCGCACCTGCCTGGCCTGCATGGCCATCGGTGCCGGCGCCATGACAGTGTCCCACGCAAACGACTCCTTCTTCTGGGTGGTGACCAACTTCGGCGCCATGACTCCCGAGCAGGGCTATAAGACACAGACTCTCAACACCCTCTTCCTTGGCCTTTCCGCCATGGTGGAGATCTTTATCCTGTCCCTGATCCTTCACTGACGGACAGGCCTTTCCAGGGAGAAGGCTTTCTGAATCATTATAAGTGATAAACATGAAAGACCGCTCCGGACCAGTTCTGAACTGGACCGGGGCGGTCTTTTTACAGGATCGCCTGCCCTGTATGGACCTTCCGCTGCTGTCAGAAGCCTGCGCTTTATTCTGACTGGTCCGGCAGGTCGTTCTTCCAGAAATTGACGGGTTCATAGTCCTGCAGCTTTGCCAGGAAGCCTCTTCTGGAAAGGGCCTCCTGGATATCGTTCAGGACATCCTCGGAATCGGCGGAGATGGTATGGTAGTGGTAGCCGCCGGTGATGTTCTTGAGGGGAGAGGAGCTTCCGGTCGCCAGGCTCTTCATATAAGCCCGGATCTCCCGGCGGGATTTGATATTCATGGGAGCCCGTACAATGCCGTAGATCTTGTGATAGACGAAAACATCGTCGATCCGGCCTCCCAGATCAACGTAGAGGTTCATTTCCTCCTCTGTTTCCTCATCGGTATGATAGACCTTGAAGACCCGGCTGACAGGCTGGTTCTTATAGATGAAATAGCCGTACTTGCCCGAAAGGACTTCTACGCCGCTGCTTCTGATCAGGGCTATATCCTGGACAATGACCTGCCTGCTGACGTGCAGCTCTCTGGCAAAGGCGCTGCCGGAAACAGGTTCGCTGCTGGTCTTCAGCGTATGAAGTATGTGTGCTCTGCGCTCTTCTCCGTTCATAGAACAGGACTCCTTTCCCTCAGACTCTTTACACATGTCTTGTCACGTGTCGTATTCTATTTTAGCATCCCTTTCCTTTTCTGAGAAGTCTCCGAAGTTAGTTTTTAATGCAGGCTCAAAGGACCGGACCCGCAGCTGCCTGCAGCCTGAGAAAGGCTGTTTTTTCAAGTATACGTTGCGAAGGCAGACGCATATTGGGTATAATAAATTTTGTGTTTTGCGAAAGGGCGGCAGAGCCCTTTCCGGAACCAATACCATAAAGCATGAGGAAACAGAAAAATGATTTATAACAACGTACTGGAAGCAGCAGGAAATACACCCATGATCCGCCTGTCCAGGATGGTCGGGCCCGATGACGCCCAGGTCCTGGTCAAATATGAAGGCATGAACATTGGCGGCTCCATCAAGACAAGAGTGGCTCTCAAGATGATCGAGGAAGCCGAAAAGAGAGGAGACCTGAAAGAGGATTCCATTATCGTGGAGCCTACCAGCGGCAATCAGGGCATCGGCCTGGCTCTTGTGGGAGCGGTCAAGGGATATAAGACCATTATCATAATGCCGGATTCTGTCAGTGTGGAGCGCAGGTATCTGGTCTCCCAGTACGGGGCGGAGGTCCGCCTGGTCCATGACGACGGCAACATCGGCGAAGCCATCGAAGAGTGCATCCAGATGGCAAAGCGGATGAAGGCCGAAGATCCCAGGGTATTCATGCCCGATCAGTTCAGCAACACGGACAACCTTCTGGCCCATACCGAAGGCACAGGTCCCGAGATTCTCCGGCAGGTGGATGGTCCCATCCATGCCTTCTGCTCCGGCATCGGCACCGGCGGCACCATCACGGGCATCGGCCGTGTCCTCAAAAAGGCCTGGCCCGAGATCCGCATCGTTGCCTGTGAGCCCGAGCATGCAGCCATTCTTTCCGGCGGTTCCATCGGGACCCACCTGCAGATGGGCATCGGCGACGGCCTGATCCCGGATATTCTGGATACCTCCATCTGCCGCGAGATCCGCATCGTTACGGACGAGGAGGCCATGTACACCACAAAGCAGCTGGCAAGGCAGGAGGGGATCCTCTGCGGCATCTCCGCCGGGACCAATGTCAGCGTGGCCCTGAAGCTGGCCAGAGAACTGGGGAAAGGGAAGACCGTGGTCACGGTGCTCCCTGACACAGGAGAACGTTATTTCAGCACGCCTCTTTTCCAGTAAGAGAAGCGGTTACACTTAAGAAGGACAGACAAAGAGGCAGGCGGCATGTATTCCGCGGGCAGCGGTCTGTCCTTTTTTGAGAGGAAACGGATGAAGATACTTATGATACTTCTGATCCTGGCTCTCTGTCTTCCGGCAGCAGCCCTGGTCCGTACCCTGACAAGCCCCCCGCGGAAGGCTTCCTACAGGCCTTCCGAAAAGGACGATGACAGAGCCCTGGCCTACGCCCGGAAGCTTTCCGCCATGGTCCGGTATAATACCACCTCCGTCAGGGATACAGCTCAGAGGGACCTGTTTCTGGGCTATCACAGGGTACTGGAAGACCAGTTCCCCCTGGTCCACAGATATCTGGAGAAGACGGAGATCGGAGGGAATCTCCTGTACTGCTGGAAGGGGAAAAGCTCCGAAAAGCCCATCGTTCTGATGGGGCACCAGGATGTGGTGCCCGCTTCGGGAGACTGGGACAGAGATCCCTTTTCGGGGGATATCGAAGACGGTTCGGTATGGGGCAGAGGATCTGTTGACACCAAGTGTTCTGTCATGGCCTTTATGCAGGCAGCGGAAGAGCTGCTCTCGGAGGGGGCCCTCCCGCCCATGGATATCTATTTTTCCTCCTCCTGTACCGAGGAATGGGGCGGCCCCGGCTGCTGCTCCCTGGTGGACGAACTGAAAAGGCGGGGGGTAAGGCCCTTCCTGGTCCTGGATGAAGGCGGCGGGATCTATACGGATCCCATGTTCGGCATCCGGGGGAACTTCGCCATGGTGGGGGTCTTCGAAAAGGGAAAGGCCAATGTACGGTTCACGGCAGAGGGCAGGGGAGGCCATCCGGCTACTCCTGTGAAAAATTCCCCTATCGCCAGACTTTCCGCTTTTGTAACGGATGTGGAAAAGCGTCAGCCTTTCCGCTGCCGGCTGGAGCCTTCCGTGAGGGCCATGCTGGAGACCCTTGCTCCCTACGGTTCCTTTCCCATCCGGCTGGTCCTGGGAAATCTCTGGCTTTTTTCTCCTCTGGTCACCTGGGGCGCACCCCTTGTCAGCGGACAGGCCGCGGCCATGCTGCGGTCCACCATTTCCTTTACCATGGCCTCCGGGTCTCAGGCCTGCAACGTCATGCCGGAAAAGGCTTCTGTCAGTGCCAACATGCGTTTTATCCCCCATCAGGGAATGGAGGAGAGCCTGGAGATCATAAGGAAAAGGGCGGCCCGCTTCGGTTTAAAGACTGAAGTGATCGAAGGGAGCGACTTTACGCCCCCTGTGGACATAAGAGGGGATGCCTTCCGCCTGGTGGCGGATACGGTCAGAGAAACATTTCCGGACTGTCCGGTCAGTCCCTTCGTACTGACCGCTGCTACAGATGCCGTCTTTTATCAGGAGATCTGTGACAGCTGCATCCGTTTTGCCCCTGTCGTGTACAGCCCGGAGGAAAAGAGGGGCATCCACGGGATCAACGAGCATCTTCACTATAACAGCCTTCCCGGAGCCGTGGATTTCTTTAAGAATCTGATCATGGCCGGAAGCCGGGAATGATCGTCAGATGAAAGGAAAGCTATGATCCATATAGCTATCGTAGATGATGAGGATATATACGCCCGGAAGCTGTCCATGTATGTCAGACAGTATTCCCAGGAGCACGGAGGAGATTTCAAAGTCACCCGTTTCCGCGACGGGGATGAGATCGCGGAAGAGTATCCGGGCGGTTTTGATATCATTCTCATGGATATCCAGATGGAGTTCATGAACGGCATGGAAGCGGCCCGCAGGATCCGGGAAAGGGACCAGAATGTGATCATTCTGTTTATCACCAACCGGACGGACTATGCGCTTCAGGGCTACCAGGTGGACGCTCTGGACTATGTCATCAAGCCTGTGACCTACTTCGCTTTTGCAGACAGGCTGGAAAGGGCCCTGGAGCGGCTCAGAAAGAGAGCAAGCAGGTCCCTGGTCCTCTCTCTTCCGGACGGGATCCTGCGCCTGCAGGTGGCGGACATCTTCTATATAGAAAGCGACCGCCACAACCTGGTCTATCATACAGTCAACGGAGATGTCACTGTGCGGCAGAAGATGCAGGACGCGGAAGAGGCTCTTTCCGGGACTGGTTTTTACAGGATCCACAAGGGATATCTGGTCAACCTGGCCCACGTGGACGGGATCCGGGGCGGCGACTGTCTGATCAGCAGCAGGGCCCTGCCTGTCAGCCGGACCAGAAGAAGTGAATTCATGAACGTTCTGATGAATTATCTCGGAGAGTAAGTCATGCTTGAAAAATATCTTCTTACCGCCAGTTCCGACATTCCAAGGCTGATCACCGCCCTGGCGGAATGGATGTCCTGTGTGCTCAGTCTTTTCCTTCTGCCCCGACGCCCCTGGGTAAAGGGGTGGAGGATGGCCGCCTGCGCCGGATCCCTTTTTCTGGTCCTGACCTCTTTTCTGGCCCTGACCGAAGGAAGCGTCCTGCTTCTCTGGTTCCCCTGCATGGTAGCGGCTTTTCTGATCATGTGTCTGTTTCTGATGATCGTACTGGACCTGGGCGTCCCGGGGATCGTCTACCGGACCTGTACCGGCTTCCTTCTGGCAGAGCTGGCGGCCTCTCTGGCCTGGCAGATCTGCAGCTACGCCCGTTTCATTTCCGGGATCGACAGCCTGCCCCTGGAGATCTTTATTATCCTTGCGGTCTTCCTGCTGGTCTTCGGCGTTTTTTCCCGGATCATCCTTCAGTATATGAAGGGAAGGAGCCCCATAGAGCTGACCTGGAAGGATACCGCTCCCCAGATCATTCTCACCCTGATCATCTTTGTTTTCAGCAACCTGAGCTTCATCATGCCCAGGACCCCCTTTACCTCCCAGACCCTGATCGACATCCACAACCTCCGTACCATTATCGACCTGGGGGGACTGGCCATTAGCTTTGCCGTTATGACCAGGCTGTATGACCTGAGAGCAGAACGGGAACTGATCGAGATCGGCAACATCTTAAAGGGACAGTATGAGACCTACCGGTCCTATCAGGAGAGCATAGATCTGATCAATATGAAGTATCACGACCTCAAGCATCAGCTGGACGGCCTTCGGGGCGAAACAGATCCCGAAAAGCGGCGGGAATGGATCGACGCCATGGACAGGGAACTGCAGGATTACAGGCCGGAGCGGCAGACCGGGTCTCCTGTTCTGGACACCATTCTGTCCGGCAAGATGGTGAGGATCCGCAACAGCCGGGTCACCTTTACCTGCGTGGCAGACGGAAGGCTTCTGGACTTTATTCATGTCATTGACCTGTGCACCATCTTCGGAAACGCCCTGGACAATGCCATTGAAGCGGCAGCCCTGGTGAAAGACCCCGAGCGCAGGATGGTCCATATGTCCGTCTCCCGCAAGAAGAATTTCCTGATGATCACGCTGCGCAATACCACGGACGGAGAGCTGGAGCTCCTTCCCGACGGGAACCCCGCCACCACCAAGGCGGATACCTTTTCCCACGGGTACGGCATCAAGAGCATCCGGCAGGCTGTCGCCAAGTACGACGGCACGGCGGAATTCGGTATCAGAGACGGCTTCTTCACTCTGCAGATCATGATCCCCATTCCCCGGGACGGTAAATAAAGAAATCTTCACACAAGAGGCATGAAACGGTTCAGAACCATATGGTTACTATCCTTGACTCTGGTATCTGAAATCTGTTAAAATATAAACAGACAAAGAGAAGGGACCTGTATGTTTAAGGCAGGCCCTTTTGTGTACGTTTTTTTTCTGATTTACAGACAATAGAACAAAAAGAAGGTGGACATAATGAATAAAGAAGGATTAAAACAGCAGATCATCAGGACTGCGGCCGCTGCGGCCGTGGGTGCCGCTCTGCTGGCGGGAGCCGGAGTGGACGGCGGCTATTATTCTCTCAGAATGAGCTCTGACTCCATGGAACCTCTGACCCGGGCCGACATTGAATATATCCAGGCAGAAGCACCGGCGGCTGCCTCTGCGGACGGAGTGATCTCCGCCGACGAATGGGCTTCGGTCTATCCCGAGATCGCCCTGTCCATGGGCGAGAACGCAAAAAACGAATATCACGTCAGCTATCTGGAAGAGTCTCCCTATCTGGTCAACATCTATGAAGGCTACGGCTTTGCCAAGGATTACGAAAGCGCCAGAGGCCACAGCTATACGCTGGATGATGTGTACGCCACCGAGCGTCCCCATGCCACGGCCAACTGCCTGACCTGCAAAACGCCCAACTTCACAAAGCTGGTCAACGATCAGGGCGTAGGTGTTTACAGCATGGACTTCAACGAGGTCCACGCCCAGATGCAGGAGACGGTGAGCTGCTACAACTGTCATGAGAACAAGGCCGGCAACGGCGGCGAGCTCGCAGTCACCCATTCTTATGTGCACGAAGCTCTGGGCAGCAACGTGGACACCTTTGACAAGGCAAACCTGGTCTGCGGCCAGTGCCACATCGAGTATTATTTCGTTCCGGAGACCAAGGAGGCTATGATGCCTTACCACGGTCTGGAGGAAATGACACCGGAAGCCATCCTGGCCTACTATGACGATCTGGGATTTGCAGACTGGACACAGGAAAGCACAGGTGCAAAGATGCTGAAGGCCCAGCATCCCGAGTTTGAGACAACGGCTTACGGCAAGCATGCAGGGCTTCTGAACTGCGCCGACTGCCATATGCCCATTGAGATGGCTGAGGACGGGACCGTCTACCACAGCCACATGCTGGTCAGTCCTCTGGAAAATGAGACCCTGCTGGCCAACTGTGCCAAGTGCCACGGAGACACCGATATGGTGGCCTTCGTCCACAGGATCCAGGATGAGATCACGGCCCGGGAGACCGAGGTGGGCACCAAGCTTTCCGAGTTCAAGGATAAGCTGGCCGAGGCCAATCAGTCCGGCAGCGTGAACGAAGACGACCTGGAGGAGCTCCGCTATATCTACCGCTGTGCTCAGTGGTATTTCGATTTCTGCTATGTGGAGAATGCAGAGGGTGCTCATAACTCCCAGCTGGCCCGCGACTGTCTGGACAGATCCGAAACACTGATCGACGAGGGAATGATGCTCTTCTGATCGGAACAGGACCGGCTTTGATACTGAAAACAGAGTGTACAGGGGAGATTTTTATCTCCCCTGTACTTTTGCCTGAAACAAACCTGGAATTAACATGAATACGTTGAAAAAGATATGGAAATTCGCCTGCTCCATGCAGTTCGCCATAGGCCTGCTGGTGGTGCTGGCAGCGGCCTGTTCCGTGGGCAGCGTGATCACCCAGGGACAGCCCTATGAGGTCTATGCCCGTCAGTACGGAGAGCGGGCCGCAGGGGCTATTATGGCCCTGCAGCTGGATGATCTCTTTCACAGCTGGTGGTTCATCCTCCTGTCCGCCTTTCTCTGCCTGAACCTGCTTTTCTGCAACCTGGTGAGGCTCCCTTCCATCCTGCGCCTTTCGGCCAGGGAAGCCGATCCGGCCGCATCTGTGGGGAAAGAGGGCAGTATATCCGTGACCGGCGTCAGGGATCCGGAAGGGCTCTTTAAAGCCATGGGTTTTGGCGGCATAAAATCCGGAAGAGAAGCGGATAAGGAGTGGAAGTTTTCAGTCAAAAACCGGATCGGCCTCTGGGGGGCCTGGGTCTGCCATCTGGGCATCCTTCTGCTGATCCTGGGCTTCGGCCTGGGCCAGGCCACCATGGAAAAATATACGGTCTACGGACTGCCGGGAGATTCCAGAGCCATAGGAGAGACCGGCTGCATCCTGACCATCGATTCCTTTGATGTGGATCTGCGGGAGGACGATACCGTATCCCAGTACACGGCCGGCATCACGGTCCGCCGTCCCTCGGACGGAGCCGAGGAAAGCGGCGAGATCAGCGTCAATCATCCGGCCCGCATCTTCGGCATGAAGTTCTTCCAGAACTCCACCGGCTGGGCGGCGGATATCCATATCCGGAAGAATGGAAAGCCCCTCCAGGACCAGGTCATCTATGCGGGCGAGTTCACACCCGTGGAGGATAAGCCGGATCTGGTCATCTATCTCAACGCTTTCTATCCGGATTACGTTCTGGACCCCGAAAAGGGTCCCATGAGCGCTTCTTCTTCCGTAAAAAATCCGGCCTATCTCTATTCGGTCTATTACGCGGGATCCATGCTGGGCATGAATGCCCTGCTGGAAACGGAAGAGCTGACCATTGACGAGTATACGGTCACCTTTGACAACGCCAGAAATTATACCCTGATCCAGATCAAGAGAGACAGATTCACCTTCCTGGCGCTTCTGGGCGGCCTGGTAGTCCTGGCCGGTCTGATCCTGGCTTTCTATCTGCAGGAGGCCCGTATCTGGGCGGTCCGGGATGAGGATGGGGCCTGGACGGTGCACGGCGTAAGCCGCAAGGGAGGCGTTCTGTTCAGTGACCGTCTCCTGGAGGAAGCGGAAAAATATAAATAAAGTATGAATGTTTGACTTGACTTAGTGGTAAATTTACCGCAATCTAACCAG
>CAMOGQ010000068.1 GCA_946614165.1 uncultured Lachnospiraceae bacterium
CGGTCAGAAGAAAATAGTATTCTCCTCTGGGCAGCCGGATGCGGATCCTCTCTCCTCCGATCTGCGTTCCCTCCTGGGACCAGACGGCTTCTCCTTCCGAATTTAAGATCTCCAGGGTCATGGGCTCAGGCGCCTCCCCCTCCAGATCCAGGTAATAGAAGTCGGGATAGCTGATCTTAAAATCCCCGAAGCGGTCTTCTAAAACAGGCTCTGTGATATCCCCCGAAATCATGAGGGACTGCATATGGGGCCTTGCGTTCTCCAGGATCATAAAGGAAGCCCATCCTATGGTCAGGGCCAGCAAAAAGACCGTCAGCAGATTCTTTTCTCCTGCCCTTTTCCGGTTCATGTCCTGATTGTTCATGATGAAGGCCCCCCGCAGAAGAAAGGCGCTCTCTATAAACAGGGTCAGGAACTGGGCCAGGGAAGGCAGGCAGAAACGCCTTACAGACCGCCAGAGGGCGAACAGAGTCATGATTCCAATCAGGATCCCCAGGATCATGGCGATCCTGATCCATCGTCCGTTCATCTCACGGAGGGATTCCCTGTCCGTAAAGATCTCATAGGCTTCTTCCGGCTGGGAAGGATCGTAGATCTTGCGGAAGTAGTTCCAGCCGTTGAAGGTGGAATTAATGTACTCCCAGCCCTGTTCCCGGAAGGTCTCGATATAGCGGACCATATCTTCGGGCCTCTGAAAATCCAGCTGATAACGGTAACGGATCCCGGGATCGTTCACGAAACGGCTGTGAAAGCAGCCTCCCTTTATCAGCTGCCAGCCCTCTTCCGAAGCCCTGTTCAGGTCTTCGATCTCCTTTTCATAGTTCCATGCGGAATATACATTCCAGGAAGTTTTATACTTTGCGCTCATCCCCGTACCTCCTCTGCGTTTTTCAGCATCCTGTCCAGTCTTGCGATCTCCGCCTCCAGGGCTTCTCTTCCGGACTCAGTCAGCTGATATAGCCGTTTCCTCTCCAGTCCGCTTCCTGTGGAAATGGTCTCCCGGATCCAGCCTTTTTTGATCATGTTTCCTGTGGCCCCGTACATGGTGCCCGATCCTATGGTCACCTCTCCTCCGGTCAGCTTTTCCGTCATCTGCATGATGCCGTAGCCGTGATTGGGACCGGCCGCCAGACAGAGCAGTATATAAAAGTAGCTTTCAGACATCGGTTCGCTTTTTTTCATTATGCAGCCTCCTGATATATCGACACTTGATATGTCGTCTCTCGATACATATATCGTATCACGACATATGTCGACTGTCAACATAGTTTACAGAGTTTTTATAAAGCCGAAAGAGGGAGTGCAGAAAATGACATAAAAAACCGCCCGTCCAGGTGCCGGAAAGGCGCCTGGACGGGCGGTGTCTGCCGGGCGAAGTGATAAGCCGCTCCGGCAGGATTCATTTCCTCTTCTGTCTCCTCATCCAGAAGGCAAAGCATCCAAAGCACATGAGGATCTGCAGGAAGCTGGAGCAGGGGGTGGCCAGTCCTATGTGGAACAGAGAGACCGGGACCTGCCGGCTCATGATAAAGGAGACCGGAACCCTGACCAGGAAGGCCCCGATGATGCCCTGCAGCATGACGAAGGCCGTATACTCCATGCCGTTGAAGAAGCCGATAAAGCAGAAAAGGAAGCAGGTCAGCAGGCAGTCGATGGCATAGGCCTTCAGATACTGGAAGGAAGCCTCAATGACCAGGGGATCCTTTGCAAAGATCCCGGACAGCAGGTCCCCATGGAAAAAGGAAAGGAAGAACATGGCGGCGCCGAAGGCAGTGGAGATCAGGACGGCAGAGGCAAAGCCCCTGACCGCCCTGTCGCTTCTGCCCGCTCCCCGGTTCTGGGCCGTAAAGGCGGACATGGACTGCATGAAGGCGGCGGGCACCAGCATAATAAAGCCGCAGACCTTTTCCGCAACGCCCACACCGGCGGATTCTATCACGCCCAGGGAATTGACGATAGCCAGGATCACCAGAAAGGAGATCCCCACCAGAAGGTCCTGCAGGGCTATGGGGGTTCCCAGAAGCAGGATCCATTTCACGATTCCTCCGTCCCATTTCAGGCAGTCCTTTGAAAAGCGGAAGGGCAGGTCCTTTTTCCGGATGAGGATCAGGGAAGCGGCCACGGAAATGAACTGGGCCAGGACCGTGGCTATGGCGGCTCCCCTGGCTCCCAGACCGCAGAGGGCCACCAGGATATAGTCTCCGACTATGTTGCAGAAGCATGCGATCATCACCGTCACAAGGGGCGTCACCGAATCTCCGATCCCCCGGAAGATGCTGCCGATCAGGTTGTAGGCAATGATGACAAGGGAGCCCATGCCGCAGATCCGGATATATGCTGTGGTAAATTCAAAAGCCTCCGCCGGAGCCTGCATGAGGGATGCCAGATTTTCCGCAAGGAAAACGGTCAGCCCCGTCATGAAGATGCCTATGACCGTAAAGAGCAGGATCCCGCTGCCGGCGATCCGTCCTCCTGCCTCCGGCTTTTTCTGCCCGATCTTTTCTCCGATCAGGACCGTCATGCCCATGGCCAGGGAACTGATCAGACTGGTAATGGTCATCATGATCTGGGATCCCGTGGACACTGCGGACACATGGGCCGCCTGGACGGTACTTTCCGTATACCTGCCCACGATCATCAGATCCACGGCCCCGTACATGGCCTGGAGAAAAAGGGCGAAGAGCACCGGTCCCACAAACCTGAGAAGAGGGAGGACGATGGGCCCCTGGGTAAAATCATTCTGTTTTTTCACTGCTCTGGTTTCCATTTTTCTGCCTGTCTTTCCTTACTGTCTTTTTTTCTTACAGTCTTTTCTTACCTGCTGCTTTCCCGTTCCGTCCAAAAAAACGGAGCCCGGTTATCTTTTCAATAACCGGGCTCACCCGACATCTTATCGAACAAAAGCATTGCGATGCCTGTTCCTCCGATGACCTGTTCAGATTTCGTCCTTACTTTAACCGCTTCCTGACAGAAAAGCAATAAGTGAAAACAAAAATGTTCCGGCAGGGAATGATCCGTGATGAAAATAGAGGAGGCCCTGCGGCCTCCTCCGGGTATCCTGTCATGCAGACGCTTTACACGCCCAGGTATTCGTGGAATCCCCCGTCCACGGGAAGAACAACGCCTGTCACGAAGCGGCTGCCCTTGGGATCCAGCAGAAAGAGCAGGGCACCCACCAGGTCTTCGGGCTCTCCGTAGCGGCCCATGGGGGTGGCCCCGACGATCTTGAAGGAACGGGGCTTCATGGTGCCGTCTTCATTGAAATGAAGGGCGTGGTTCTGCTTGGTCTGGAAAAAGCCGGGAGCGATGGCATTGACCCGGATGCCGCTCTTTGCAAAGTAATTGGCGGCCCATTCCGTAAAGTTGGATACGGCGGCCTTGGCGGCGGAATAGCCGGGAATCCGGGTCAGGGGACCGAAGGCGCCCATACTGGAGATGTTGATGATGTTGGCGTTCTCCTGTCCCACCAGGCACTCGCCGAAGATCTGTGTGGGCAGCATGGTGCCGTATATGTTGAGCTCCAGCTCTCTTTTTACGTTCTCCAGGTCCACCGTGAAGAAGCTGTCGGTTCCCTCTTCCAGGTCTGCGTATTCGTCCTGGGGGATCTCGGCGCTTCTGACGGCGCCGCCTGCGCAGTTGACCAGGATGTTGATCTTTCCCCACTTGTCCAGGATCTCCTGCCTGGCTGCCATGAGGCTGTCTTTGTCCATGACATTGGCTGCCACGGCCATGGCCTGTCCGCCTGCCGCTTTGATATCAGCCACCACAGGCATGCCGTTCTCTGCCTTTCTGCCAAGGACTGCCACTCTGGCGCCGCACTCTGCGAGAGCTCTGCAGAACATGCCGCCGATGACGCCGCTGCCGCCTGTTACGACTACTACCTGATCTGTCAGATCGATCTTAAAAGGAACTGTCATTCTATAATACCTCCCTCGTAAAACGATGATGTTTCTGAATCCTATTATAACCCGGAAAAGGCTCCGGCTTACAGGTCTTATTCAAACCTGAACAGGGAAAATCCGAAGAAAATGCGCGGAAAGCCGCTCTCTTTCCCCTCAGTCCAGTTCCGCCCTCTCGTTGTAGAGATCGGCGTAGCGGCCTCCCTGGGCAAGAAGCTCCTCGTGGGACCCTCTTTCCATGATCCTTCCGTGCTCCAGGACCAGGATGGCATCGGCGCTGCGGACGGTGGACAGACGGTGGGCAATGACCAGGGTGGTCCTGCCCCCCATGATGGCGTCCATGCCCTTTTCGATCTGCTTTTCGGTCCAGGTATCCACCGAGCTGGTGGCTTCGTCCAGGATCAGGATGGGGGCCCTGGAAACGGCCGCCCTGGCGATGGCCAGGAGCTGGCGCTGGCCCTGGGACAGGGAGGCTCCGTCATGCTCCAGCACCGTATCATAGCCGTGCTGGAGATGGGTGATGAAATGGTGGGCCGAGGCCATCTTTGCCGCTGCCTCCACCTCCTCGTCCGTGGCATCCATCCTGCCGTAGCGGATGTTCTCCCGCACTGTGCCGGTAAAGAGGTGGATGTCCTGCAGGACCATGGCTATGTTCTTTCGAAGGAAAGCCCTGTCGATCCTGCTGATGGGGACGGAATCGATATATATTTCTCCCTCCCGGATCTCGTAAAAGCGGTTGACCAGGCTGGTGATGGTGGTCTTGCCCGCTCCCGTGGAGCCTACGAAGGCGATCTTCTGCCCCTTCCTGGCATAGAAGGATATATCATGGAGGACCGGATGGTCCGGAGCATATCCGAAGGTCACATGGTCGAAGACCACCTCTCCCCGGATCTCCTCCATAGGAAGGGTCTCCTCTCCCGCCTTTTTTTCCGGTTCCGCGTCCATGACCTCGAAGACCCGCTCCGCCCCCGCCAGGGCGGCAAAGACCGTATTCATCTGCATGGATATGTCGTTGATGGGACGGTTGAACTGTCTTGTATAGTTCAGGGATACCGTCAGGCCGCCCACGTCAAAGAGGCCCGATGCCACCATGATGCCGCCCGCGCAGGCCGTCAGGGCATAGACCACGTTGCAGAGCTGGTGGGTGACCGGGCCCATGATGCCGGAGCGGAACTGGGCCGCCTGCTGGGCCTTCCTGAGCTCCTCGTTCAGGAAGGCGAACTCATCCGTCAGGATCTCCTCGTGGCCGAAGACCCGGACCACCTTCTGTCCTGTGATGGTCTCCTGGGAAAAGGCATTGACCATGCCCAGGGCCGCCTGCTGGGCCCGGTAGGCAGCCCGGCCTCTTTTTATGATCTCCCGGGAGAGCCAGGTAAGGACAGGCGCCGCCAGGATGGTGATGGCTCCCAGGATCAGGTTGGTATAGAGCATGAGGACCACGGTCCCCGCCAGGGTAATGGCCCCCGAAATGATCTGGATCAGGGTGGTGTTGAGCATCTCTCCCACCGTATCGATATCGTTGGTATAGCGGCTCATCAAATCACCTGCCGGATGGGTATCGAAATAGGGGACCGGCAGATCCTGCATCCTGGCAAAGAGGTCTCTCCTGAGCCTGCCCAGGGTCTTCTGGGAGACCTGCAGCATGATCCTGCCCTGCAGGTACTGGGCCGTCACGGAAAGCAGGTAAAGAAGGCCCAGAAGCATAAGGGCCGCGGCAAGGCCGGCGATCCTTTCCGTCAGATTCCTTTCTGCGGGATCAAAATAGATAAAGCGGTTGATGACAGGCCGCAGCAGATAGGTCAGGGCCAGGGAGGTGACCGTATAGGTGACGGCACTGGCAAAGGCCAGGATCAGGAGGAGCCTTTCTCCCGCCATATAGTGCCACAGCCTTTTTATGACCCTGCCGGCATCGGCAGGCTTTCCGGCGGCGCCAAGCCCCCGGTTTCTGGAAGCATTCCGGCCTACGTTCAGTTCTGCGGACCGCCCGCTGCCGGCGGCAGCATGGCCCCGGTATTTTTCCCGCAGGCGCTTTGCGCGTTCTTCGTTCACGGAGTCTCCTCCTTGTCTTTCTGAGAATACCAGATCTCCCGGTAGGGCCTGCAGGTCTTCATAAGTTCCTCATGGGTCCCGCATCCGGCGATGCGGCCCTCCTCCATGACAATGATCTGGTCCGCGTCCATGACGGACCCGATTCTCTGGGCGATGACGATCCTGGTCATGCCGGGCAGGTCCCTGGCCAGGGCCCTGCGGATCTTTGCGTCCGTGGCCGTATCCACGGCGGAGGTGGAATCGTCCAGGATCAGGATCCTGGGATTCCGGAGGATGGCCCTGGCCAGGCAGAGCCTCTGCCTCTGGCCGCCTGAAAGGTTCCTGCCGCCCTGCTCCAGCTCCGTGTCGTAGCCCAGGGGCATCTCTTCGATAAAGCTGTCGGCGCAGGCGATGCGGCAGGAGCGCCGGATCTCTTCCATGGAGGCCTCTTCCTTTCCCCAGCGCAGGTTCTCGGCGATGGTGCCGGAAAAAAGGGTGTTCTTCTGCAGGACCACCGCCACAGCCTCCCGCAGGCGGGAAAGGGACAGGTCCCTTACGTCGGTCCCGTCCACCAGGACCGCTCCGCTGTCGGGATCGTAGAGCCTGGGGATCATGGAGATCAGGGTGGATTTACCGGAGCCCGTGGAGCCTACGATGCCCACCATCTGGCCGGGAAGGATCTCCAGGGACACATGGTCCAGGACCGGTCTGGGATCCTCCTTGAAATAGCGGAAGGTAAGGTCCCGGAAGGCCACGGCGCCTTTTTCAATGGTCTTGTCTTTTTCCCGGGCGGAAGCATCCGTCAGATCCGCCCGGGTCTCCAGGACCTGGCTGATCCTGCGGTCGGAGGCCGCCGCCCGGGTGCCTGTGAGAAAAATATTGGCCAGGAACTGAAGAGAGGTCAGAACCTGGGAAAGGTAGGTGATAAAGGCCGCCAGGGTCCCCACTGCCATGGAGCCCACCATGATCTGCCGCCCCGCGATCCAGACCGCCGCCAGGGTGGACAGGGATACGGCCAGGGTAATGGCCGGCTGCAGAAAGAGCATCATGCGAAGGGCCGAAAGGCTCTTTGTGATCAGGCCCCCGTTGACGGCGCTGAAGCGTCCCTTTTCATAGTCCTCGGAGGCGAAGGATTTGATGACGTATTCGTTGGTAATGGTCTCGGAAATGTAATTGTTGAGGCTGTCCAGGGCCTCCTGCATGGCCGTATACCTGGGAGAGGCGATCCTTATGATCAGATAGATGGAAAAGCCCAGAAGGGGGACCACCACAAAAAGGATCAGGGCCAGACGGAAGTCCATGATCATGGACATGACAAAAGCCCCCACCAGCATGATGGGGCTGCGGAAAGCGCCCCGCAAAAGCTGCTGGGCGAAGTTCTGGATCTGGGTGACGTCGTTGGTGATCCGGGTAATAAGGGACCCGGTGGAAAAGTCGTCGATCTGGGAAAAAGAAAAGGTCTGGATCTTCTGATAGGTCTTAAAGCGGAGATCCGCCGCCAGAGAGGTGGCGGCCCGGATGGCGAACCAGGCGCCGGCCACCCCGAAGATCAGCATGAAGAGGGCCATGACGGCCATAAGCGCCCCCTGGCGCAGGATAAAGGCAGTGTCATGACCGGCAGCCCCGATATTGATGATGTCCGCCATCATATAGGGCAGGATGAATTCGCCGGAGGCCTCCAGCATCATAAAGAGAGGCCCCAGCACAAAGGCGTAGGGGATCCGCCTGACGGTTTCCATGTATTTTTTCATCGTTTTCCTCCTGCCGGGAATTATAACATCCGAAAGGCCCTGCATGCACAGGGAAATTTTCCCCTGCTTCAGGCAAGAGGAAGGTCAAAGACCTGATGGAGGTCGGAAATTTCATAGTCGATCCGGCACTCCAGGTCCCGGGCCGCCCCGCTTGGATTGTACCAGCAGGTCCGGATGCCTGCCCTGTCCCCGCCCAGGATATCGGAGGAAAGAGCGTCCCCTATAATGACCACCTGGTCGGGACTTTCCGGGGCGACCTCCGAAAGCACCGCGTCAAAGAAGGCTTTTCCGGGCTTTTCCGTCCCTATGGCTTCGGACAGAAAGACCCCGTCCATCAGATCCCCCAGGCCGGAATTCTTAAGCTTTTTGGTCTGAGCCAGGACCGTGCCGTTGGAGACCACGTACTGCCTGACTCTTCCCCGCAGGGCCTTTACGACCTCATAGCTGTCATCCATAAATACGATGGTATCTCCCAGAGCGGTCTGATACCTTTCGTTAAATTCAGGCGCCAGGGAGGGATCCAGCCCCAGGTCCCCAAAGAACCGTTCAAAGCGTCCCACCAGCACCCTGGGCTTTGTGATCTCGTTTCTTTCCAGAGCCTTCCAGAGAGAAATATTCAGGGCCTTGTAGCGGGCCAGATCTTCACCATTCAGGTCCCCGAAGCCGAATTTCCGAAAAAGGGAGCGGAGGGCACTGCCCTCCGCCGCATGAAAATCCAGAAGAGTCCCGTCTACGTCCCAGAGGATGGTTCTGATCATGATTTCTTTCCTTTCTTTTCCCCTTCCCGGCTGCAGCAGGAACAGGACGCTCCCCCGCCGCAGCTGCCGCGGGATGCGCATCCGCTGCAGGAGGAGCCCCCGCTGCAGCAGGAGTCCCCTTTTTTATAGCTTCTATAAGCCAGGATGACGATCCCGGCAATGACCGCCAGGATCAGGATATCCCATATGTTCATTTTTCTCTCCTTATCCCAGGCCAAGCGCCAGACCGATCAGTCTGACGGCCAGAGCCATGACCCAGGCAATGCCGCACTGCCAGAGGACAACGGTCCAGGCCCAGCGGCTGCCCAGTTCTCTCTTGATAGACGCCACGGCTGCCACGCAGGGGGTATAGAGAAGACTGAATACCAGCATGGAGGCCGCGGACAGGGAGCCGATCTCGGTAACGCCGCCTGCAAAAAGGGTCTCCATGACCGATACCACGCTCTCCTTGGCCATAAATCCGCTGACCAGGGAAGTAATGATCCGCCAGTCTCCCAGGCCCACCGGCTTCATGACAGGGACCAGGAGGCCCGACAGGGCCGCCAAAATGCTGTCATGGGAATTGGTGACCAGGTTGAAGCCGAAGTCAAAGCTCTTCAGGAACCATACCACGATGGTGGCGATCAGAATGACGGAAAAGGCCCTATGCAGGAAATCCCTGGACTTCTCCCAGAGAAGCTGGGCCACGTTCCTGGCGCTGGGGATACGGTAGTTGGGCAGTTCCATGACAAAGGGGACCGCCTCGCCCTTAAAGAGGGAATGCTTCATGGACAGGGCCGCCAGGATCCCCGTCAGGATGCCGAACAGATAGAGGCCCGTAATGATGAGCCAGCTTCTTTCGGGGAAGAAGGCATTTACGAAAAAGCCGTAAATGGGGAGCTTGGCCGTGCAGGACATAAAAGGCGTCAGCAGGACGGTCATGCGCCGGTCTCTTTCACTGGGCAGGGTCCTGGTGGACATGACCGCAGGGACCGTACAGCCGAAGCCGATCAGCATGGGAACGATGCTGCGGCCGGACAGGCCGATCCTTCTGAGGAGCTTGTCCATGACAAAGGCCACTCTGGCTATATAGCCGCTGTCCTCCAGCATGGACAGGAAGAAAAAGAGGACCACGATGATGGGCAGGAAGCTGACCACCGTGCCCACGCCCTCGAAGATACCGTCCAGCACCAGGCTCTGTATGGCCGGATTCACATGGACGCTCTGCATGGCGGATTCCACCCCGCCCTTCAGGATATCGATCCCAGTTTCCAGCAGATCCTGGAAGAAGGGGCCGATCAGGAAAAAGGTCAGGAAGAAGACCAGGCCCATAACGCCGATAAATACCGGAATGGCGCTGTAGCGGCCGGTCAGAACGCTGTCGATCCTCTGGCTCCTTATATGCTCTCTGCTCTCGTGGGGCTTGATGACGCATTCGGAGCAGACCCTGCCGATAAAGTCAAAGCGCATGTCCGCCATGGCCGCGCCGCGGTCCATGCCCCTTTCCTTTTCCATCTGCAGGACGATGTGTCCCAGCATTTCCGTCTCGTGCTGGTCCAGATCCAGTCTTTCCGCGATCAGGGCGTCTCCCTCGATCAGCTTGCAGGCCGCAAAACGGACGGGCAGGTCTTTTCTGACCGCATGGTCCTCGATCAGATGGCTGACCGCGTGGATGGCCCGGTGCACGGCGCCCCCGTGGTCCTCGGCTCCGCAGAAGTCCTGCCGGGCAGGCTTTTCCTGGTATCTGGCGATGTGGACCGCATGCCGTACCAGCTCGTCCACGCCTTCGTTTCTGGCGGCGGAGATGGGGACCACAGGGACTCCCAGCATTTCCTCCATGCCGTTGACGTCCACCGTGCCTCCGTTGCCCCGGACCTCGTCCATCATGTTGAGGGCGATGACCATGGGAATGTTCAGCTCCAGAAGCTGCATGGTCAGATACATGTTCCGCTCTATGTTGGTGGCGTCCACGATGTTGATGATGGCTTTCGGATGGGAATCCAGGACAAAGTCTCTGGAGACCAGCTCCTCCTTGGAATAGGGAGACATGGAATAGATGCCCGGCAGGTCCGTGATCAGGGTATCGCTGTGTCCCCGGATCACGCCGTCCTTGCGGTCCACCGTAACGCCGGGGAAGTTGCCCACATGCTGGCTGGCTCCCGTCAGCTGGTTGAAGAGGGTGGTCTTGCCGCTGTTCTGGTTGCCCACCAGGGCAAAGGTCAGAGTGGTCCCCGAGGGAAGGGGATGGCCCGTCCCTTTGGGATGGAACCTTCCTTCCTCGCCAAGGCCCGGATGTTCCTTTTTCTTCCGTTTCTTTCTCTCTTCCTGTACCTCTTCTGTCTTCTCCACCGGTTCGATGGAGATCTTCTCCGCGTCGGCCAGGCGCAGGGTCAGCTCATAGCCGTGGAGCCGCAGCTCCATGGGATCTCCCAGGGGAGCCAGCTTGGTCACCGTGACCTCCGCTCCGGGGATCACGCCCATATCAAGGAAGTGCTGACGGAGCGCCCCTTCTCCGCCCACCTCCAGAATCCGGGCAGACTCTCCCGGCCTAAGTGTATTCAGATTCATTTGTCTTTCTCTCCTGTCAGTAAATGACTTTTGTAAGGTCTGACCTCTATTCTATCAGAAACAGCGGGGACTTCCACAAATATTTCCCTCCCTTTTTCGGTCTTTCCGTTTTTTTCCTCCCTGCCGGACATCTGCCCCAAACGGCCCCGGCTTCCGGCACAAATATACAGAATATACAGGAAATTAACTTACATGGTAAGACAGGGGGACGCCCTTGTGATATGATGGTATACGGTAAGCACTATACCGTAAAGACCTGCCCCGGGAGGCAGGAGAATGGATTTCATTTTAGAAGGAGATGCATATTATGAAAGGCTGTGCGAAATTTCTCAATGTTCTTGCTGCGATCGCATTCTGGCTCATGATCCTTGTTACCGTGGCCATAGCGGCCTCGGCCGGCGTGATCGCCTTTATGCCGGAAAACATTCCGGAACTCCCCGCGGAAATAGGAAAGGCCATCACCATTAACGGAAGCCCTCTGACCACCCAGATGCTCCTTGGCTACAAAGACTTCATTCTGATCGGCATGGGCGGAGTCGTCCTTATACTGCTCCTTACCGTCATATTTATCTTCATGATCAAAAGAGCCCTGAAGGAAGTTATCAATGAATCTCCCTTCTCCGTCAAATGCTCCAAGGCCCTTAAGACTGCCGGCATTCTGGAGATCGTATGCGGTATTTTTTCCATCGCCCTGGGAGTCTGCGCCAGCTTCCTGCTGGGCGGCATAACCATCAGCGGTTACACCAGCACCAGCATCAGCGTAAATCTTTCCTTTATTCCCATTGCCGTATTCCTCTTCATGCTCTCGGGCATCTCAGAATACGGCCGCAGGCAGTAAGCTGCCGGGGGGCCTCCCCCCTATGAAACAGACCTTGTCCCCGCAGGATGCCTCCTGCGGGGATTTTTTATGCGGCTCCCGTACCGGTATAAAAAGAAGGCGGGACACCTCCCGCCTTCCGGATCTTTAAAAGCCTTTCCGTTTTCCCCGGAGACGCTTTTTTCTTTATTTACTCCGCTCTTTATCTTCTCTTCTCTTACTCTTCCTGCAGGCTCTTCAGGGCCAGGAAGAATTCCGGATACTCTCTGTCCACCCGGATGATCTTTCCCTTCCTGATAAAGCAGTGCTCCGATGCCGCCTCGCAGACCGTCTTTCCTTCCGCGTTCTTCATAACATACTTAAGCTTCAGGCGGACTCCTTTGAATTCTGTCACGGTCACCTCTATGGACACCTCCTCTGGGAAGGTGGTCGTCTGCTTAAACCTGCATTCAATGGCGGTGACGGGAGAAATGATTCCTTCCTTCTCGAAGCGGGCATAGGGCCAGCCCAGAGCATCCATGCAGTCGATGCGGGCTTCCTCCATCCACCTGACATAGTTGGAATGATGGGTAAAGCCCATCCTGTCCGTTTCGTAGTATTTCACCGTATGCCTGTAAGCTTCCATGCCCCGCCTCCGTCTCTTAAGTGATGTATCATCCTGAAATTTACACAAGTACATTTTATACGAGAGGCTGACAGAAGTATATGAAAAACCGTATATTCAGAAAAACTTCTCCAGGCAGGTCCTGTCCCGGTCCCGGCAAAAGAAAACCGCCGGCTTAAAAAGCCGGCGGCAGGAAACTGTTTCTGATCTTATATGTTCTTTTCCGGTCCTGGTCTGACCGGCCCTGCGTCAGAATACGGAGAGCAGAAGGAGGGCCAGCTGCTGCATGAGGCCGCTCTTTTTGGCGGGCTTTTCTCCGTAGAGCTCATCGCAGAATTCATAACGCTCTGCGCGCATCCACTCGGGAGTCCTGTATTCGCTGTTGAACTTTTCGTAACTGATAAATTCCATGTTAGACATTTTTACTACCTCCGATCTATGAAAGGCAGCCTGGGCCTTTTCCGGTCCGGCCTGGGTTTGCTTTGTTTTCTTAACTGTTTTTTCTTTCTGTCTATATAGTATCACAAACAGATTTTGCATCTACATGCCGGAAGTCTCATTTTATGACATTTTTTTGTGCTCTCAGCACAAGTCTGTGGACAGGTCCCCTTTCTTTCTGATACACTTGAAAAGGACCCGGCCCAGGAAGAGACCATGCAGCCGGGAGAAAGCATAAAAAAGGCTCTGCCCCGGGCAGGACCTTTCCATAACAAAAGAACAACAAAAGACTGTGAAGGAAGAATCATCATGGGATATACCATCGAAGATTTGCTCGTAGCGGGCAAAGACAGATATAAGATCGAGCTGAAGGCCGGAAAGAACGGCTGGTCCAATTCCATCAGCTGGCTCTTCATGGTGGAGGACATGACCATCCTGCAGCATTTCTCCGGCAAGGAGCTGGCCGTTACCACCGGCCTGGGCTTTCAGACCGAAGAAGCCCTGATGGCCCTGGTCAAAAGCCTTCATGAGCGCAGCGCCGCAGGCCTTCTGGTCAATACCGGCTATTACGTGAAGGAGATCCCTGCTTCCGTCCTCTCCTTCTGCGATCAGAACGATCTGCCCCTGCTCATCGTCCCCTGGGAGATCTATCTGGGCGACCTGATCAAGGACGCCAGTATCCGGATCTTCCTTACCTCCGAAGCGGACGAGCAGATCAGCGCCGCCCTGATCCGGGCCATAGAGCAGCCCCAGGACAGAAAAAAGTACGAACCGGAGCTGCGGGCCTACTTTGACCTGGACGGCACCTTCCAGGTGGCCCTGGTGACCACGGGAGACCTGGACCGGATGGATACGGTGGAGCGCCGCCGTCTCGCCTACCGCATGCAGATCTTTCTGGGAGGCCTGACCCACAACGGCCACTTCTTCTATTACGACAGCTGCTTCGTCATTATCATGAACGCCCTGACCCAGGCCCAGTGCAGGGAGATCCTGCAGGAGTTCGCCGACAGGGTCAGAAAAAGGATGTATGACAAGCCTGTCTACATAGGCGTCAGCGACGTGGTGACGGACATCGGCAATCTCCGCAGGGCCTACCACAGGGCCCGGGCCGCGGCCGGCATGGCCCAGGCCCAGAAGACCACCCCCGTCTATTTCGGAGATATGGGAGTTTACCGTCTCCTCTACATGGTGGACGACATGGATCTTCTCAAATCCTTCTGCTATGAGAACCTGGGTCCCCTTCTGGAATATGACGCTGCCCACGGCACCGAATACATGCAGACCCTGGAGACCTTCTTAAACTGTGAAGGCAGCATCAAGGCTGTCTCGGAACAGCTCTACGTCCACCGCAATACCATTCTCTACCGGATCCAGGCCATCAAAAAGCTCCTGCCCATTTCTCTGGACGATCCCCAGAGCCATCTGACCCTGCGGATCGCCTGCATGCTGCAGTCGGTCCTGAGCGGCAGGAATAGCCTTTCCACCTGACAGAAAGGCAAAGCAGAGAAAATAATACCGGAAACAGAAACAAACAGAGAGAAGGCCGTCTTCTCTCTGTTTGTTTCTGCAGAATTTTCCCTGTATATCCTGCTCCCCCGTATCAGCGGATGGAGGCGTAATCCAGGAATCGGACCAGTTCTTCGTGCCAGAAGGGCCACTCGTGGCCATAGCGTTCGTCCTGATGGTATCTGTAGTCGTAATCGGGACAGGCCAGGTCCTCAAAGCATTCCTTTACGATCAGGTTCATGTCCAGCCAGGGATCCTTTCCCCCGCAGGCATGGTACACCCTGGGCTTTTCCCTCTCCGAGGCGGCAAGGGTCCGGGCCAGATGGGTGATGCTGTAGTCCGTGCCGTGGATCTCCCTCTGCCCGAACATGCGGATCCTGGGATCCATGGTCCCCTCCGGGAAGGGCTTTGGGGCGGCGTCTGCCTTGTCCCCTGCGGAAAAGGCGCCGATGGCAGAAAAGGTCTCCGGATAAGTAAGGCCGATCAGCAGGGCTCCGTAGCCTCCGTTGGAGAGGCCGCAGATAAAGGTATCCTTCCTCTCACAGGACAGGCGGGAAAAGAGGCCCCGCATGATGAGAGGCAGTTCTTTCCCTATATAGGTGGCAAAGGGAAAGCCGTGGGCCATGTCGGTAAAGCAGGAGTCCATGGCGTTGACCAGGCAGAAGGCCGTGCGATATCTGTCAGCGAGTTCTCCGATCCCCCCGAAGCAGAGCCAGGCGTCTTCGTCCCCGCTGCCTCCGTGGCAGAGACAGATGCAGGGCAGGGGCCTTTTATCTTCATTCAGGTCCGGCATAATGAGCCTTACGTCCGTTTCCATGTTCAGGACATTGGAGTAGGGATGTACATACGCGCTGATCATGAGCATTCCTCCATTCTTTTCATGATCCAGGAGAGGACCTCCGGGATCTGAGGATTCCAGTAAAGAAAATCGTGGTCTCCCTCCCCCTCCGAATAGACCACGTCCTGCCAGGACCGGATCTTCTCATAAAAGCGGCGGTTCATATCAAGGAGAAAGTCCGACTTCCCGCAGCACATGCGGACGGGGGGCGCCTCCTTCAGCCGGTCTGCCAGGCGGAAGAGATCATAGCCCTTCCTGTCAGCCTCCTCCCTGCTTCCGAAGACGTCCTCAAAGCAGACGTCCGGCAGGAGGGATGCCGCATTCATGGCGTCCGTTACCGGCGAAAAGGCCGCGATCCCGCCGAAGACCTCCGGATGATGCAGGCCGCAGACCAGGGCTCCGTATCCTCCCATGGATTCTCCCATGATGGTCCATTTGCGGGGATCCTCCGAGACCGGAAACATCTCCCTGATCAGGGAAGGGATCTCCCTGGTGATATAGTCCATGTAGGCATAGCCGTTTGCCGTATTGACGTAAAAGACGTTGCGGCAGGTGGGCATGACCACCAGAAGGGGCAGCTCCCTGACCAGAAAAGGCATCTGGGAATCCAGAAGCCATTCCTTCCTGTCCTTATGAAGGCCGTGGAGAAGGACAAGGACCCCGTAGTCCTCTTTTTTTGTCAGCCCCTTGAAGCCCGCCTGGGGGATCAGAAGCTCCAGCTTTTCAGGCCTCTTGAGAGCCTTTGATTCAAACGAAAGTGTGCACCACGCCATAGATTTCCTCCTGCCAGAAAAGGGACCCCGGAAGAGGGAGCCGCTCTGCTCCGCCTTCCGGAATCCCCTGTCTTTCCCTTTTATATGCCCGGCATCCGATTTATCTGCCGATGGTCCTTACCTTGATCCCGTTCTGGTCCATAAAGGAGAAGATCTCCTCCCTGCAGGATACAGGCACAAGTATAAAAGGGCCCGGAGCCTTGGTGCCGGCAAAAAGAATGCAATGTTCAAAAACTCTCACAAAGGAGACTTCCGACCAGTTTAAGGAAGCGGCCGCAGCGCCTCCTCTCTCCAGCCTGATGCCCTGGCTGTCCGCTTTGAAGGTGGAGTGCCTGGTCTCCTTCAGATAGCCTTCCAGAAGCTTATTCATGGTCTGGGAGTAGCGGATGTCCAGAAGGGCCACCACGCCCAGAAAGATCAGTGCGAAGATGGACATGCCAGAGAAGCCGGTAAAAATATTGACCAGGACCAGCACCGCCGCCGTAGCGATCAGAATGATCAGATATCTTTTTGTAAGCGTAAAATAGTCCTTGAGCTTCCCTTCGGGCTTCTTCTGGATCACCTGATACTGGACCTGAACATTGACGCCTTCCCTGAAATAATCTTCACTGTGTTTTTCTTTGAATTCGATCTGCATGGCTTTACCTCTTTCAATGATATGCAGAAATGTTCTGCACACTATAGTATCACACTTGTTAAACGTTATTTCCACAAAAAAAGCTTATTTCAGCGCTGTTTCCTGCTCAGCTTGTTACTATTCACGGCTTTTTCAAGGCACTGCATTATCTCTTTTTTCATACAGCTT
>CAMOGQ010000069.1 GCA_946614165.1 uncultured Lachnospiraceae bacterium
ACCTTCATCAAGTCCGTCATGGGCTATGACCGGGCGGACGCCGACATCAGCTACGGAAGCCTCAACGTCTACCGTGACTATGAAAAGGTCAAGTATGAGATCGGCTATGTCCCCCAGCAGAACCTGATCCGCCTGAACGACACGGTCTATGACACCCTTTACGCCGAAGCAAAAATGAAAATGCCCGGCACTTCCACCAGACAGGAGTATGTGCAGCAGGTGGACTGGGCCATGTCTCTTCTGGGCCTTACGGCCGAGAAGAACAATCTCTGCGCCTCCATCAGCGGCGGCCAGCTCAAGCGCCTCTCCATTGCCATAGAACTGGTGGGAGACCCCGGCATCTTCTTTCTGGATGAGCCGGATTCCGGTCTGGACGGCACCATGTCCCGGCTTCTGATGGAGAACCTGAAGGAAATCGCGGACCTGGGAAAGATGGTCATGATCATCACCCACGGTCCCGACAGGGCTGCCGACCTCTTCACCAGGATCCTGGTCCTGGGAAAGACCGGTGACAATGTAGGCCATCTGCTCTTCTACGGACCCGTAAAGGATGCTCTTTCCTTCTTTGAGGTGGACTCCCTGGAGCACATCGTAAAGAGGATCAATTCCAGGGCCGAAGGCGGAGAAGGACTGGCCGACTATTTTCTGGAAAAGTACACGGCCCTGCGGCTTATGCAGGCCTCTCTCCCCTCTGAGAGCTGAAGCCGCCCCAAAGAAAGGAGGATTTCCCCATGGAAGAGAAGCATTCATCCCGCTTCAAACAGACCCGGATCTGCCTTGAAAGATGCTTTCGGGCCTTTGTAAACGACAAGGGCTGGAAGATCCTGATCAGCGTCGTTCTGATCACCCTGATCATCTGCTCCGTCACCGGCGAGAACATGTTCGTGACCTACTGGGACACCAAAAACGGGGCCTTTACCCTGGTCTGTGCCTGTATCTGGGTCGGCCTCTTCAACTCCATACGGACCATCTGCAGAGAACGGGCCATCTTAAAGCACGACCACCGGACGGGCCTCCACATGAGTTCCTACCTGGCGGCCCACTGGCTCTATGAGGCCTGCCTCTGCCTGGCAGAGACCGTCCCCGTGACCCTGATCGTATGGTTCGTAAACAGGGATCACTTCATAAAAGAAGGCATCATCACAAGCCCCGTCATCGAGCTCTTTATCACCTTCTTCCTGATCCTTCTGGGGTCCGATGCCCTAGCCCTTCTCATTTCCTCCATTGTCACAAATGAGAATACGGCCATGACCGTCATGCCCTTTGCCCTGATCATCCAGCTGGTCATGGCCGGACAGATCTTCGCCCTGGAAGGGGCTGCGGAGAAGTTTTCCGCTGCCACCATCAGCCGCTGGGGACTGGACGCCATCTGCGTCAGCGCCGACATCAACGCAATGGCTCCCCTGCTGGCTTCGGAAGAACTGGAGGCGACCCCCGAAAACCTGCGTTTTCTCTGGCTCCTCCTTCTGGGCTTTGCCATTCTCTACGGGGTCCTCTCCGTGATCGTCCTGGAATTCATTGACCGTTATTAAAGATAAAGAAGGGATGGCCGTTCTCTGACGGCAGCAACCCGGCAGCAGTTTTACCAAGACTGTCCCCGGAATACTTAAAGAAGCCTCCTGCCCCGGCAGCACGCCGGAGCAGGAGGCTTCTTTACTGTTTTTCCATATCTTCTTCCATGTCCTGAGCTATATGATTCCTGTTCAGCCCCGGTTCTCCTCATCGTGGAGCCTGCGGAAGTTTTCCAGGTCCTGATTCATCCTTCCCGCTTCCGCCAGGTCCCGCAGCCACAGGAAAAGATTGACCAGAAGAAAGATGACCAGAACGCTTCCCATAAGGGTCATGACCACCTGCATCCTTCCCGTATCGATGACAGGACTGGTAAATGCCATATAGAGAATGACTCCTTCCACAAGGACCAGCATCAGGGCCTTGCGGAAAAGCAGCTCCCGCATTGAAAGCTCCCGTCTGGACCAGGTCACAAAGGTGGGCAGAATGCAAAGCGCCGCATAGCGCATGGGAGAGAGCAGGGCGTCGTAGCCGAAAAGAGCGTCTCTGTCATAGGCAGAGCCGATCAGATAGACCGCCGCCGTGATCATTGTGGACAGCATAAAGAAAAGGGTCAGTTTTTCTATAAGAAACTTTTTGAATTCCACCGCTTTATTCTCCCTTCAGAGCTGCCTTGAGGGCCTTCACATAATTTCTGGAAATAATGATCTGTTCGCCGGAATACAGAAGGGCCGTGAAGCGTCCTCCCATGGCCGGCCGGATGGACTGGATCTTCAAAAGACTGATCAGCATGGATTTTGAGATTCGAAGGAAATGCCTTGTCCTTAACTTTTCCTCCAGCTCGTAGAGGCGGCTGGAAGTCTCATAGACCTTTTCCTTTGTGTAGAGAAAGGTCTTTCCGTCCACCGATTCTATGTAGCAGATGTCGGACACCGCCACCTCAAAACGCCTCCCCTCCAGGACGCCGGTCAGGCTCCCCTGGCGGGACTTTACAAAGGCCGCGATCTCTTCTACCTCCTCCGTGACAGACCGGCACTGGATCAGGACCTGTTCCTTCTCCTCTTTTCCGATCTTTTCGATCCGTACATCCATTGTCTTTCCTCTCAGGTCTAGTAGATTTCTTCAGCCGAGAAAGAGCCCTCTCCCTTCAGATAGCAGTTGAAGAAGGAAAGTACCTGGGAATTGACGATGGTCATGGTCTCCCTGGTCCCCCGGCTTCCGCTTCCCAGCATCTTTCCGAGCATGGGGGAAAGAAGGGGAAGATCGGTATAGTCCATGTGCTTTGTATCCCGGATGGTGATGACAAAGCCCTCCCCTGCATTTTTCATCAGTACCGTGTTGGGATAGGCCTCTGCCTCTTCGGGATATTCCTGCAGTTCACTATACGAATCCCAGTTGACAAATTCAAGTATGGGGAGGGGATAAGGCTCCTTTCGGACTGTGAATTTCCCGTTTTCGGTCCCGGTATATTCGCCCAGCATGGTCCCGTCGATATCGATGACGGCGGTAATATCCTTTCGCTGCCGTCCCAGTTCCACACTGGTAGCGCCTCCCATGGAGTGGCCCATAAGGCCGGTCCGGGAAGGATCTGCCATGGCAAGGGCAGCCATGAGAGATGCCCTGTCACTTTCGGAGACAGACCAGGCACTGCTCAGGGAGCCGGACAGAGCGGCCTCCCTGATCTCATCCACCGCGCATCCCATATCGGCTGTCCGAAGGGCCATCCAGTCCCTGTAGAGGGCGTACTCCGCTTCGTCATCCGTCTCCGAGGCGCTCAGGTTCATGGCGGTATTCAGGAACTGCCCATCCACGATGACCGTGGCGCCGGAAGTATCCTCCGTGAAGAAAGCATGATGGGGATGGTCCAGAGCCGCCACCACATAGCCGTTCGATGCCAGTTCCATGTATGTGGAGGTATTGCTTTCATAGTAGCCGAAGGCCCCGTGGGAAAAGACCACCAGGGGATATTTCTCCTCTCCCCCGCCTTCGGGATAGTAGAAATGCACCGGCACTTCCCTGAAGCTGCCGTCTTCCTCAAAGGGATCTGTCCTGGAGCTGTCGGTCAGAATGGCATCGGCTCTTCCCACGCTGTGGGGGCCGGAGACCGGAAGTCCGCTGTAGCCTGTAAAGACAAAGGCCGGGATCAGAAAAACAAAAAGGAGCAGGCTGCAGAAAATGCCTGAAAGGACGGCAGAAAAGGGTTTCTTTATTCCGTCATCCCTGTTTCTCTTAAAAAGAGCCGAAAGCGCGGCGATGGCCAGCAGAAAAAGCAGAAAGGCCAGGACCGGCATAAAGCGCCACTTCTGCCCCGCCGTAAGAATGATATGAAAGATAACGATTCCCGTCTGGAGGGCCCTTCCCGCCAGCCGCTCCCGCCTCCATATCCTTTTCTGTGTTTTCCTCCGGCAGGTCCTGACTGCCAGAAGGATTTCCACTGCAAGTAAAAGAACAAATGCTGTCATTCCCATTTTTATCACCTTTCATGAATCTGTAAATGTAACTTCATTTTTACAGAAGAGGCCCGCTCCTGCAATAAGCCGGATGCCAGGATGCATTTTTTGGGGATAAGATGCATCAGAGAGGGGAAGTACCGGATACAAAAAGGTCCTCCCGGCCGGATGCCGGAAGGACCACCCTTCTGTTTAAGCCTGTTTGTAATCGTAATCCGGGATCTGATGCCAGCGGTCCTTAATGTAATGGGCAGCCAGCTTGGGACGGCGGTCTCTGGTAAAGAGGCCCTTTTTATTTCCCTGGACCCTGCTGGTCCCCTGTCCCGTGGCAAAATCCGCAAAGCTCCACAGATGCTCGCCCACCACGAAGGGAAATTCGTCCAGCACCCGGTTGTTGGCCCGGTAATACTCCAGCTGGTACTCCTCCGTGAACATAACGGGGGTGGTATCGTGAAGTCCTGCCACCGTATCCGCCCCGTATTCCGTGATCATAAGGGGCCTGCCTAGCTTCTCCCATTCTTTCAGTTCCTGCCGGAACCATTCCGCTGCTTCATCCAGATGGGGTCCGCCCTCGTACCACCCGTAGTAACGGTTCAGGCATATGACGTCCGACAGTCTGGCGGAAACATCCGTATCTGGGCCGCCCGATACCTGGGCGCTTGCCATACAGAGGGGCCGCCCGGCAGGGTCTTCTTCTCTGGCCAGATCGAACAGGGGCCTGAAATATTCATAGGCCCCTTCCCCGGCACCGTCGGGCTCATTGGCTATGTTCCACATGACGACGCAGGAATAGTTCTTATCCCTGCGGATCAGATCCCTGATTACATCCTGATGGTGTCCGAAAGTCTGCACGCCTGTCTTTTCGTCATAGGTCACCTTCTTCTTTCCGTCGAAATTCGCTCCGCCGCCGAAGGCCAGATTGATCCCCACACCGGGAGTCTCGTCGATCACCACAAGGCCCTCCGCGTCAGCAAGCCGCATCAGCTCTTCGCTGTAGGGATAATGACTGCAGCGGAAGCTGTTGGCCCCCTGCCATTTCATCAGAGAGATATCCTTCACATACATGGGTATGTTCTCTCCCCTGCCGCCGGGGAAGGTGTCCTCGTGCTTCCCGTATCCCTTGAAGTAAAAGGGTCTCTCATTGATCAGGAATCTGCTGCCGTCGATCCGGACCGTACGGATGCCGTAAGGCAGCTCGTAGATATCTTCGCCGGCTTTTACTTTTACCGTGTACAGATAGGGCTTCAGGGGCTGCCAGAGGTAAGCATTCTTTATGCAGATCTTTCCGCTCAGCCCGGTCCCGCTTCCTGCCATGTTCCCTTCCTGATCCAACACCTCGACCAGGCAGTCATTCCCGTCTGATACGTCTTCTCCGCCCATCCGGATCCGGTAGGATATCCCGGCGTCTCCTCTTCCTTCCCCTGTATGCTTCACCTCCGGGACCAGGGAGATATCGTCGATATAGTTTTCGGGCATGATAAGGAGTCTCACCGGCCTTGTGATCCCGCAGTAATTGAAAAAGTCAAAATTCGGATAATTTGCCTTTTTCCTGGAACGGTTCTTTCCTCTGGAGCCCCAGACATCTTCCAGGTTGCCGACGGGAAGAGTGTGATAGTCGATCCGGTTGTCCACCGCCACCGTCAGAAGATTGTCTTCCCGAAGCTTTTCTCCGATCTCGATCTCGAAGGGAAGAAAGCCTCCCAGATGGCTTCCGATCTCCTCCCCGTTCAGAAAGACTCTGGCAAAGTGGGTGACTGCTTCGAAGCGCAGCACCACCCTGCGGCCCCTGCAGATCGCCCCGGGGCAGGCGAACCTTCTCTGATAGAAGACATATCCGTAATGATCGCGGAAGGCTGTGTCTTCCTTCAGATCATTATAGGATGAGGGTACCGGCATGTTCATCGCATCCCTGAGGGGACGGGCGCAGAGGCCTTCCGAGAAGCCTTTTCCGTCGTCCAGCCTGAATTTCCATATGCCCGACAGATCAATAACCGTTCTGGAAGCAGTCATTACAGGGTACAGCATGTCTTTTCCTCCATTTTTCTGATTAAAAAAATTGTTTTTTGTGATCCGGGACCCGGAATCAGTCCTTACAGACAATTTTTCCGGCAAGCCCCATAAAGAAAGGTACGCAGAAGAAGGACAGGACCCAGCCCAGGACGATAAAGACCGGCAGCATGCCGAGGAAGGCAGAAAACCATACAGAAAGAGGCAGATGGGCGATCAGAACGGACCCGATAAAGCTCATGCCCAGGCACATGGCAAAAGCGAAGGGGACGGCGGTCCCTGTGGTCATAAGACAGCGGTACTTAAGACTTCCGGGCTCTGCATACTTTTCTCCCAGGGCCATGCCCCATTTTGAAAAGGGGAGGCCCAGAGCTATGACCATCTCCAGAACATAGGCGATCAGTATATCTCCGATGATCGCGGGGAACCGGATCCCACCCATGCTCATAAACTGGGCCACAGCCGAAAGGATCAGGGCTAAAAACAGGTTGTACATAAGGTTCATTACAAGAACGACTTTGAATTCTTTATTCATTGCGGCCTCCCTTAAACAGTTTGTCTTTTTGTCTTTACCGGAAGTCTATCAGTTCCTCCCCCTCTCTTTCTTTTCAGCTTTTTCTCTTTTCCCTCTGTTTTGTGCAGTCTGGCCTTTTCCATTTCCCCGGCACGCAACAGATGCCCCCTGCGGAGCCCTCTTCTTTTCCGGAGCCCTTACAGGGCCCTTCCGGCACCCGCCTTCGCAAAAAAAGGACCGGATCCGGCATTTCGCCGGATCCGGTCCCTGGTCTTTCCATGTCAGCCTGCTCCTTACTCCGCCGTTTCCAGAACGAAGCGGAAGTATTCTTCCATTTCCTCTTTCTTTTTGAATTTTGCCATATAGACATAGCGCCCCATTGACGGCCAGTCGATGGGCGGCATTTCTTCCGTCATCACAACATGGCTGCCGTAGCGCTCTGTGATCTCTTCCGGCGTATGCACGTAGCGGCAGCCGTCCTTTCGGGCTGCATAGGCACAGACATAATGCTCTGCATCTTCAGGGATCCGGGCGCTGCCCGAAGTGACCATCTGGGCATAAAGATCGAAGACGTCGATGGACTGGGCATAATTCATCATATCGGGATCATGCCCGCCCGCCGGCCGCATATTCACTTCCATAATGGCGTAGCCGCCGGCTTTTCCTATGCCTTTGTAGTCCTTTGTAATGTTGATGAACTCGAAATGGACAAAACGCCTGTCCGCTCCGAATGCTTTGGCCGCCTTCCTGCCGAAATCCCGAAGCTGAGCGGGGACATCTGCCACCGTAAAGAAGCGGATGCTGTCGCCGCTCTGCACTGCGTCGATCACCGGGGGATAGGTGCACATGGACTCAAAAAGCGGCTCGCAGCTGCCGTCGAGGATCGCATCGTAGGTGCAGATATCGCCGCAAAGGAATTCCTCCATGACATAGGGAGTCTCCGGAAGGTCTCTGTAAAAGGCCCTCAGTTCATCCTCCCCTTTGATCTTGTATGTGCCGTTGGCACCGACGCCGATATCCGGTTTGACGATCACAGGATATCCTGTCTCTTTCACGAAAGCCAGTCCGGCTTCCAGATCCGAGACCACATGCTGGCGGGCAGTCGGTATCCCGGCTTCTATAAAGATCTGCTTCATACGGGATTTCCTGACCAGGTCGCCGATCCTGTCTTCTCTTGTACCGACGCCGATATTGAAATCCGTACGCAGTCTTGCGTCCGCCGGCAGCCAGTATTCGTTCAGAGACTCCAGCCAGTCGATCCGGCCGTATTTGTGGATAAAAAAGGCCGCGGCCCGGTATACCTGGTCATAATCCTCAAGAGAATTTACGTAATAATATTCCGTAAGGGCACATTTCAGCTGGTCATTTAGTGTGTCATAGGGCACGTCCCCGATTCCGAGCACATTTACGCCTCTCCTGTGCAGACGGTCGCAGAACTGGGTGCAGGTGACGGGGTAGGCCGGTGAGATAAATACAAAATTCAAAGGGCTTCCTCCTTATCTATGATCCTGTATGAATCGATATATGGTTCATTCATTTCTGTTTTACCATAAAACAAGAGTTCTACACAGCCTGAAAGTCAAAAAAATACCGGATCAGTCCAGAAGGGCCTTGTCAATGATCTGGAAGTTGGCCCTGTGGATGTAGAGGGCTTTCCCGTCGATCATCAGCTTTGTGAATCTGGGCAGGTCCTCCTGGATCTCCCAGTAGACCTTGTCCCCCGAAAAAGCATAGATCGGGGCTCCCATCTGGGATTTGATGACCACCACCATGGGTTTTCCGAAGGCATTCTTGATGCTGTTGACTCTTCCGCTGATCAGGGTGGAATCCAGAATGCCCGAGGAATCGCTCTCTATTTTGTCCAGATAAAATTCATATTCCGGAGAGAGCCTTTTGTCATAGAAAATACAGGTATCTCCGCAGGAGATCAGCTGCCGGCCGTCGATGGTGATGGTGATCACAGAGCTCAGGGTCTTTGTGGTATACCATTCGTCGGTATCGGAGGCGTAGGACCTTTCCTCCACAACGTTGTTGTCGATGTCGATCCTTTTTCCGTGGGATCTCAGGGTCCGGATCCCCGTATTGTCGAAGATGTCGATATTGTACTCGTTGCCGATGATGCTTCCGTGGAGATCGTGGATCCCGCTCTGCAGCCTGGCACAGCCGGCGGCGCCCGTCAGCAGGACAAGAGTCAGAAGGACCGCAAAAATTCTTTTTATTTTTTCCATAATACTGCTCCGTTTCACTGATTTCTGCCTTTTTCGAAAGGCAGCCTCATTATAGCAGACGAAGCACGCCGGGACCACCGCCTTTTTCACGGCCTCCCTGCACCGGTCTATCCAGCGGCAGAAAATATCCCCGGACAGCCTGCAGACGCGGCTTTCCGGGGATATCGCTTTTTTGTTCCGAAGCCGCCGGTCTCTCCGGGACGCATTTTCCCTGAGGACTTTCCGGCAGCGAAAGAGCCCCGGATACCGGGATCCGGGGCTCTGCTTTACGAATGGTGTCTGATAAGGCTCAGGGCCTTGGCCGTAACCGATCAGGCCTTTCCGTTGGATCCAAGGACGTGGACGATCTTGTGAGCGACCATGTCCTTGACGGCCTGTCTGGCGGGTTTCAGATACTGTCTGGGATCGAAGTGCTCGGGATGCTCTGCGAAGTACTTCCGGATGTTGCCTGTCATGGCCAGACGGATATCGGAGTCGATGTTGATCTTGCAGACGGACAGCTCGGCAGCGTGGCGGAGCTCATCCTCCGGAATACCGATGGCGTCGGGCATATTGCCGCCGTAGGTGTTGACCATCTTTACGAACTCCTGCGGTACGGAAGAGGATCCGTGCAGAACGATGGGGAAGCCGGGAAGTCTCTTGGATACTTCTTCGAGAACGTCAAAGCGGAGCGGCGGAGGTACAAGGATGCCGTCGGCATTGCGTGTGCACTGCTCGGGTCTGAACTTGTAAGCGCCGTGGGAGGTACCGATGGCGATGGCAAGGGAGTCGCAGCCTGTTCTGGTCACGAATTCCTCGACTTCTTCGGGACGTGTGTAGCTGGCTTTGCCTGCTTCGACGACGACTTCGTCTTCCACGCCTTCCAGGGTTCCCAGTTCAGCTTCGACGACTACGCCATGGGCATGTGCATACTCAACGACCTTTTTGGTCAGTGCAATGTTGTCCTCGAAGGACTTGGAGGAAGCATCAATCATGACGGAAGTGAAGCCGCCGTCAATGCAGCTCTTGCACAGCTCAAAGCTGTCACCATGGTCAAGGTGAAGAGCGATCGGGATATCAGGGTTCTCGATAACAGCCGCTTCCACCAGCTTTACCAGATAAGTATGGTTTGCATAGGCACGGGCACCTTTGGAGACCTGAAGGATGACAGGGCTGTTCAGCTCGCCGGCTGCCTCTGTGATTCCCTGGACGATTTCCATGTTGTTGACATTGAATGCACCGATTGCGTATCCGCCGTCATAAGCTTTTTTAAACATCTCTGTTGTTGTTACTAATGGCATTGTTTAACTCCTTTCCTGAAAGAATATTTTAAAGCTCTATTTCTATTTTAATACGTTCCCGGAAAAAATCATTATAAACTTTATCATGTTCCTGTTTTTTTTATGAAACTTTCCTAAAAATCCCCCTCTCCTGTCATTCACCGGCTGTCTTCTTTCCGAAGCCCGACAGGCCAAAGCATCCTGTTCCGCCGTGGGTCGTGATCACTGACCCGCATTCGATCCAGAGGATCTGTGTAAATCCCAGTTCCCTGAGGGTATCTTCCGCCGCCTTCCGGCACTCAGGGGAAAATTCCGGCGTATGGCCCAGCCAGATCTCCGGACGCTTCGTTTCATATTCCCTGACAAAGTCCCGGATCATGGCAGGGATCACCCGTTCCATGCGGCCCCGGTATTTTCTGACGGGTACCAGGTAGCCGCCGATCATGTCTATGCGGGGGTGGATCTTCAAAAGTTCCCCCACCAGGGCCGCCGTATTGCGGACTCTGCCGCCCGCTTTCAGAAATTCAAATCCGTCCGGCACAAAGGCCATGCAGGAATGGTCCACCAGCTCCTTTGCGGCTTTCCGGGCATCTTCGAGGGTCCATTCGGGATGCTCCTCAAGCATCCGGGCCGTCCCGATCACAACAGAGCAGTGGCCGAAGGAAAACATCCCTGTATCCACCTGGGCAAAGGGCATCTGGGGGAATTCCTCCGCCGCCTGACGGGCGCAGGTGTAGGAGCAGGTGGTCACGGCCGAATAGGCTATGTGCAGCACCGAGGCGTCCGGCTCCTTAGCAAGGATCTCTTCAAAGACCCGGCTGAAATCGTATTCCATCGCTCCGCTGGTGGATGGGATCTTTCCGGTCCTTCTGTAATACGCAATGACCTCCGAGGGAGAAAAGGTGCCGTCTTCTCTGCTCTCCCCGCCGAAGATCACATGCATCGGTGCGATCCGGATCCCGAAACGTTCTCTTAAGTCAGCGGGAACATCGCTGCCGCTTTCCGCCACAATAATGATCTTTCCCATTAACGCGTCCTCCTATCTGCCTGAATCACTCTTCTTTTTTCTTCCTGTCCCGACCTCCGGTACCGGTCATCCTTATATCAATATCTATCTTACAGTAATGTAGTATTAAAAACAATGTAATGTGGTTTTTGAGTCAATTTATATCCGCGGACGGCCCTCGATCCCGCCGCTCCGTTTTTCTCGGCCCCCGATCCCTGCAGACGTAACCCGGCATTTTCTATCGCAGGCGTATGTAATATAATAAATTCAGTTTTTCGATAAAAAGCATTCAGTATAAGAAGTCTCAAACAGGAAGCCGCAGGGAAAAGGCCCGGGGCCCCGGACCGGAAAGCATATCATGAAGGACAAATTGAGTGGAATAAGACTGTTCATCAGAAATGTATGGATGCTCCCTGCCGCCGATCTTCCCGGCAGGTTCATCTTCTCTTTTTCGTGCCCCGTCTTTTCCCTTTTCACCGCAGAAGTGATGCGCAGTGCTTTCAGCAGGATCCTGATCGGTCTGGAGGGCGTCAGATATATGGACAGATCCACCATGACAAAGGTGTGCACCTCTCCGGTGACCCTGCTGCTGGTCCTGCTGTTTCTGATCATCATGGCATATTCCGCCCTGTTTGAGATTGGAGGGCTTCTGCATGCCTTTTCCATGACCGTCAATTATGCCACAAGCTTTCTTTCTGTTCTGCTTGGCTGCGGGGATGCCGCAGACGCCGCTGTTCACATCATAAGGGCGATGATCGTTCCGTCTGTCAATAACGCCGGCATAACCGCGCTGTTCTATCAGTATTTTGAGTAGGACAGGTCTCTTGCGGGCGTAACTCCCTACATTTTCAGGACCGAAGAGTTCAGCCTCGCCGGAAAGACTGCTGCCGCGGGATGCCTTGTCATGATACTTGCGGTCAGCATATCGTACACGGCGCTGAATCTGGACTACCTGATGGAGGATGTCCCCTGCCCCCAGGTCTGCGCTCACAGGGGAGACAATACGAACGCTTCGGACAACAGCTACAAAGCCTTTGAACTGGCCGTATCCGAGGGCATTCCCTGGATCGAGCTTGACGTACAGATCACATCCGACGGCGTAGTGGCAGCCGAACACGATCAGTCGCTGAAAAGACGTTTCGGTCTGGACAGATCCGTTGCCGACATGACTTATGAAAGACTCATGCAGTACCAGGTCATAAACGGCAGGGGAAGCGGAAAAGAGCTTGTTCATATCACGACTCTGGAAGAAGTCCTGCTTCTTGCCAGGGAAAACGGGGTGCTCGTGCAGGTGGAGACCAAACCGTCGGAAAAAAGACCTGGCCTGGAGGAAGAAGTGCTCAGTCTGATCCATAAGACCGGGATGCATGACCGGGTGCTGATCATCAGCCTCTACGGCGATTCGATCGCCAGGGTAAAGGAACTGGATCCGGAGATAAGCACCGCCCATGCGGTACTTATGGCGTGGAAGGATTACGCGGAAGTGGAAGACGCGGATCATCTTTCGGCAGAGGTCGGGGCCGTGTCGCCCGAGCTGGTGCATGCTCTGCACAAAAAAGGCATGGAGGTGTTCTGCTGGACCGCGGATGACCCGGACGGGATACAGTATCTGGTAAGCTGCGGCGTGGATGTGATCGGAACGGACGACCCTCTGATGGTGACTAAAAAGCTTGACGAAGCCGATTATTCGGGGGGCATTAAAAGGATCTGCCATCTGATGGTGAACAGGATCTCAGACATGGAGAGATAGGAGGCGGAGACTGTATGAAAGGCAGCAGAAACACATTGAGTCATACACAGGCCGTGGTGCTGTTCCTGATCATGACGCCCGCGTTCCATATCCTCGGGCTGAAGATCTTCGGCCTGACCGCTCATACGGATATCCTGTCCGACTACATTCCATACGGAAGCAAGATACTCGGCGCCGTACTTGTAACGGAAATGGTCCTGCTTTCGCGCCTTACGCCCATGAAATGCAGATGGGAGGCCCTCCGGGCAGGCAGAGACGATCTCAGGAGATTCCTGCCCGTATGCATCGCGCTCTCCCTCATCATAGTAGCCGCGCTCTTCGCCTTCAGGCTGTATCTGAATGCAAAGAATCCTCTTTACCGCGAGATCCCCTATTTCGGCCTTTACCTAGGCGTGCATACCAGATGGCTGTATCCCTTCAGCATCGTCTTTCAGGAATTCTTCATAAAGGCCTTTGTCCAGGATAGTATAAGGACCGCCCTGGGCGGTCCGGGGCAGAGGGACTTTCCCGATGAGAAATGAGCCGCAGGGACGTGCATATGAGGCAGGCTTTTATCACGGCCTGGATCACATCCGTCTTCTTCATCCTTCATATGCAGTATGCTCTATACTATATGACAGGGGCTCTGCTCCTCTGTCTTGTGACGGGCATACTGTATGAGAAGGACAGGAACATCTGGGGCTCTATCCTGATCCATTTTGCCATAGGCTTCATGCCCAGATGCCTGGGCGTTCTGCAGATACTGGAGGGTTATCCCGGGAACTGGACCGCAGACCGTGGATATGGGGAAAAAGAGATGATGCTTGAACTCCTGGAGGGAGGCAGGAATGCCTTCCCGGAAATAATAAGACAGATCCGCACTGCAGAGCATGAGATCACAGTGCATATGTTCATATGGAGAGAGGACAGGATCGGAACGGAAATAGCCCGCGAGATACTGGCGGCCGCGGACAGGGGCGTGAAGGTCACCGTGGAAAAGGACCTGTATGCAGTGATCCTCGAATATGCCGAAGAGTCGCAGCGGTCCTTATGCCACCGTCCGGCTCTGACAGACAGGGCCGGTATATCCATACTGGAGCTGGTCTATAACAGAGAACTGGCCGGAAAGAAGCTCATAACCTCCCGCAGCAGCATGTACATGCAGCTGAAAGCCCATCCGGGCATTGCCATGATGGACAGTGTCAGGACCTATGACCATTCCAAGTATTTTATATTTGACCGCAGGGTCATGATCCTCGGCGGCATCAACATAGAGGACAAGGAGTATGACAGAGACTTAAAGGGAAGAGTATATCAGGATTACATGGTGAAGATCACCGGTCCGGATTCGGTCGCACAGTTCCTGGAAAAAAGAAAGGATCCGAAAAAGAAAAGCGATCTGTTCCTGGTCAATATGAAAGCGCCGGTCAGATGCTTTGAGCTCAAGTCCGGCTACATGGAGATCATAGACGGCGCCCGGCGTGAGATCAGCATCATGATGGCCTACTTCGGGCCTGATAAAGACATACTGTCGGGCATAAAACGCGCGCTGCAAAGAGGGGTGCGCGTGCGCATCCTGATCCCGAAAAACGCCAACTTCAATGATGCCACGAACAGACTGACCGTATCCAGACTGCAGGCATATGCAAAAGCTCCCGGCAGCAGATGCAGCGGCGGGCTGGAAATCTATATGACGGAAAAAATGCTGCACGCAAAGCTCCTCATGAACGAGCAGCGCGTAATCATAGGATCCTGCAATATCAACAGAAAATCCTTCACCAGACTGGACGAACTGGCGGTTTCGGTGGATAACGACGACAGCCCCTTTGCGGCAGAGATCCGCAAAAGCCTGGAGCAGGCTTTCAGGAACGCGGAATGTGTCGGTGCCCGTGACAGGATCAGATACAACCCCGTTCTGGCAGTCCTGGAGACAGTTGTCATGTAAGATCGCGGAAGGGTCCGTCCGGAAGAAAGGCGCGGCCGGCCTTAAAGGAAGCAGCCTTCCGCTTATATGCAGTTCAGATCTTCTCCCAGGGTCCCTCCCTGACCACTTCCGTTGTCCCCGGGATCCTGGCAAGAATATAGTTTCTTACAAGGTCATAGTCCCCGTCCGGAATAAAGACGGTCGCCCTGCCCAGCTTCTTTTCCAGCAGGATCTTATTATCAGCCAGAATCACCCGCCTGAGCCTTTCGTACTCCATGACGGCTGTACTCTTGCCTGTTCCGATCCTAATGTATTCGTCGTTCATCCAGTAATATTCGTCCCAGTTTCCCAGAATTTTGAAGATCAGAACGACGCCTCCCGCAATGGCCATAACGCCAAGGCTGCTCAGCAGCGTGATCTTCGTGGCCCACAAATTTCCAATAGCCAGGCTCAGCAGGATCAGAAAAGCGCAGATTCCTCCGCATACGCCCAGAGTAAGCTTATAGGCAAAACCTGTAGTGGCATCATCGACTTTGCAGCGCCAGCAGTAGGTCCCGTTTTCCAGCTGTGTCACCTTGTTTTTATAGCTGAACCGCATCATTGCTCTTCTTCCCTCTCTTTCACGACTGCAGGCCTCTCTGATATTAGCCCTGCTGTTTTCCTGTACCCAGTTTAGACCATGCGCGCCGGGAGGTCCACAGGTACATCCCCCGGAAAGCAGGGATCCTCCCCGCAGGGTCCTGTTCCTTCCTTCACAAATGCCTGCCCTTCCCTTATCTCCCCTGCCTTTTCTCTTTACAGCATGCCCTTTTCGCCTACAATAGTAATTAAAGGGACGCAGCAGTTCTGCGGGCCGAAGGGAAGCGCCCCCTGCCCGTCACCAATTCAGTCTTCGTCAGGAATGTCCCCGGGATTCTGCTTTGAGAAAAAAAGGAGGTTTGAAGGATGGCATTTGAAATTGAAGACGGTGTTCTGAAAGATTATGAAAGCGACGGCAGGGAAGAATGCGCAGTGATCCCCGACGGGGTCAGAGTGATCGGCGGCGCCTTCAGGTACTGCGGAAATGTGAAATCCATCGTGATACCGGACTCGGTGGAGGAGATCGGTTACGGTGCCTTCAAAGCCTGCGGGATCAGGTCCATCGTCATCCCCGACAGCGTTAAAAAAATAGGTTCGGAAGCCTTCAGTGAATGCAGCGACCTGACAAGCGTCGTGGTGGGACGCGGCGTTTCCCGGCTGGAGTCCGAGACTTTCCGCTCCTGCCAGCAGCTGGAGCACCTGGAACTTCCTCAGGGACTGGAAAAGGTGGGATACGACTGTTTTGAGGAATGCTATACGCTGAAGGATGTATGGACAGACGGTGTGAAATACCGTATCAGGGACTCCCATGCGCCAAAGCCGGTGCAGCTGGTATATGACTCCATCGAAGCGTCGAGAATGAAGATCGTAAGATACTATGAGAGCGGGATGATGGATGAGTTCGAATACATAGACTACTGCATCGCCGGAGACGGATACAGCTTCTGAGTCTGTAATCCCGCCGCCCGGCCCAGCCAAGGGCTGCCTCTCCCCGGAAGATACACCACGTTTTAACAGCCGTGCGGGCACTGATGCCCGCACGGCTGTTCTGCATTCAGGTATATCCGATCCCGGCCGGGAAGACCTAAGGCAATGGGACCTGCATCTCACGCAGCATTTCATCTACGATCTTCGCCGCCTCGCCGCAGTGCCGCGGGCAGGGGCGGGAAGCATAGTATTCCGGCGTTCTTGCCTCCGGGTCCTTTCCCGGCTTCGTTCTGACGCCGGCAAGGAGCTCCCGGCAGATGATGGTCCCGTTGATCTCTTTAAAACGTCTGGCAAACTCCTGCACCATATGATAATGTTCCGTCTTGGCTCCGGGATCTTTCGGGTCCGAATATCCGCAGAGAAGGCCCAGAACGATCAGAGCCCCGCTTACCGTACCGCAGACCTCCCGCATCCGTCCCATGCCTCCTCCGAAAGAAGAGGCCAGACGGGCGGATGTCTCCCGGTCCAGGCCGGTCAGATCGTCAAAGGCGCACACCAC
>CAMOGQ010000070.1 GCA_946614165.1 uncultured Lachnospiraceae bacterium
TCAGAATATTCTGAAAAATACCTGCAAAAACAGCCCTGAAAAATGGCGGAAATAAGCTATTTTTGGAGGGGTACCGTAGAAATGATGATTAGCCCGCATAGGGCATTGTGTAACTGAATAATCATGAAACCTGAAAAGCCGGCACCCCGGCTTTTTTTGATTCTTGAATAAGAGGACTTTGAGGTTTTATACTTGTGGACGGTCTCTTGTGATTGATGCCGGGTGGGGGAGTCAAGGATAGTATCTTATTCGTCTGTCAGGGTATTTTCGGAGCCTTAGGTGGAAAAAATACGGAAGATTTGCTGAAAAAACGTATTTTAATGCATGCGGTTCGGCCCTTAAGACTTGCATTTGCCTCGCGGACTGGTATATATTATTTTCTGACTGTTTGGCGGTTTGCCGGCAGTAAAAAGACAGGCGAAAGCGCCGGACCCGGGCACTGCAGGATCCGGATGCCAGAGAAAAAAGCAGTGAGAAGTGAGATTACAGATATGTTCAGAATTGAAAGAGTGGAAGCTCTGTCTTCCAACATCTATCTGATGGATGTTTATGCACCCCGTATCGCTAAGAATGCTCTTCCCGGTCAGTTCCTGATCGTACGCGTGGATGAAGAGGGCGAGCGTATTCCCCTGACCATCTGCGACTACGATGCAGAAGCTGGCACGGTGCAGATCGTATTCCAGACCGTAGGCGCTGAGTCCTACCGTATGGCCCAGCTGAAAAAGGGCGACTGCTTTGCTGATTTCGTAGGTCCTCTGGGAAGGCCCTCCGATCTGTGCGAAATGCCCCTTGAAGAGCTCAGAAAGATGAAGCTCTGCTTCATCGCAGGCGGCGTTGGAACCGCTCCCGTTTATGCCCAGCTTAAGTGGCTTAAGAACCAGGGCGTGACAGCAGACTGCATCCAGGGCGCCAGAAGCAAAGACATCCTCATCATGGAAGATGACATGGCGGCAGTATCCAACCTTTACATCTGCACCGACGACGGCAGCTACGGCATCAACGGCAACGTCTGCGTAGCTCTGCAGAAGCTCTATGACGAGGGCAAGCGCTATGACAGAGTCATCGCCATCGGCCCCATGATCATGATGAAGTTCGTCTGCCAGCTGACAGAAAAGCTGGAGATTCCCACCATCGTTTCCATGAATCCCATTATGGTGGACGGCACCGGCATGTGCGGCGCCTGCAGACTGATGGTAGGCGGCGAAGTCAAATTTGCCTGCGTCGACGGCCCCGAGTTTGACGGACACAAGGTCGACTTCCCTCAGGCCATGCAGAGAATGGCTCTCTACAAGACCGAAGAAGGCAGACTCTATCTGGAAGCCAAAGAAGGTGCTACCCACCACGGCGGCTGCGGAAACTGCAACTGATAAAGGGGGTAAATAAAAATGGCAATGGATATGATGAAAAAGGTACCGGTCCGCGAACAGGATCCCCAGGTACGTGCCCACAATTTCGAGGAAGTATGCCTCGGTTACAATAAGGAAGAAGCGGAAGCAGAAGCCCTCCGCTGCTTAAACTGCAAGAATCCCCGCTGCGTGCAGGGCTGCCCCGTTTCCATCGACATTCCCGGCTTTATCAACAAAGTCAAGGAAAGCGACGTGGCAGGCGCCTATGCGGTCATCAGCGAATCCTCCGCTTTGCCGGCTATCTGCGGACGTGTATGTCCTCAGGAGTCCCAGTGCGAAGGCAAGTGCGTCCGCGGTATCAAGGGCGAGCCTGTTTCCATCGGCAAGCTGGAGCGTTATGTGGCGGATACCGCCCGCGAGATGGGTATCAAGCCCCAGGGCGCAGCTGAAAAGAAGGGCAAAAAGGTAGCCGTCATCGGTTCCGGTCCTTCCGGCCTTACCTGCGCAGGCGATCTGGCAAAGATGGGCTATGATGTCAAGATCTTCGAAGCCCTTCACAAGGCCGGCGGTGTTCTGGTCTACGGCATTCCCGAATTCCGTCTTCCCAAGAGCGCTGTCGTACAGAAGGAGATCGAGAACGTTCAGTCCCTGGGCGTTGAAATCGAGACCGACTGCGTCATCGGCAAGTCCACCACCATCGACGCTCTGATGGAGGAAGAGGGCTATGACGCCGTATTCGTAGGCTCCGGCGCGGGCCTTCCCAAGTTCATGAACATTCCCGGCGAGCAGGCCATGGGTGTCTTCTCTGCCAATGAATACCTGACCAGATCCAACCTGATGGGCGCCTTCTCCGAGAAGTCCAGAACCCCCATCATGCGGGCAAAGAAGGCTGTTATCGTAGGCGGCGGCAACGTAGCCATGGATGCGGCCAGAACAGCCCTGCGTCTGGGCGCTGAGGTACACATCGTCTACAGAAGAAGTGAAGCCGAGCTTCCCGCCAGAGCGGAAGAAGTCCACCACGCCAAGGAAGAGGGCATCATCTTTGACCTTCTGACCAATCCCGTGGAGATCCACGCCGATGAGAAGGGCTGGGTCAAGGGCATTACCTGCATCCGCATGGAGCTGGGCGAGCCCGATGCCTCCGGCAGAAGGAGACCTGTGGAAGTGCCCGGTTCCGAGTTTGATATCGAGTGTGACTGTGTTATCATGTCTCTGGGTACCTCCCCCAACCCTCTGATCTCCTCCACCACCAAGGGCCTGGAGATCAACCGCAGAAAGTGCATCATTGCCGACGAGGAGAACGGACAGACTTCCAAAAAGGGCGTGTTCGCAGGCGGCGACGCCGTTACCGGCGCTGCCACCGTTATCCTGGCCATGGGAGCCGGCAAGGCTGCCGCAAAGGGCATCGACGAGTATCTGTCTAAGTCATAACCGGTCCGGCTGCGGGCTCCTCCAGAGGGCCCGCACCCAGGAACATTAGGGGACGGGTCCGAAGGACACTGTCCCCTTTTTCAGTTGAAACCCATTTTTTAAGAGAGAAAGAATGACAAAAGAGCTGAATTATTCCGCGGATGTACAGAGAGAAATCTTCGGCCACCACGACCGGTATATCCGCAAGATCGAGAAGAATCTGGGCGTTGTGATCATTTCCCGGGACGGCACGGTCCGTGTCAGCGGAGATGAACCCAAGGTAGACGTGGCTGTAAGCATCCTGGACCAGCTTGCCTCTCTGGCAGGCAAAGGAAGGGAACTGGAAGACCAGAAGGTGGACTACGCCCTGGAAATGCAGGAGGAGGCTCCAAAGGACATGCTCCTGCAGATGGATGCGGACACCATCTGCCATACCGTCAGCGGAAGGCCCGTCCGTCCCAAGACCATGGGACAGAAAAAGTATATCGACGCGATCCGTCACAACCTGATCGTCTTTGCCAACGGCCCTGCCGGCACCGGCAAGACCTATCTGGCCATGGCCATGGCCATCACCGCCTTCCAGAACAAGGAAGTGGAGAGAATCATCATGACAAGACCTGCCATCGAGGCGGGCGAGAAGCTGGGATTTCTGCCCGGCGACATGCAGTCCAAGGTAGACCCCTATCTGAGGCCTCTCTATGATGCTCTTTACCAGATCATGGGGGCGGAGAACTTTAAGGCAAACATGGAAAAGGGTCTGATCGAGGTGGCTCCTCTGGCCTACATGAGAGGACGGACTCTGGACAATGCCTACATCATCCTGGACGAAGCCCAGAACACCACGCCCGAACAGATGAAGATGTTCCTGACCCGTTTCGGTTTCGGCTCCAAGGCCATCATCACCGGCGACGCCACCCAGAAGGACCTGGATCCCGGCAAGCGCTCGGGCCTGGACGTGGCCCTGCGGGTACTGAAAAACGTGGAAGGCATCAGCATCTGCACACTGACCAGCCACGACGTGGTAAGACATCCCCTGGTCCAGCGGATCGTAAAGGCATATGAAAATTATGAAAAGAATTCTTCTGAACATAGAAAAAGAGACTGAGGACAGCTTTCCCTTTCCCTGCCGGGAGACCGCGGAGGCCGTGTGCCGCTGCGTCCTTGAAATGGAAGAGTGCCCCTATGATGCGGAAATATCGCTTCTGATCACGGGGCCGGAGGAGATCCGGGAGATGAATCTGGAGTTCAGAGGCATCGACTCGGCCACGGACGTACTGTCCTTCCCCATGGTGGACTATGAGGAGGGGCCTTCGGACTTTTCCTCCGTGGAGGGCATGGAAGCGGAGTATTTCGATCCGGAAACAGACGCCCTGATGCTGGGAGACATCGTCCTTAATACGGAAAGGATCAGAGAACAGGCGGCAGAGTTCGGCCACAGCCTGCTCAGAGAGTATGCCTTTCTCATTGCCCACTCCATGCTGCACCTTTGCGGCTATGACCATATGACCCCGGAAGAAGCCGGCGTCATGGAGGAGAAGCAGAACCTGGTCATGCAGGAGCTTGGCCTTTTAAGAGACCTGGACCTGGAGGCCCAGATGGAGAATTTACATGCCTATGGGGAAAAGATCGGACAGGAATGAAGTGCTGATCGCGGGAGCCGGGGCATCCGGCTGCATAGCCGCCATCTGCTGCGCCCGCAGGGGACTTCACGTGACCCTTATCGATAAGAATAAAGAACCGGCCAGAAAGATCCGGGTCACAGGTAACGGCAGATGCAACCTGACCAACCTGTTTCAGGACGAGACCTGCTGGTATTCGGAAGAGAGTCCGGCTTTCATGGAACCCCTTCTGAAATTCGGGGCCGGGGAGCTTATGGGATTTTTCGAAGACATGGGCGTCCGCTTCCATGACAGGCAGGGCTATGTCTATCCAAGGACAGACCAGGCATCGGCCATAGCCGATACCCTGATCAGCCGCCTTTCCTCCCTGCCCGTCACCTTTCTGGGAGAGACGGCAGTTACGGGGATCACCCGCTCCTCCGGGGAAGGCAGAAAGCCTTTCCTTGTAAGAGCGGGAGACAAAAGGATCCCGGCGGACTATGTGATCCTCTCCTGCGGAGGCATGGCGGGACCGTCCTTCGGATGTTCCGGAGACGGATACACTTTGGCCAGATCCCTGGGACACGGCCTTATTTCTCCTTCTCCGGCCCTCACCCCTCTTCCCGCCGACAGAAAGCGCATAAAGAGCACCGCCGGAGTAAGATGCCGCGCGGCAGTCACCGCCCTGGTGGACGGGCAGGAAATCCGCAGGGAAGAAGGAGAGATGCAGTTTACGGACAATACCCTGTCCGGCATCCCTGTTTTCCAGATCAGCCGAATCCTGACAAGAGCCCTTTCCGAAGGAAAGCGCTGCACTCTGAAGGCGGACTTTCTGCCGGAGCTGGAAGGAGAGGAACTGGACAGGGAGACGGCCTTCCGAATGGGAATGGAAGATAATCTGACCCTGCAGGAAGTCTTTTCGGGCCTTGTCCATCCGGGAGTTCTGCGTATGGTCCTCTCTGACCTGGGACTGCAGAGCGAAGTGAAAAAGAGAAAGGTCAGCCCTGAAAAAATGAGAGAGATCCTCCGCAGCCTGAAGGACTGCAGGTTCGCGGTCGAAAAGGCCGGAGGCTATGAGAGAGCCCAGGTAACGGCAGGCGGCATTCCTCTGCATGAGATCGATCTCTCTACCTTCGAATCCCGCATCGTGCCGGGCCTCTACCTGACGGGAGAACTCCTGGATACAGACGGTATCTGCGGAGGCTACAACCTCCAGTGGGCCATGACGGGAGGTTATCTGGCGGCACGGAGCATTACAGAAAGAACAGATTTATGATCAGAATTTCGCAGCTGAAGATCCCATGCGGACAGGGAGAGAAGGCGCTGGAAGGAAAGATCCGCAGGAGCCTGCGTATGAAGGATCCTGCCCAGATCCTTTCCTGGCAGATCGAAAAACATTCCCTGGACGCCAGAAAAAAGCCGGATCTTTACGATATCTATACCGTATCGCTGAAAGTAAGGGGAGGCCGCAAAGCGGAAGAGACCCTGGTAAGGCGGCTTCGGAATAAGAACGTGACCTTTTTTACCCCCGCTCCCTATCAGTTTCCTGCAGCCGGCGGTAAAAAGCTGGCACAGAGGCCGGTGATCATAGGAGCCGGCCCAGCCGGCATCTTCTGCGCCCTTCTGCTTGCAGAACACGGCTACAGACCCCTCCTGATCGAACGGGGAAAGCCTGTGGAGGAGAGGCAGAAGGATATCGAGGCCTTCTGGAAGACAGGAAGGCTGGACCCTTCCTCCAACGTCCAGTTTGGAGAAGGAGGCGCCGGGGCTTTCTCAGACGGCAAGCTCAATACCCTGGTGGGCGATAAGGCCGGAAGGGCAGAGTTCGTCCTGAGGACCTTTATAAGCGCCGGCGGACCGCCGGAGATCCTTTACGACGCCAAGCCCCATATCGGGACCGACCGCCTGCAGGTCATCCTGCCGGCCCTCAGAAAGAGGATCACGGATGCGGGAGGAGAAGTCCGTTTTGAGACCTGCTGCACCGGCTTTGCCATTGAAGAGGGGAAGGTAAAGGGCATATATCTGGAGGGAGGAGAATGTATCCCCGCAGAGGCGGTGGTCTTTGCTCCCGGCCACAGTGCCAGGGACACCTTCCGGGAGATTTTCCGCCAGGGCCTGATCCCCATGGAGCAGAAGAATTTTGCCGTGGGGCTGAGGGTATCCCATCCCCAGGCCCTGATCGACCAGAGCCAGTACGGCTTCAGGGACAGAAAAGAAATGGAGAAGCTGGGCCTTGGCCCCGCTCCCTACAAGCTGACCGCCAGGGCAGTCTCCGGCAGAGGCGTTTATTCCTTCTGCATGTGTCCCGGCGGCTATATCGTCAACGCATCCTCCGTGGAGGGGCTTCTGGCGGTCAACGGCATGAGCTACTATGACAGAGAATCGAAGAGGGCCAATTCCGCCATCGTCATGACGGTGGGAGAGGAGGACTTCGAAAGCGCCCATCCTCTGGCAGGCATGGAGTTCCAGGAAAGACTGGAAAGAAAGGCCTTTGCCCTGGGAGAGGGCAGAGTGCCGGTCCAGACCTTCGAAGACTTTAAGGGCAGGGTCACGGGCGGCGGACCCTCTCATCCCCTTTCCGAAATCAGTAAAAGGGCGGAGGACCTCTGCATCTGCGGAGACTTTAAAGAGGCGGATCTGACGGACCTGTTCCCGGAGAAGATGAATCTGGACCTTCTGGACGGCATGTACCAGTTCGGGAAAAAGATCCATGGATTTGACGGCCCGGAGGCTTTCTTTGCGGGCGTGGAGACCAGGACCTCCTCCCCTGTCAGAATTCCCAGAGGAGAGAATCTCTGTTCGGAAATCGATGGCTTTTACCCCTGCGGGGAAGGGGCCGGCTATGCGGGAGGCATTATGTCAGCGGCCATGGACGGCATGAAAACGGCGGAGGCCATAGGGTCTCTTTTCGCCCCCATGGAATAAAGAACAAGGAGAACAAGGTGGAGTCATTTATCAGCAGAAGCGAAAAGAACAGTAAGTACAGAAAACAGCTTAAGGACAGGAAAAGGATCGTGGTCAAGGTGGGATCCTCCTCTCTTCTTCATCCGGAGACGGGAAGGCTCAACTATCATAAGATCGACGTTCTGACAAGAGAGCTCAGCGACCTGAAGAACCAGGGAAAGGACGTGATCCTGGTGACTTCCGGCGCCACCGCTGTGGGCAGGGAAGCTCTGCTGGCGGGCAGGGACCGGTCGGACATCGCCGACGACAGCCCCATCACCATCAAACAGGCCTGTGCTTCCGTAGGCCAGGCAAGACTGATGATGATCTATCAGAAGTTCTTTGAGGATTACAACCAGATCGCGGGCCAGGTCCTGATGACCAAGAATACCATCACTAACGCCCTGAGCAAGTATAACCTCCAGAATACCTTCAGCGAGCTGATCAAGCTGGGCGTCATTCCCGTAGTCAACGAGAACGACTCCGTAGCCACCTACGAATATATGGTAGGAGACAACGATACCCTTTCCGCCATGGTGGCTTCCCTGATGAAGGCGGATCTTCTGATCCTTTTATCCGACGTGGAAGGACTCTTTACCGACGATCCCAGGGTCAATCCCGGCGCCGGTTTTATCGAATATGTGGAGCATCTGGACCAGACCATGATGCAGATGGGCAAGTCCACCAGCGGATCCAGCTTCGGAACGGGCGGCATGTCCACCAAGCTTTCCGCGGCCTATATCGCCAACCGCAGCGGCTGTGATATGGTCATCTGCAACGCATCGGATATGAAGATCATTCACGACGTGGTGAACGGAAAGAATATCGGGACCATCTTCTGTGCGGATCCCGACGACAGCTTTGACCTGGCGGATTATCTGGAGGAACATTTCGGATGATGTTAAAAAGCACCGGAGAGGAAAGCAAAAGGACCGTCAAGGCCCGTCTGAGAAGAGAAGGCACCAGAAGAAGAGACGCTCTTACCCTGGAGGAGAGGACCCTGAAAAGCCAGGTCATCTGCCGGACTCTTATGGAGGATCCTGCCTGGAAAAGAGCGGAAGCTGTCCTTACCTACATGAATTTCAGAACTGAAGTCATAACAGACCCCCTGGTGAGAGCAGCTCTTGCCCAGGGGAAAAAGGTCTATGCCCCCAGGATCCTGAACAGCGGCATATCCGGAGCCATGGAGTTTTTCGCTGTCACTGACCCGGATGCGCTGGAAGTCAGTCCCATCGGAATCCGTGAGCCCCTGCCGGACCCGGAAGAACGCTTCCTTCCCGACCTTTTTCCGAAGGAGAAGGTCCTTGTGGTAGTGCCGGGAACGGTCTTTGATGAGAAGCGGGGCCGGATCGGCTATGCGGGAGGATACTACGACCGCTTTCTTTCGGAAGCGGAGGGGCTTTTGACCATTGCCCTTTCCTTCGACTGCCAGATCATACCCGATGTTCCCATGGAAGATCACGACATCCGTCCGCAGATCATTATGACAGAGACCCGGATCATAAAGTAAGAAGAACCAGGAAGCCCCGGCCGTCAGGCCGGGGCTTCCTGGGACTTTGGAGAAAAAACTGATCAGGAGGGGAAATCATAAGGAGGGTGTTTTAATCCCGAGCAGTCTCTTTATTGTTTCCGGGGAGCTGCTGTATCGTATGAGGAATGTGCAGGCTGTGTTACAATTTTAAGTGGAAAACACAGTACTGTCTGTCTTTGAAGGAGGCAAATATGGCTCAAAATACAGATATTCATTATAGAAACCAGATGCTTTATTCCGTATTCATCAGAGATTACGGCAAAAACGGTACCTTCCGGGATGTGGAGGAAGACCTGGACCGCATAAGATCGCTGGGGACGGACATCATATGGTTCATGCCCATTCATCCCATCGGAAAGGAAGGCAGAAAAGGAAGCGTAGGGTCCCCCTATGCAATTTCCGATTACCGGGCAGTCAATCCGGATTTTGGCACGATGGAGGATTTCATCCGCCTGACGGATCAGATCCACAGACGGGGCATGAGATGTATCATCGATGTCGTATACAATCACACTTCCCCGGATTCTGTTTTGTCCAGAGAGCATCCGGAATGGTTCTGGCGGGATGCGGAGGGCAGGCCCAGGGCCAAAGTGGAAGAATGGTGGGACATTGTAGATCTGGATTACAGCAATCAGGGGCTCTGGGATTATCTAATAGAGACCCTGTGCTTTTGGGCACAGTATGTAGACGGATTCCGCTGTGACGTTGCGGCATTTGTTCCCCTGGATTTCTGGAAACGGGCCAGAGCGGCTGTGGAAAAGGTGCGTCCGGGCGCTTTCTGGCTCGCGGAGAGTGTCGAGACCGGCTATGTCCGGAGGATCAGAAGCGCCGGTGAGAGCTGCCTTTCGGATTCTGAACTCTATCAGGTCTTCGACGCATGCTATGATTACGATATTTTCAATGATCTTTCGGACTATCTGCTGGGGAAAGGCCCTCTTGGCAGATATCTGGACCGCCTGAATATGCAGGAGTGCATTTATCCCGACAACTATGTAAAGCTCCACTTTACGGAGAACCATGACCAGTTCAGGACGGCGGCCGCAGTACCGGATCTTCGCAGCCGCAGACAGCTTCTGGCCTTTACCATGTTCCAGAAGGGCATCAGTTTGATTTATAACGGGCAGGAGAGAAGCGCAGCAGATTTTGCCAATATCTTTGAGAAAGAGCCCATCGACTGGACGGGACCCGATCTGTCGGATGTGATCGTGAAAATGAAGGAACTGAAAGGGAAAGAGATTTTTGCCTGCGGAAGCTTCTTCGCAGACGAAGTGCGAAACGGCGTGGTGCGGGCGGTCTACACTTACGGAAAAGAGAAACTGGTGGGACTCTTTGCGATCGGGGCCGGCATGATCGGAGCAGACACAGGCCTTGCGGACGGACTCTACCGAAACGTCTATACCGGGAAAAATGTCTATGTCTTCCACGGAGCGGTGCCGGTGGGTGAAGATCCGGTCATTCTGTCATCTGCGGACTGATCCGCAGGCAGGAAGCAGGTCCCCAAAGATTTCCTGCTGTTTTAAAAGGGGTGCCGCACCAGTTTACACTGGCGCGGCACCCCGAGCTTTAAAGGCCCCCTGCCGCAGAAGCGGCGAAGGAAAAATATAAGAGCATAAGGAAGGCTTTCGGGCCGCAGGCATGTCCGGCATCTGATGTGTACAGGGCAGCTAAGTCCTTTTGAAGATGAACTTGTCCTGGACCTTGAAGGCCGCAAAGAAGAGGAAGCTGTCGATCAGGATCTTTAAAAGGACAGGCTTGGCGTTGAAGGCCGCCTCCAGCAGATGGACGGAGAAGGCGGAGATCAGACACTGGGTCGCCGCCAGTTCCATGAACTGCCTGAGGCTCTTCCGCCGGCTCTCGTTGGAGCGGAAGACGTACTTGCGGCTCAGGTGGTAGTTGACGGAGGCGGAGACGATCCTGGCCAGGATGGTGGCCCAGATGATGCGGTAGGAAGCGCCCCGGAGGATGAATTCCGTCAGCAGCCAGAAGAGGAAGAGGTCCACCACGGAAGCTGCTATGGAGGTGGCGCCGAAGATCATCATCTTTTTCCAGACCACCAGGTTGATCAGAAGGGTATCCCATATGGGATGGTAGTGCTTTTCGGCTTCGGTGTTGACCGGCAGTACGGGGACGGAGATCTCCTTGTAGCCCTTCCTTTCAAAACCGATCAGCACGGCCATGTCGTAGCAGTAGGTCTTTTCGCTGTAGCGGAGGCACCTGAGGACCTGGGAGTCCGGTATGCCTCTGAAGCCGGAGAGTACGTCGTTTAAGTGCTGGCCGAAGAGGAAGCTGAAGAAAAAGCTCATGAGAGCATTGCAGCGTTTTGTGACTTTGTCGGCGCCGGGGCTGTTAAAGTCTCTGCTTCCTATAATGATCCGGCTCCTTTTCTTGGCCTTTTCGCCCGCCAGGGCGGCTGCGATCTTTACGCAGTCCCCGGCCTGGTCCCGTCCGTCCGAATTGACGATGATGACGCCGTCGTATTTGCCGTGGCATTTCTGCATGTAGTACTCGAAACCGGACCGGAGGGCACAGCCCTTGCCCGAGTTTTTGTCATGGTGCAGAATAGTAAAGCCCATTTTCAGGGCTTCTTTAAAAACGTGCTGCCTGTCTTCCCGGCTGCCGTCGTCCACTATGACGATTCTTGTAAAACCGTTTTTCCTCAGATCTTCCAGATAGGAGATCATGTTGTCCGGCGGATTGTAGGCCGGAATCAGTATTACGCTTTCTCTTCCCATGACTGGACCTGCTTTACATGAAATTTACATTTCCATTGTTTCAGATATCGGGGGATTTGGCAAACGGAAAATCAAAAAATCATGAAATCATTCATAAAAAGGGAAAATCGGACATCTGTTTTTGGGAATATTGCACAGAATGACTTAACAAAAAAAACGTATTATGGTAAAATTCAAGGTGTAGTATAACTGTTGGACCTGATTCTGCATGTACAGAGAAAGGAACCTGCTTATGAGCGAAACTGAAAAGAAACTGGGCTATGAATATGAGGAAGGCGCCAGATACGTAGCTTATGTCTCGTCCTATACACAGACGAAAGATCAGAAATACGGCATCCGCATTTATGATGTGGACATGGAAAAAGGCTACCTGTATGAGAAGAAACAGATAGAGATCACCAACTCTTCCTATGTCACCATTTCCCATAACAGGAAATTCCTGTATTCCATTACCGACCTGGGCGTCGAATCCTTCAGGATCCTGCCGGACGGCGATCTGCAGTTCCTGAACAGGGCTTCCATCAACGGCATGAGAGGCTCCCACCTTTCCACCGACTATGAGGATGAGTTCCTCTTTGTATCCGGCTATCACGACGGCAAGATCACAGTCCTTCGTCTCAATGAGGACGGCTCTGTGGGCGAAATTACGGACGAGCTTTTCCTGAAGGGCCTGGGCTCCATCGCGGAACGCAACTTCCGTCCCCATGTACAGTGCGTCAAGATGACCAGGGATAATAAATATCTCTGTGCCGCCGACCTGGGCATGGACCATGTCAACGTCTATTCCCTGAACAGAAAGAACGGCCACATCAAGCAGTGCGCCATCCTGCATTCCGAGCTGGAATCTGCCCCCAGACATATGAAATTCTCCAAGGACGGCCATTTCCTCTATGTGGTCCACGAGCTGAAGAACAAGATCGATGTCTATTTCTACTATGACAGAGACGGCGCTCCGGATTTCGAAAAGATCCAGTCCATCTCCACGCTGGATGATCAGAACTCCAAGGGATCCGCGGCCAGCGCCCTGAACTTCTCTTCGGACTTCAAGTATCTGATCAGTTCCAACGCGGGCAACAACTCCGTGGTGATCTACTCCATCGATCCCGACAACGGCTTCCTGACCAAGATCCTCTGCCTGCCCATCAGCGGCGAGTATCCCAAGGATGCGGCCCTCTTCCCCGATAACAGGCATCTGGTCTCCCTGAACCACGAGTCCAACACCATGACCTTCTTCAAGGTGGACCTGGAAAAGGGACTCCTGATCATGTCCGGCAAGGAGATCAGCATTCCCAAGCCCAACGTCATCATCTTCCACAAGCTTTCCGACGCAGAAAGCTGAGCCGGTACTGGAAACGGAAGCGAAAATAGTGTATAATCAGCAGACTGCATTTTTGTGCGGTCTGCTGTTTTTTTGGTATGAATAGAGAAACGGAGAGATCTGCATGTCTGGATCGGAATTCGGAAAGATATTGAAACTGACGACCTGGGGAGAATCCCACGGACCGGCTCTTGGGGCCGTCCTGGACGGATTTCCGGCAGGCATGGACCTGTGCGAGGAGGATATCCAGAAATATCTGGACAGGAGAAAGCCGGGCCAGTCCCCTGTCGCCACATCCAGAAAGGAAGCGGACAGGGTCCGTATCCTTTCCGGCGTTTTTGAGGGTAAGACCACAGGCACCCCCATTTCCTTTATGATCGAGAACACCTCCCAGAGGTCCGCCGACTACGGTGATCTGAAAGACTGCTTCCGGCCGGGCCATGCCGACTACGGATTCTACGCCAAATACGGCATCAGGGACTATCGGGGAGGCGGAAGATCCTCCGGCAGGGAAACGGCGGCCAGGGTCTGCGGCGGCGCCGCAGCCGCAAAGCTGCTCTCTTTCATGGGCATCGATGTCATGGCCTTCACCAGGTCCATAGGCCCCGTAGAGATCGAAGAAAAAAACTTTGACAGGAGTCTGATCCTGAAGACGCCCACCGCCATGCCGGACGCAGAGGCAGACGAAAAGGCCCTTGCATACATGCGCAGGTGCATGGAAGAAAAGGACTCTTCCGGCGGCGTTATCGAAGTCCGGATCACGGGCCTTCCCGCCGGGATCGGAGAGCCTGTCTTCGACAAGCTGGACGCAAGGCTCTCTCAGGCCCTCATGTCCATAGGCGCCGTCAAGGCCGTGGAGATCGGGGACGGGATACTGGCAGGGCGCGCCAGAGGGTCTGAAAACAACGATCCCTTTGCCGTTTCGGAGGACGGGACCGTTATCAAAAGGACCAACCATGCCGGCGGCATCCTGGGAGGCATTTCCGACGGATCACAGATCATTGTCCGTGCCCACGTAAAGCCCACCCCCTCCATTTTCAGGGAACAGGATACGGTGGACCGGGAGGGTAAGGAAAGAAAGCTGACCATTTCCGGAAGGCACGACCCGGTGATCGTTCCCAGAGCCGTTGTGGTGGCCGAGTGCATGTGCGCTCTGACCGTCCTGGACCTGATGCTGGAAAATATGTCTGCACGGGCGGACAGGGTCATTGATTTCTACAGAAAATAAGACTTTATATATTTGAGAGGACATGTATGTACGAACTTCTGAAAACGGAGGGCAGGGCCAAAAGAGCCAGAGTCACTACGGTGCACGGAGAGATCCAGACCCCTGTCTTCATGAACGTAGCCACAGTGGCTGCCATAAAGGGCGGCCTTTCTGCAGGAGACCTTAAGTCCATAGACACCCAGGTGGCCCTTTGCAATACCTACCATCTGCACGTCAGGACCGGCGACAGGACCATCAGAAAGCTGGGAGGCCTGCACCGGTTCATGAAGTGGGACAGGCCCATTCTGACGGACTCCGGCGGATTCCAGGTCTTTTCCCTGTCGGATCTGCGCAGGATCAAAGAGGAGGGAGTCTTCTTCCATTCCCACATAGACGGGGCCAAGATCTTCATGGGGCCCGAGGAGAGCATGCAGATCCAGTCCAACCTGGGATCCACCATTGCCATGGCCTTTGACGAGTGTCCTCCCGCCCTGGCGGACAGGGACTATGTGCAGAACTCCGTGGACCGTACCACCAGATGGCTGGAGCGGTGCAAGAAGGAGATGGACAGGCTGAATGGCCTGGAGGATACGGTCAATCCGAATCAGATGCTCTTTGGCATCAACCAGGGGGCCATTTACCATGACATCCGCATAGAACACGCAAAGACCATAGCCGATATGGATCTGGACGGATACGCTCTGGGAGGCCTTGCCGTAGGCGAGAGCCACGAGCAGATGTATTCGGTCCTGGATGAGACCGTGCCTTACCTGCCCCAGAACAAGCCCACCTATCTGATGGGCGTGGGCACGCCCCAGAACATCCTGGAGGCTGTGGACAGAGGCGTGGACTTCTTTGACTGCGTCTATCCCAGCCGCAACGGCCGCCACGGCAACCTTTACACCCATAAAGGGACCGTCCATATCCGCAACGCCAGATACGAACTGGACCAGAGGCCCATCGAAGAGGGCTGCGGCTGCCCTGTCTGCCGGGCCGGCTATTCCAGAGCCTATATCCGCCATCTGATGAAGGCCCAGGAATCCCTGGGGCTCCGCTTCTGCGTCATGCACAACCTCTATTACTACAATCATCTGATGGAGGAGATCCGTGACGCCCTGGATCAGGGAAACTTTGCGTCCTACAAGAAGGCTGCCCTGGAGTCCATGGCGGAGGGAGAGTCATAAAAAACGGCAGGAAAACTTCAGGCTTTTAACGGAAAGGAAGCTATGAAAAAAAGTATACTTTGCATAGTAATTCTCACAGCAGTTCTGGCTGCGGCAGCAGGATCATATATTCAGTACAGAAACGCACATACATTTACGTTATCAGATGAGATTTCAGCGGACTCGTATCTTAAGTCTGAGCAAATACAGCCCATTCTTGGAACGGTGAAAGTCCGGGGCACACAGGATACGGAGGTATGGTTTACGGATGTCGAAAATCCTGAAAACAGATTTCTGATTGGATATATTACGCCGGGCATGTCAGAGACAATCAAACTGGAAAAAGGCAAGTGGTATATTGTTCATGGATCGGGAGACATAACCGTTCAAATGGTAAATGTGAGGATACCTTAATGAACAATTTATCTGGTTAAAGATCATACACGCCCCATGTACCTGGTAAAGTATGATACTATTCACGAAAAATCAGAGGTGAAGTAATGAAAAGAGTTGATTTTGGTCCCAAACCCCTTATGTTCCCCCAGCCCGTTCTGATCATAGCCACCTACGATCAGGACGGAAATCCCAACGCTATGAACGCGGCCTGGGGCATCACCACGGATTTTACGGAGATCACCGTAAGTCTGTCCGAACACAAGACCACGGACAACCTTAAGGCAAGAGGCGCCTTTACCGTCAGCATGGCTACGGAGGAGTACGAAGCGGCCTGCGACTATGTGGGCATCGAATCCGGACGCAGGGTCCCGGACAAGTTCATAAAGGCCGGCTTTACCGCCGTAAAGAGCGCTTACGTCGACGCTCCTCTGATCGCGGAGCTTCCCCTGGCCCTGGAGTGCAGGGTAAAGAGCCTTGAAGACGGCATCCTGGTGGGAGAGATCGTCAACGTCTGCGCGGACGAGAGCATCCTGACGGAAGGAAAGGTGGACGTGAAAAAGCTCCGTCCCATCAGCTTCGACCCCTTTACCAACGCCTACTACGGTGTGGGAGAAAAGATCGGGGACGCCTTCAGGGACGGCATGAGCCTGAAATAAGGAAAGGATCCCGCAGGTTAAAGCCGGCTCTTTATCACATCGCTTTAAAGGGATAAAATATTGGCTATTGCAATCACTTGGCGGGTTGTTGTATTATATGATTTGTCTGACCGCAGGAATGAATCCATACAATCAGTTTAATGTTGCATTTTCACAGAAATGCTGTATATTTATTCTTTAAGTCAGGAAAATAAAAAGTCATTGAATGACTAGGAGGGTTTTTGAATGTATAACAGTCTCTTATTAACAGCGGGTGGCGCCAGCAGCGGTCTGATCATG
>CAMOGQ010000071.1 GCA_946614165.1 uncultured Lachnospiraceae bacterium
CATCATCAGCACAGATCATCCAGCCAGAAAAAGGCTCCTTGCATACTATAAAAAATTACTGGGAGAGGAATAGAGCAGCACCTTTTTGCTGATATGGAGCGGTGCTGATTCCTGTCATGGGAAAAGTCAGAATTCGTATCACCAGGTGAATCATCGTATATAATTCGCAGTATGAAACAAAGGTTTTCGGAAACATCCAGATTTTGTTCCCGAAAACCTTTTTTCGTTTTTTCTCAGGCTTGCCTCCGGTACATGGAGGATGAAACAGAAAGGAAAGATCAAATGGAGTATCCTACGGATACCGGTGTATTTACTGAGAGACTGATAAAGACCTGTATGATATCAGGCACAGCTGAGTCGATTACCGGAGGAAATGGGACAGTACTGCCGGTCAGTCGGAAAGTCTTACATATTAACGGCAATCATATCTGGTGCTGACTATTAAAAACCCGGATTCCCAGCTGACTTTGCAAAGCGGGCTTTGTTCCGTATTCCATGGTGTAATGGGACAGCCGGAAAGACGCCTCCATGGAAAGAGAGCCGGAGTCCAGAAGCTGCAGGAGCATTTCAATATATCCGCTCATGACACACTGTCCAGGATGATATACTCCCTGCTGTCTTCCGGATAGACGGGGAAGTTTCCGTCTCTTTTGAGGGCATCTTTGAGCATCTGGCGGTAGGCACGGGAAAACATACTGCTGTGATAGTCGATGACAAGCGGCTTGAGATAGATACGGTTTTCTTCATATACCCTCTGTAATGCATTCAGCAGGCTGATAAATCTGGCTTCTCCTTCGCCTTCTGTGGCGAGAACCTCTTTCAGCAGGGAGAGCTGCCGTTCTTTGATGGCGGAGAAGATATCTTCGACTGACTGAAAATAAAAGTTCATCAACATGGTCAATTTTGTCGGCCAGAGATATATGGCCGAGGCGCTGCTTCCCAGGATCGTCGATGGCGGTGCGATCATTTTCATCTCTTCCTCCGGCGGATACGGATGGGAGCAGAACATGCAGAATGTCGGCCCAGTTCTTGCTGCTGAGACCTTTGAAGAAGCTGAGAAGTGGATCGAGGATCATGTCGATATGTTCGCCCAGGGCGGACCCGACCCCTACCAGTTCTCCAAGCAGTGCCTGTCCGCCTATGTGAAATCCAGGACACGCAGCCGGGAATACATTGGCAGGAAGATCCGCATCAATGCCATCGCACCCAGTTTTACCAGCACTCCTCTGATCAGGGATTTCAATGCGGCGGTCAGCAGGGACGGCAGCAACGAGAGCGGTGAGCAGGAGATGTACAATCTTTTCCTCAGAAGCTGGAACGGACGTCCCGGAAAGCCCGAGGAAATGGCATATCCGCTGGTCATTCTGGCCAGCGATATCTGCAGTTATCTCAGCGGCCAGGTGATCTATATCGACTTCGGTATGACCGGGGAGATGGACTGGAAGGCAGCATGTAAGTAGCTTTTATTTCTTTATCCTCTCACTATCTGGGAATGCGTGCATTTTATGACTGACGCTTTCCGGATAGATTTAATTCATGAGACAGGCTGCAGGGTATCTGTAATATTTGAAAAGAAGTTATGGGGCTGCCGCACACCGGAAGTGCATTGGACCACACGCCGCCGCAGCCGGAGATTATATATCTGATCAACAATGCAGGCCTTATGCAAAAGGACTCTTTCATGGCGACATGAGAGTGTCCTTTTTTATGTTATGGCCATGGGAACTGCCGGAAGGGCAGAGAAGAGGGGAAAATGAGACAGGAAAAATGTTCAGATCATTTCAGCTGATGATTTAAAATAAGGCGGAGCCGGAGCAGGTCCACTGTCAGCAGGTGCAGCCGGACCAGACCGGTAATAAGGAAAGAATCATGTTTTTACATTTTGTACAACAATTGTTTTACAATATGTGCATTTAACGGTAAAATTGTACATAAGTAAACTCTTTCCCGTCTGCATCTTGCATGTGCTCATTTGTCTACCGGCAGATGCACGGTTCAGACGGAAAGCTACACAGATCAGCTGAAGAAGGGAGGATCATATGAATCAGAAACTGCTCAAACGACTCATTCCTGTTTTACTGGCTTGTGCACTGGCAGCAGGCGCTGCGGGCTACTTTTTCAATAAGCCGGCTCCTCCGCAGGAGAACCCTGTACTGGAGGAATATGTCGATCCGGCTCTGACAGAAGGCGTATTCAACACCAACCTGACCGGCATTACCTTTGCCGGGGGAAAGTGGGAAGGCACGGACGAAGGCCTTCACAGTACGGCCCTGGGCGCCGGCGACTGCTTCCTCTACTCGGATACTTCGGCAAAGAACTTCATCTACTCTGTCGACGTTAAGTTCTTAAAAGATGAAGGTGCCGCTTCCCTTGTCTTTCGGGGCGACGAACGAGGCAGCCATTATAACTGCTACGCCGTCAACCTGGACGCAGGCTCAAAGCTGATCAAATTCTGGAGATGGTTCAAGGGCGACGCCGGTCAGCTTTCCAGCGAGCTCAAGGTAGAAGAGCGCCCTGACAAGTGCTACAACTTAAAGGTCGTGGTGATCGACAGCTGGGTATCCTACTTTGTCAATGATGTCCTGATGGCCAGCAGCGGCGACTACATTCTTTCCGGCGACGCCAGAGGCCAGTATACCGTGCCCGAAGAAGGTTATCTGGGGCTCCTCAACTGGAACGGCGACATGATCTTCCAGAACGCCTACTATACCCCCATCGAAGACGACGCAAAACCTTATCTGAAGAGCATGACTGTAAGGGCTTCAGGAGGCAGCGCCGAAGCATCCAGCCAGTTCAGCTTCGACGAGCCCATCACCCTTCAGTATGTCGATAATGATACAGAAACAGTGGACATTGCCGCAGAAGCCTTCAGCAAAGATGCGGTGATCACGGTTGCAGGCCCCGACGGCAGAGAATATGAAGGCGGAAAAGGCATTCCCGTAGAAGTCGGTAAAAATATCATTACCGTCACCAGTACCACAAAGGCCGATGATAAGGACGTTACCCTTACCTACAGAGTCAATGTCCACCGCAGACAGCCCGAAGCAGTCTATTACAACGAACCCTACCGCGACCAGTACCACTATTCCGTCAAGGACGGCTGGGGCAACGATCCCAACGGTCTTGTTTACTACAAGGGCACCTACCACCTTTTCTACCAGTTCTATGACGACATTGCCTGGGGACCCATGCACTGGGGCCACGCGGTCAGTAAGGACCTGCTGACATGGGAGGAAAAGCCCATTGCTTTCTATCCCGATACCAACGGCGCCATGTTCTCCGGCTGCATCGTAGTGGATGATCAGAATACCTCCGGCCTCTTCAAATCCCCCGAAGGCGGCCTTGTGGCCCTCATTACCTGCGACGGCAGCGGCCAGCGCATCAAACTTGCCTACAGCGAAGACGAAGGGGAGACCTGGACCAAGGTAAAGCAGATCGCCGCGGACTGGACGGATGATCCTCTTCACGACGGCGCTTTCCGTGATCCCAAGGTATTCCGGTGGGAGGGCAAGTGGTTCATGGTCATCGCGGGCGGTCCATTAAGAATTTACTCTTCCGACAACCTGATCGACTGGACATGCGAGACCACCTATGCCGACCTTCATACGGAATGTCCCGATCTCTATCCCATCCAGGCAGACGACGGCCGGATCAAATGGGTCCTTGACCGGGGCGGCCGCGCCTACAAGGTGGGCGATTTTACGAGTGAGAGCGGTGCATGGGCCTTTGTTCCCGATCAGGCTTATGCGGACAGGGACGCTGTCATGAACTTCGGCAAGGATTCCTATGCAGCCATGACTTATTACATTCAGGATTTCGGAACTGCGGCAGAGCCCACACTTCCCGAGATCATCGAGATCAACTGGATGAACACATGGGACGACTACTGCAACCGTGTTGCTGCTGCTGTCGGCCAGAACTTCAACGGCACCTACAACCTGTTCCTTAAGGAAGGTCTTGTAAAGGACGGCGATTCCTACCTCCTGACCCAGACACCCATCGAAGCCTATGACTCCCTTCGGGGCGAAGCAATCGAGGCAAAGGGCGTAAGCGTAACGCCGGAAAGCGATCTTTTTGCCGATTTCCGGGGCGACACCTATGAGATCCAGGCCGTCTTCCATCCCGGCGGGAATACCAGGAAGGTGGGCTTCGACCTCAGAAAGAACGGCGATGAGAAGACCAGCGTGATCTATGACCTGGAAGCCGGTCAGATCTATATCGACCGCAGCAGATCCGGCATCATCATCAGCCGCCGTTTTGCGGACGTGGACAGACAGGATGTAAGTACGGATGAAGACGGCAGCGTCACGATGCATATCTACGTTGACAGGGCAAGCGTCGAAGTCTTCACGAAGAACTATACTGTCACAGGTGCCAACCAGATCTTCCCTTCGGCGGATGCACTCGGTCTTTCCGCAGTGTCCGAAGGGGATACCTCCACGGCGGATATTACCGTATATCCTCTTAAGTCCATCTGGACTCCTGCGAGCAGTGATGTTCCTGTTGCCATGACGGCTCCTTCCTCCGGCTCGGTCGTATACGTGGGCGGGGAACTGACCCTGAATACTACGCTGATTCCCATGACAGGCTCACAGGATGTTGGCTGGAGTGTCAGTGACGAATCTGTTGTAAGTATCAGTTCCGAAGGCAGCAGGGCGGTCGTTTCCGGACTTAAGACCGGAAAGGCAACCGTTACCGCAACTGCCGCGGCAAACGAAGCGCTTACGAAGAACTTTGAGATTACTGTTCTGGAAAACAATTTCGATACCAACCTGGGCGAATTCGAAGCGGTCGTGGGTGACTGGATCGTGGATGATAAAATCCTGACCGTTTCCAACCAGAGCTCCAACGATTTCTACATGGCAAAGACCCCTGTGGATCAAAATGAATACACCATCGATACAAGGATCAGATTCACAAAGGGCTTCGTCAATATCTTCTTCGCGGCGAACTCCATGGATCCCTTTGACAGGCAGGCCTACGCGGTTCAGGTCTCTCAGGGCAGCAGCTCTGTCCGCATCTTCCGCTTCGCAGGCGATACCATCTTTGAATCCAGCATGGGAAAAGCCATCAGCGACGATGAATGGCATGATATTTCCATTAAGAAGACCACGGACAGCGTGAGCGTCAGTGTGGACGGGCAGGAAGCGGTCACGGCGTCTGTCGCAGATCCGGAAGATTACTTCAACGGAAATCCCTACGTGGGCATCGGCATCTGGGACGGTGCCATGGAAGTGGACGGATTTAAGATACAGTATTAAGCAGCTCCGGGAATCTCCTGCAGGAAGATGCGCTGTACACGGCCGGAGACGGATCATAAATCGAAAATGTAAAAAGGACGGCGGCTCCGAAGAGATTGTCTTCGGAGCCGCCGTCCCCTGCAGTCTTTCGTCCGCCATGTCCGGAGCGGGAAAAATGCGCAAATGTGCTGTTTGAAGCAAAACTGCCGGGAGCTTCATTGATAAGACCGCCGCTTTAAGGTAATATTTTATTACAGCGGGGCTTCGTACGGACCGTCCTGTGCTGGAAGGCCCGTAATCAGGACAAATGAAAAGGAGACAGACATGAATCTGAACGAAAGAGCCGAAATGGCGGTGCAGCGCAAGAACTCCGGTAAATATAACTGTGCCCAGGCAGTTGCCACTTCCCTGGCAGACCAGACGGACCTGCAGGAAGAGCAGCTCAGGCAGATCTCAGCCGGCTTCTGTGCAGGCATGGGCAATATGCGGGCAATATGCGGCGCCCTGATCGGGGCCGGTATGATCGCGGGCCTGAAAACGGAAGGACAGGGAACCTTAAAGGTCACCCGTCAGATCCAGGAAGCTTTCGGAGAAGCCTGCGGGGCCATTACCTGCAGAGACCTGAAGGCTGTGACGGACGGAAAGCCCCTCTGCCCCTGCGAGGAATGCGTCAGAAATGCGGTGCTCATATACGGCAGGGTCATGGGACTGGAGTAAGGGAAGCATTCCGGTCAGCGGCTGTGACGCCAAAGAGCAGACAGATCTAAGCAGCGGCAGGACCGGTCCGGACCTGACCGGCGCCGCAGGGGAAAAATAAATAAGAGCAAGAGGAAGGAACGCTTTCGGATGCAGAAGCCGGAGGGCGTTCCTTTTTTGCTGCCCCCTTCCTGGGGGCCGGCGGGCTTATGGGGAAGGATCCGGGGTATGGGGCGTATATGTTCAATGCGGAGGAAAAATGAGGTAAGGCATGACCCGGAAAAGAAGGACACTTTCCGGAAAATGCTTCCCAGAAAATCAGAAGGAGAAATTTGACTTTCTGCATAAACAGGTCTAGAATCTTAATCGAAAACCTGGCATTATGCCAAAAGTGTCAGGAAACAGAAAGCTTAAAGTCTTTTTTAACTGGAGGTGATATGTCATGTTAAGTTTTCTGATCTGTCTGGCGCTGCTCGTGGCCAGTTATTTTACTTACGGCAGGATCGTAGATAATACCTTCGCGCCGGATGACCGCGAAACACCGGCTGTAGCCATCAACGACGGCGTTGATTACGTTGTACTTCCGGCATGGAAACTGTTTCTGGTACAGCTTCTGAATATTGCCGGCCTCGGACCGATCTTCGGTGCGATGCAGGGAGCCCTGTGGGGACCGATCGTTTTCCTCTGGATCACTTTCGGAACGATCTTTGCAGGCGCTGTACACGATTATTTCTCCGGCATGCTTTCCGAGAGAAATAACGGCGCATCCATTTCCGAGGTCATCGGCATCTATCTGGGACCGGTCATGAAGACCATCATGCGTGTATTCGCAGTCGTTCTTCTGATCATGGTAGGCACTGTATTTGCAGTCGGACCGGCAGGCCTGATCGTAAAGCTGCTTACAGAGAAGGGCGTGAGCGGTCCTTTCGCCCAGACCACCGTATGGCTTGGCATTATCCTGGCCTATTACTTCATTGCCACATTTATTTCCATCGACAAGATCATCGGAAAGATCTATCCCGTTTTCGGTATCTGTCTGATCGTCATGGCCATCGGCGTTGCCGTCGGCATTCCCGTCAACGGATACGCCATTCCCGAGATCTTTACCCACTTTGGCAGCATGCATCCGCAGGGAACTCCCGTCTGGAGCTTCATGTTCATCACGGTCGCCTGCGGCGCGATTTCCGGCTTCCATTCGACCCAGTCTCCTCTGATGGCCCGCTGCCTCAAGTCTGAACGTCAGGGACATTTCGTATTCTACGGCGCCATGGTAGCGGAAGGCTGCATCGCTCTGATCTGGGCCGCCGCGGGCTGCTCCCTGTATGCGGTCACGGACGGACTGAACACAGGCCTTGCCGAGATCCTTGCCGACGGCCAGTCCGCAGCCATCTATGATGTCTGCATCAAGACCATGGGCCCTGTGGGCGTGATCCTGGCCATGCTGGGCGTTGTCGCCTGCCCCATCACTTCCGGTGATACGGCATTCCGTTCCGCAAGACTGACGCTCTCCGACTGGTTTAAGATCGATCAGGAGTCCTACGCCAACCGCCTGAAGCTCTGCATTCCTGTCCTGGGCATCGGTGCATTCCTGGGATTCGGCAATACCCTGGGCTTTCTGAGCTACACTGTCATCTGGAGATACTTCAGCTGGACCAACCAGACCCTGGCTATGATCGTCCTCTGGGCAGGTGCCATGTACCTGGCAAAGGAAGGAAAGAATTACCTGATCTGCGCAGTCCCGGCAGTATTTATGAGCGCTGTATCCATTACCTATTTCTTCATGGCACCGGAATGTCTGGGCATGATCCCGGCACTGAAGAACAATACCATGGTGGCCTATCCGGCCGGCATCATTGCAGCAGTCCTCTTCCTGGCGATCTTCCTGAAAAGCGCAAAGAAGGCAAAAGCTGCATAACAAAGCGTATTAAGACATGTTTCGGGGCGGAGAGATTCTCCGCCCCTTTTTATCTCAAAGGCGCCCCGGACCGCAGGCAGGACTGCCGGCGGATCTTTCCGGGGACCCGGACCGGGCGGAAAGGACAGAGTATGCTTCCTCAGAAGTTTGGAAAGACAGAACTTACGGAAAAGGAACTGAAAAACGACAGGAAAACATGTATCAAGGCAGGCCCCTGCGGCCTGGGCAGAAGGGCATTGTATCTCAACACCTTTTTCCTGGACCGCAGACTCTACGTATGCTATGAGGACATAGAGCGCATCTACAAGCGGATCGCCATGAGCGCGGGAGGATTTTCGGGCCGGGGCCTCTTTGCGGCGGTCCCCTATCTGGTGGTGGAACTGAAGGATAAAAGGTCCCGCCAGTGCAGTTTCAGGTCGGAAGAGGACGTGGATTCCCTGATGCGGTGGATTGGGGAAAACCATCCGGAGATCCATCTGTATACAAAAGAGGGGCAGGAAAGGATGGAGGCCTGGGCCAGGGAGGAAAAAGAAAGGGAGAAAAAGGTCCTTTCTGCTTCTGCAGATGCAGCAGTAAGATCCCTGGAGGCGGATCTGGCCTTTCTGGAAGAGCACCCGGAGATATGGGAGAGGCTCAGAAGGACTGTCCGGGAGAAACGAAGGATCGATCATATCCCGGCATCTTCCCGGGCGGTCATGGGAACCATCGCCCTGACGGGGGCTGCAGGGGCTTTCTGGGGGCTTTATAATCTCTTTTCCGGAAGAGACTATGGACTCTGGGGCATCCTGTTCGGAGCCGCATTTCTTTTCTATGCGGCATCGTCCCGGATCCTGCCCCTGGGGGCGGACAGGCCCTCTGCCGCAGGAGCTGCCTGGACTGAGGCGGTCCGCTCTGCCAGGGAGAGCCTTTCGGCAAAGGAGGATTTCTTCCTCCCCGCCCAGTATGCGGATCCCGTGGTGATCCGGCGGATGCTGAGAGTCCTTAAGTCGGGCAGGGCCGGGAGCAGGGAAGAAGCCCTGGAGGCAGTCAAGGAAGACCTCAGGGCCCTTAACGCTTCCGTCAGCGTCTCAAAAGAGGAGCATGACGAAGTGGCGGCGGTCAAGCCTCTTTTTATGGAGTGCGGATATATGGATGAACTTTCCTGGTAAGAGTAGGAGAAAGAGTATGGCAGAACTGACTGAGTTACTGGAAAAAGAAGGTGTTGACAAAGAACTGCTGGCAGGAGCCGAAAGATTCCGGAAAGCCTATCCGGCAGATCCTGCCTTTGCGGACAGGATCCCGAAGGTATCCGGCCTCTACTACGGAAAGACCGTCTGGGAGGAAGCCATCGCTGTTCTTCTATCGGGAAGGAATCTGCTTCTGGCAGGACCCAAGGCTACAGGCAAAAACCTTCTGTGCGAGAACCTGGCCGCCCTTTTCGGACGTCCCGTATGGAATGTATCCTTCCACATAGGGACGGACGCCGCGGGCCTGATCGGCACCGACACCTTCGACGGAGAAAAAGTGTCCTTCCGGAAGGGACCGGTATGCATGAGCGCGGAAAAAGGCGGATTCTGCATCCTGGACGAGATCAACATGGCCAGGAACGAGTCTCTGGCCGTCCTTCATGCGGCACTGGACCACCGGAGGATCATTGACGTGCCGGGCTATGATCTGATCCGGGTAGACAGGGCGGCCCGCTTCATCGCCACCATGAACTACGGCTACGCCGGGACCCGGGACCTGAATGAGGCTCTGAGCTCCCGCTTTGCCATTATTACCATGCCTCAGATCACGGAGGAGAACATGCTCCGCCTGCTGAAAAGGAACTTCCCGGATATCAGCGAAAGGATAGCAGGCCAGTTCGTAAAGCTTTTCGGAGAGCTTGCCAGAAAGGCGGAAAAGTCGGAGATCTCGGACAGGGCAGTGGATATGAGAGGCATGCTGGACGCCCTGGACCTGATCCGCCAGGGACTCAGCTCCGGGCAGGCACTGGAACTGACCATTGTCAGCAAGACCTTTGACCGTTATGAGCAGACCCTGATCCGGGACTGCATAGGCAGCAGGATCCCGGCCGATCTGGACAGGAGCGTTGTTTTCGCGGGATGATCAAGAGGCAGACAGAGCATGATCAAAAGACAGTATTCGGGGAATGAGCGGAGAGCCAGGAATTACATATGGAACGCTGCGGGAAGGTACGATTTCGAACCTTCCTTTCTGGCCTTTTCACCGGACGGCAGTCCGGATATGTACTACAACCTGGTGATCGGGCTGGCCTATAAGTGGCTGGATATGGAAGCGATCCAGGAATTCATAAAACGTTATTCCGCCAGCAGGAGCGCGGAAGAATTTGACGACCTTTTCTGGCTGGGCCTTGAGAACTGCGTATACGAGAAGGAGATCGGCGAGCGCCCGGTCCTGGAAAAGCTGCGCAGGGAAAAGGCAGAAGCCTGGTTTCAGTCTTCCGCAGATATGTCCCGCCAGCAGATGGAGATGCAGAGCATGACCGTGTATGAACAGCAGATGATCCGCTGGTCAGAGGTCCTGGGCCGCTTCTGTCACACTGGTAAGCGGAGCCTTGCCCTGGCCGGGAGACTCCTTTTTTCCGGCAGTCTGGACGCGGAGGGCGCCGTCAGGGAGATGACGGGGATCCTCCTGGATTTTTTCCGTACAGACATATCCCGGCTGAAGGAAGGGGGAGAAAGAAAAGGCATCTTATCCGGTCTTTCCCTGCCCGGGCTTCCCTGGAAGGCCCCCAGACAGAGGCTTTTTTTAAGGACCGGCGACGGGAGAGGCGATCTGGATACCAATGTCCGCCTGGGCCACACGCTGAACCGGAGAGTCCGCCTGCCCTCGGGAGAGGATCTGGACTTTGTGCGGGCGGCCTTCGGAGAGCCTTCCCTTCCGGAGCGGGAGATGACGGCCCTGGAGGCGGACTGCTGCCGGGATCTTCATGTTGCCTGCAGACTGCATGTCACCGACGGGGTAAGGAAGGAACAGGGCAGGGGAGCCTTCGGAGAGCTTTCCGGGATCTTGAAGCGGGCCGCAGACCAGGAAAAGGCGAACCGCCGCTTCGTGTCGGACAACGCCCTCCTGATCCATGAGAGCATCCGGGAGCTTTCTGCCCGGCTGGATCTGCTTTTTGCGGAATATTTCCGCAGGATGCCGGAAAGGGGCCGGTCGGGCAGCCTGATTCCGGAAAAGGCCTACCGCCTTAAGGTATTCCGGGATCCGTCTGTTTTTTACCGGGAAGGGGCGCTGACAGAAAGAAACGCGGAGGTCACCCTGCTTCTGGACGCTTCCATGTCCAGAATGAATGTGCAGGAGATCATAGCCTCCGAGGCGTATATCATGGCAGAGAGCCTGGAAAAGATCCATATCCCGGTCCGGGTCCTGACTTTCCGGACCATCCGGGGCATTACCGTCCTGGAAAGTCTGAAAAGTACAAAGGAGAAGACCTGTGACAGGATCTTACGGTTTTTCTCCGGCGGCTGGAACCGGGACGGACTTGCCTTTCGGGCGCTCCTGTCTCTGCTTGACGCGGAAAGAGGAGAGAAGGAGCAGCTTCTGATCGTTTTAACGGATGCCTGCCCCAATGACGATATGCCGGCGCTTATGGATCCTTCCGGCAGGGCCCTGAAGGAATACGAGGGCGTCACTGCGGTCTCGGATACAGAAAAAGCAGTGCATGATCTCCGGAAAGCCGGGATCCGCACTGCCGCGGTCTTCTTCGGATCTGTCTCACATCTGGAAAACGTGCAGCAGATCTACGGGAAGGAATATGTACGCATAAGGAAGCTGAACCGCATCGCAGACGCGGCGCAGGACCTGATCCGGATGACTCTGCAGGAAATGACCCTTCAGATATAGGAATGGCGTTTTTTCAGGGCGGCGTCCGTCATCAGATCCTCGTCGATGCCGGCTGTGATCCCGTTTTTTCTGAGGATCTCCCTGACCCGGTCTGCGTCGGCTGCCCTGACGCGGATATAGTAGATATCTCTGTCGATCTTCCCGTTTCTGCCGAAATCCCTGGGATCCAGCTTGGCTCCGCAGCCCCCTGCCATCACGGATTCCTGCAGATAGTGGCCTGCGCTTATGCCGGCAACGCCTTCCTTTTTCAGAAGATCCCGGATCTCCGTCCAGGCTGCCCTGTCTTTTTTCTTGAAAATCTCGATTTTCTTTTCAAACATGACAAGCTCCCGTTCATAAAGTGATCTGATGCATCTACTGTATCTCCGCCGGTGTGTGCTGTCAACCCGGGCCCCGACAAGCCGGGCTTGACTATGCCTTGGGAAGGATTAAAATGGTTTATAGAAGTTAGATATTACTAACAATGTATCACGTAATAGTTTTCAGTTCAAGGCGGCAGAAAATGAATCCTCTCGACCGGCAATTATTTTATATAAAATTCAGGGGAAAGCTCAGGGCAGAATACGGCAGGGCCGGGGCCGAAGAGATCTGGAGGGCCGCAGGAGAGGAATACAGCCGCCTTCTGGCCCGAAGGCCGGATCTGAAGGCCCACAGGGGACGCATGGTGCTGCCTGCGGCGGCACTTTATCTGGTCATGGACCGGGGGGACGCGGAGAGGCTCCTTGGCGAATACGGGGATGAAACGGGAAAGTTCTTTGCCGGGATCGCCCACGCACTCACCAGACTCCCCGGCGTCAGCTCTCTGATCTGGAGGAACATGGAAGGGATCATGGACAGGATGAGCAGCGAAGATCTGGGCTATAAGCGGAGGATCGTTTCAAGGCCTCCTGATATGTACGGCGTCGATATTCTTTCCTGCCCCTATCACGAGCTGGCAAAGGAGCTGGGAGCGGAGAAGGCGGTCCTTTGCATCTGCCGTATGGATAAGGTCTATATGAAGGGCTTCTGCCATATCCGTTATGAAAGAAGCACTGCGGTATCGGAAGGGGCAAAGGCCTGCGATTACAGGCTGCGCCGCGGCGAGAGCGGAAAGCGGCCTGGGAAAGGGAAAGCGCATGATGGATCTGAACAGACATAAGGAAATCAGAAAACGGCTGGCCGCCCTGGCCGGCGAAAAGGAAGCAGGCAGAATCTGGAACCGTGCCGGGAAAATACTGAAAGAAACGGAAGAGAGGTATGGGGACCTTCCCAAAGGCCAGAGATTCCATGCGGGATATATCTTTCCTGCGGCAGCGATCCAGCTGGCCTCAAAAGAGATCCTGAAAGATCCCCTGCCCGGATACAGAGCCATCTCGGAGGTCTCCTGGGAAAAATCACGGAAAATGGGGGCCGTTCTGGGGAAGATGGCAAAGATCCCGGGATTTCTGCCTTTTTTTGTGAAGATTTGGAATCCGGTCAGCAGGAAGGTCTTCGGAGAGGCCGCCGGATTCCGGAATGTTTTCTATCCCCGGAAGAAGGGCGAATACCGCATGGACATCGTGCAGTGTCCTTACAGGAGGTATTTTGAGGAGCTGGGAACGCCGGAACTGACAAAGATCTTCTGCATCAACGACGAATATACCTACGGCCATATACCGGGGCTGGAATTCATCCGTCATACGACCCTGGGCACCGGAGGGGAAAAATGTGATTTCTGCATCCGTCTGAAAAAGAAAGGACGGCAGTGAAAGACTGAGAGGGCCTGCATGAAAGAAAAAGAAGATTTCATCAGGAGCGTGAACAGATGCCGGCGCGGACAGTTCAGAAAAAAGAAAGAATATACAGGGCAGGCTGAAAGGTCCTGCAGCCGGAAGGCTTCCGTCAGCGGTGATGATCCGCCGGCCGGGAGCCTTCTTTGATGCAGAAAGGTATTGAAATTGACCGTGGTTAGTCATATATTACTGTTAGTTAGAAATATCTAACTATGGAATGTTAATTTACCGGGCAGGATCCGGCCGGCTTCGGACCTGCCCGGTCTTTTTCAGGGAGGAATTTATGATGCAGGCGGATTATAAGAACTGGATGCCAAAGGGGATGGCGGCTACTTTCATAGGTGCGGCCGCAGGATCGTGGACAGCGGCAGGGGCACTGCACAGCCTGATGCCTGAGGGAAAGGGAAAGCAGGCGCTGACGGCAGGTGCCGCAGCGTCCGGCGTTCTCTTTACAGGTATGTCCGTCTGGTCCTGTCTTATGTACCGGGCCTTTGATTATAACGGGAAGAGGCAGATGTCCAGGCAGATCATCGAGGGCATTGCAGAATACGTGGACCTTCCGGAAGGCGGCACCTGCCTGGACGTAGGCTGCGGCAGCGGGGCCCTGGCCATTGCGGTGGCAAAGAAAAATCCCCATGCCAGGGTGACCGGGATCGACCGCTGGGGGAAAGAATACGCATCCTTCAGCAGAGCCCTCTGCGAAAATAACGCCCTGGCGGAAGGCGTTCTGAATGTCAGCTTCCTCCAGGGAGATGCCCTGCATCTGGATTTTGAGGACGAGACCTTTGACGCCGTGGTCAGCAACTACGTATACCACAATATTCCTTCAAAAGACCGGCAGAAGATCCTGCTGGAGACCCTGCGGACGCTGAAAAAGGGCGGCACCTTTGCCATCCATGACATCTTCTCCAGAGGGAAATACGGAGATATGCAGGCCTTTATAAAAAAGCTGAAGGAGATGGGATATGAGAAGGCGGACCTGATCGATACGGCAGACGGAAAGTGGATCGGAAAGAGGGAAGCCATATGGATGGGGCTTTCGGGCTCTGCCCTTCTCATCGGCAGAAAATAGGCGGTCCGCCGGGAAGGAAAGGAGGCATTTATGAAGAAAGCTGTCAGACTCTCTCTGGGGCTCTGCCTGATCATGCTGGAACTTGTCCTGGCCGCTCCGCACCTGGCTTCTCCCCGCCTGGTGCTGCGCTTTCTTCCAAAGGACGTTTATGAGGCGGGAAAGGATCATCCGTCCCCGCCTCTTCCCGGAAGGATCCTCTGCCACCTGCTCCTGTTCCGGGCAGGAGCCTATATAGTCTGGGCCTTCGGAAAGATGAAAGAGGAGATCCGGAAGGAAAAGCTGCCTTTCGGGGAAGCATATAAGCGCCTTGTTACCTTCCTGCTTGTGGTCAAGGCATTTGACATCGCCTGCCTGGACCAGGTCCTGTGCATGAGCACGGACTACTATCAGCGCTGCTATCCCGAGACCAGGGGATGCGCGGGATGGAAGGACAGGGGCTGGAACAGTAAGAACCAGGCCCTCCGCCTGGTCCTGTATCCGGTCCTCTGCGCAGTACAGGCGTATTACTTTACGAAAAATACAGACGGAGCACTGCGCAGAAGGCAAAGGGAGAAGCGGAATGAAGTATGGGATCATGGGCGCATTCATTAAATTCGCCTTTGCAAAAACAGCATTTGACTATGTCGGCAAAGAGATGCCGGAAACGGACATGGCATCCTATAAGAAACGGGTGCTGAAGGAGTACCGGGCCATCGTGGAAAGGACCCCCGGCATCGGGAGCATGAAGGACAACATGTTCGTGATGACCATGTATGCGGGAGCCTTTCTGATTGCCCTGTATAAGGAGGCGGACGGAAGGATGGACGAAGAAAAGCTGAAGGGCCTGGTCCGTGCGGCATCCTTCTGCCCTCTGATGGTGATGGCCAAAAAGGGAAAGAGCGCTTTTACAAAAAAGGAGATCGAGACCCGGACCAGGCAGGCCAGGTGGTCAAGGGACCATATCGGGGACTATCCCATGAACTGGTACTACTACTTTGAAACTGTTCCCGGCAGGGAGGAATATTACATCACCCATAAACAGTGCGGCATCTGCAAGCTGACCGCCCGGGAAGGCTGCGGGGAGATCACAAAATATCTGTGCATGATGGACTATTACACCTTCGAAATGCAGGGCGCGGTCCTGGACCGGACAAAGACCCTGGGATACGGGGACGACGAATGCAATTTCCACCTGATGAGCAGGGAAAGGGCTGCAGAAATCGGTTTTGTAAGGAGCCCGGACGCCAGATAGGAGCAGAGCGTTATGGCTCCGGAAAAAAGCAGAGGAGCGGGATATCCATGATCGTGAAAAAGACTTCCCTGTTTCCGGCATCGCTGGAGACGGTATATGAAAAGATACGAAGACCGGAGACCCTGCGGCTGGTCGCGGCGCCCTATGCCTCCTTTGAGCCTGCGGGGAAGGAGAGCGGCCTATGGGAAGATGGAAGCACCTGCTCCTGGAGGCTCAGACTGATGGGCGTCATTCCCTTCGGCATCCATACGATCCATATCGTCCGCTTCGGACCGGGCGGGATCAGCAGCAGGGAAGGAAACCGGCATGTGCCCGTGTGGAACCATGACATCACGCTCTCGGAAGTGGATGAGAGCCATACGGAATATACAGACCGGGTGGAGATCCATGCAGGATGGAAGACGGTCTTTGTCTGGCTCTGGGCAGACATGTTCTATGCACACAGACAGAGGAAATGGATCAGGCTGCTGGAGGAGACGGAAAGGGTGTAGTTTATTTTTACGGGTAGTTTGAGGAACCGAAATCTGACTATTTCGGT
>CAMOGQ010000072.1 GCA_946614165.1 uncultured Lachnospiraceae bacterium
GAGATTTTGTGCTACAGACAGTATATCACATTGTCACAAAATAAGATAGCTATTTCGTTACAATATGTTCAATTTATTTTGTGACAGTTCCTAAGAGAGAGGTGAATTATCATGAAACTCTACTACGACAAGCGCCTTGCTGACCCGACTTATTATGCGCAGCAGGGTATACGTATCGGAAAGAAAACTACAACGAAGAATATAAAAAACTTTGGCAAACACTCTGAACTCCTTAAGATCACCAATGATCCTCTATCCTATGTTCGGAAAGAGATCGAGAAGATGAATGAGGAATACCGGGTAGGAAAAGTCAGCTATGATGTGTCCATCAACTTCAACGAGAAGGTCAGACATACTGATGAAGAGGCTTCTTCGTCGAACTCGCTGAACATCGGATACTTTTTTCTGCAGGAAGTGATGAAAGAACTTCTTCTGAAACAGTTTTTCAAAGAGAAGACCGCAGACAGAAAGATCACTTTTGACTGCTATACCATATTCCGTTTCCTTGTTTATGCCAGGATACTGGATCCCAAGTCCAAACATGCCACCTGGGACGAACTGGGAACATACTATGAGCAGCCTTCTTTCGGATACCAGCATATCCTTCGGTTTATGGATATCCTGGAGGAAAACTGCAGCGAATACCTTATATGGCTGTATAAAGCCAGTAATAATGTCGTCAAAAGGGACCCGTCCGTGATGTATTATGACTGCACCAACTTCTATTTTGAATGTGAGCAGGAGGATGAAGAAGTCGTGGACGAGGTGACGGGCGAGATCATGCCCGGGCTCCGCAAGTACGGTGTAAGCAAGGAGCACCGGCCAAATCCCATTGTGGAAATGGGGCTTTTGATGGACCGCCGCGGGATTCCAATCACCATGTGCCTCCATCCCGGAAATACCAGTGAACAGCTCACCGCAATCCCCCTGGAAAAAGAAGTCCTGAAAATGCTGGACGGAGCGAAGTTCATTTACTGCGCTGATGCCGGCCTCGGCTCCTATAACATAAGAAAGTTCAACAGCCTTGGGGGAAGGGCGTTCATCGTAACTCAGTCTATAAAGAAAATGAGCGATGTCCTCAAGCAGGCCGTCTTCAATGACTGTGGATACAAGAAGCTCTCAGATGACGCGCCCATGACTATATCTGAAATGAAGGACTTTGACCGCTTTGACGAGAAGAATCTGGGCCTTTATAACGATCTGGTCTATAAAGTGATCAGTGCTGATAAAGCCATAGATCTGGGATTATATGAAGAAAAGCTCCTGAAGAACGGGAAAACGTGCCAGGTCAAGTCCAAAGGAATCCTCAAACAGAGAATCATCATTACTTTTTCACGAAAAATGATGGAATATCAGCGGTTTATCCGCAACCGTCAGATTGAAAGGGCAAAGAAACTCCTGTCTTTAAAGGATCCGGAAGAGATCAAAAAAGGTCCTAATGATGTCCGGCGCTTTATGAAGCGTACGGCAAGGACAAAATCCGGAGAAAAAGCAGTTGTAGAATATGTCCTTGACGAAGAAAAGATCGCAGAAGAAGAAAAATATGATGGTTATTACGCCGTTGCAACCAATCTGAATGATCCGGCAAAAGACATTCTTGAAGTGGCTAAGAAGCGATATCTCATTGAAGACTGCTTCAGGATCATGAAAACAAACTTCTGCGGACGTCCCGTAGGCCACTGGGCGGGCAGAAGGATAAAGGCACACTTCCTGACCTGTTATACTGCTCTTCTGGTCTACCGCCTGTTAGAGTGCAGGTTGAATGACCAGAATACACATGTCACACCAGAGAACCTGATCACTACACTGAAGAACATGAATGTTGTCAATGTACATGACATGGAATATATGGCTCTCTATAACGGAAGCAAAGCTCTGGATGCTCTCACAAGCCTGACAGGCCTTGTTCTTGACAATGCTCATTACAGACCCAAGGATCTTAATCGGATGATAAAAAAAATATTGAAATAATCTTCACATACAACACTCATCATGACGGAAAAAGAGCCAAGACCCCAGTATTTACGGGCATTCTTGGCTCTTTTATTAATATCAAACTGTTGAAAACGGGATATAATGTAGCATGAAAAGGGCACAAAAGCAACGATTTTCCGTGACGATCCGGACAATCCGTCAGTAGCCGGAACGGAACAGTCAAGTTCACGAGGATATCATCTGAAAGTACCTCATCGCTTCCTCAATAGCTCTCTCTTTCTCCTCCGGGCATCCAGGCTGCCGGGTATCCGGCGATTTCGCCTTATTATAATTCTCCCGCTCTATGATCCCATGTTTCCGCTTTACCTGAGCGATATTCAGATTCGTCACATGGAAGCCATACTTCTCCTGCACCCATCCCTGGATCTCCTGATAGGTCGCTTTACTCTCGGCAGCACTCACATCCATCTCATCCATCTCGACCTTCACGCTGATGTGATTCTTTGCCTCGGAAAGTTTGGACAAAAGACATACCGTCTCCACATGACTCGTATGAGGGAACATATCGCAGGGCTGGACCCTCTTAAGACAGTAGCCTCCCTCTGCAAGGATCTTCAGATCCCTGGCAAGGGTTGCCGGATCACAGGAAACGTAAATGACCTTTTCCGGTCCGATTTTCAGGATGGTCTCCAGGCATTTGCTGTCGCATCCCTTGCGGGGCGGATCCACCACGATCAGATCCACCTTTCCTAATTTACCCTTATTTTCCTGATCTTCCACATAGGCCGGAAGGACTTCCTCCGCTTTTCCCGTAAAAAACTCCGCATTGTCAATGCCGTTTCTTTCGGCATTCTTTCTGGCATCCTCAATGGCAGCAGGAATGATCTCTACCCCGTAGACTTTTCCTGCGGATCTGGCCATGAAAAGAGAGATGGTACCAACACCGCAGTAAAGATCCCAGATGACTTCCTTTCCCGTCAGACCAGCAAAGTGCAGAACGGTGCTGTAGAGTTTTTCGGTCTGCCGGGGATTGACCTGATAGAAGGACAGGGGAGAAATGCCGAAGCGGACACTTTCATCCGTTCCGGTAAAGACAGGCCCCTTTCTTCCCTCCCCGTCTTCTCCATCTTCCGGATAATTTACCTTCTGAACATACAGAGAATCTTCGATGGCATCTTTTCCCCAGATTGTCCTGACCTTCCGTCCCAGGATCACATTGGTCCTTTCTTTATTGGTATTGAGAGAAACGGATGCCACCCCGGGGATCTTTGCCAGGGCCCCTGCAAGCTCCTTCTCTTCCGGCATTGAATCCGCGTTGGCCACAATACAGACCATGATCTGGCCGGAGTGCCTGCCGTCCCTGATCAGGACATGACGGACGCATCCCTTTCCGGATGTTTCGTCGTAGGGCTTTACACTGTTTTTCTCCATCCATTCTCTGACCGTGTCCAGGATCAGGGTGTTCCCCTCCCTGCCGATCAGGCAGTCCTTCATGGGAACGATGGCATGGGTCCTTCCTGCATAAAAACCGAATGCGATCCTTCCTTCTCTGTCATATCCCACCGGGACCTGCTCCTTATTGCGGTAGCGCCAGGGCTCCTCCCCCGGTCCGTCCATGCCGATGGCGGGATAAAGAATGCCGTCGATCAGGTCCGGCGAAAAGCCGCCGATCCGGATCAGGTCTTCCCTGACTTTATTCCTTTTGTATTCCAGCTGGGCCCTGTAGTCCATCATCTGGATCTGACACCCGCCGCAGCTTCTGGCAATGGAACATCTGGAAGCAATTCTGTCGGGAGAGGGCTCGATGATCTCCTGCAGCCTTGCAAAGGCGTATGTTTTTCCGGCTTTCATAATGGAGGCCCGGACCCTGTCCCCTGTGACGGCGTCTTTCACAAAGACGGTATAACCTCCTTTTTCTTCTGACTGCGCTTCCCCTGCGGCAGGAAGACGGCCTATGCCCTCCCCGCTGCTGCCAAGTCCCGTAATGGTCAGGGTGACGGTCTCATTTTTCTGATAGGGCGCCTGCGAATGCTTTTTCAACGTATTCCCTCTTTCCATTGTTTCTTTTTGTGCATATAACAAATGTCCCTGCCTCCGGGCAGGCGGCAGGGACAGCTGATATTCCTTTTTGTTTTTCCGCTTATACGATGGTCTTTCTGATATTGGACTCCAGAAGGCCCTGATAACCCAGCCATCCGCTGTCCGTGGTCCCTGCCAGGAGTTCCTTGAAAATCTCCAGCTTGGCGTCGGTATTGTCCGCGAAATTCAGAGCGGCAGCTTCTGCCAGGGCGGGCTTTTTGGGAGAGCCGTACTCAAATTCCCCGTGGTGGGCCAGGATACAGTGCCTGACTTCTCCCGCCAGAAGGGCAGGGAATCCCTGGATCTCCCGGATCCTGGCGTCGATCATCTCCACCCCGATCACGATGTGGCCGATCAGCTGGCCTTCGTCGGTATAGTCGTTTTTGGGGAACCTGGACAGCTCGATGGTCTTTCCCACATCGTGCAGAAGGGCTACGGTGATCAGGAGATCCCTGTTGAGGAAGGGATAGGCCTTTGCCAGATAATTGCACAGATTGGCGACACCCAGGGTATGCTCCAGAAGGCCGCCTACAAAACCGTGATGAATGCTTTTGGCCGCGGAGGATGCTTTGAAGTTTCCCGAAAAGCGCTCGTCCGTCACAAAGAACTTCTGCAGAAGCTCATGGAGATAGGGATTTTTCACAGACTCCGCCAGCTTCAGAAGCTCTTTATACATCTCGTCTATATCCCGGGAAGAGACAGGCAGATAGTCGGCGGGATTATAATCCCCTTCCCTGACCCGCATGATCCGCCGCACATTCAGCTGCAGACGCCCCTGGAAGGAGGTTACGTCCCCCATGACGTGAATGTAGTCCAGTTCGTCAAATTCCGCGATCCCGCCGCTGTTGGGGTCCCAGACCTTGGCGTCGATGGATCCTGTCTTGTCCTGCAGCATCAGAGAATCGTAGTTCTTGCCGTTCTTTGTGGTCAAGGACTGCTTTTTTCTGCACAGATAAATGTCGTTGACGCTGCTTCCTTCTCTCAGTTCCTGAATATACCGCATCTTATGTCTTTCCTTCTTTTCATGTTTTGTTTTTTCTTCCGGGAATGCCGCTGCCCGGATCCGCTTTATTTTCCGGAAACAGACAGAGTCACTGTGACCTGCATCTCGTTCCAGCTGCCGTTGTTGGACCGTCTCAGCTTCAGCCGGACCGTATCCTCCGGCTCGGAAACCATGAGCACATTGATCAGGTCTCTGTAGCTCCCGACCGGCGTCTCTCCTGCCTGTACCAGTATATCACCGCTGGCAAGTCCTGCCGCCATGGCAGGAGAATCCATATCCACCTCTGTCACGTAAAGCCCCACCGGCAGATCCTGGGCTTTGCTGATCTCCTCCGTGATGGTGCTGCCGTGGATCCCCAGGTAGGCCTTCTGACGGGAGTTGGAAAGCTTGGTGATCAGGCCCCGCAGCTCCGTCACGCCCACGCCGCAGATCATGTTGGGCATATCCTTGATCCTGTGATTCATATCGATCAGGCCTATGACCTTTCCTTCCAGAGAGACCAGAACGCCGGAAGATGCGCTGCTCCCGTAGATATCCGTCGTCAGCAGACTGTATTCGGAATCCGCCAGATTCATGATCTGCCGGCCCCTTATGACGCCGTATCCGAAAGACCCGGTCTGTCCCGTGACCGATCCTATGGCAATGACCGGTTCCCCCTCGGCCCCGGCGGAGGATCCCAGTTCCAGAGGATGCGCTTTCTCCAGGGTCTCCTTTGAAAAATCATTCTTGCTTACTTCCAGGATGCCCAGCCCCGTAATGGCGTCGGTCTCCCGGATCCTGGCCTGGGCAGAGGATCCGTCCCTTAGCGTGATCCTGTATTCCACGCCGCTCTCTGAGGAGGGCATAAAGGCCGCTGCCAGAAGTTCGTCCCCGGTTTCCGCCAGAAAGACCCCGGCGCAGCTGGACTGGTTTTCCACCGTATCTCCCCACATGTTCTGATCGGAGGAAATGGCGGAAATGGTCACTACGGAATCGCTGTATGTCTTCGTCAGATCATAGAGGGAGTCATAGACCTGGCTGTACTGGTCCAGGGTCAGAGGATATTCCTCCAGCAGGGCTTTGACCTGGTCGTGGATCTGTTCCGCAGTCTGGGAAGCTTCCACCTCTTCCTTTTCCTGCTCGCTGGCGATCAGATCCTCAGGGGTGATCTCATCCACCGCTTCCTCCGGAAAGCTTACGGCAGATTCCTGAGGGAAAAGCACCCTTGTTATGACCGGCTGCAGCAGCACAAAGATCAAGCAGGCCACCAGGCCGAATACCAGGGCCAGGCCCACCGTCTGGAAAAAACGTCTTGTCATTTTCCGGGAGGATAAGGACCTCTGCTTGATCTGTTCCTGCATAAAGTCCGAGATCTGCTGGGCCGTGGAGCTGTTTTCCTGCAGATTTTTGTTTTCCTGTTCTTCCATTCCTTACCTTCTCCTTGATGCCGCCGGGCGGCAAGTTATACTCAGTATACCTTTTGCACTGTTATTTTTCTATGCTATACTTAGACCATGAATGAAAAAGTATTACGTGTCGTTGAATTTGACAAAATTATCAGCCAGCTGACAGAACATGCGGATTCCGCTCCCGGAAAAGCCAGGTGCAGAGCCCTGCAGCCGATGGAATTCTTATCTGACATAGACCGTGCACAGGCAGAGACCGAGGAGGCTCTGTCTTATATATTCCGTCAGAGTTCCATCTCCTTCGGCAGCAACCGGGATTTCGGATATACCTTCGGAGCCCTGTCCATCGGTTCCTCTCTGGCCGCGGCGGAGCTTCTCCATATCGCGTCCTTTCTGGACAACGTGGGCAGAGTCCGGGACTACGGCCTGAAGGCAAAGGAGGCCGCAACGGCCATTCCCCAGGCCCGCAGATCCTCCGACAGAGAGACCTGGAAGCAGAACGCCGCCGAGGACGCAAAGGCGGCCCGGGAAGCGGAAGAGAGCAACGTTCTCTATGATCTTTTCGACTGTCTTTGTCCCATTCCCTCCCTGGTATCCTCCATATACCGCTGCATCCTCTCGGAAGAAGAGATCGCCGACGAGGCCAGCTCCGAACTGCGCCGGATCCGCCGCGAAATGGGCGGGATCAACGGCCGTATTCATGCTGCCCTCAACAAGATGATCAACGTGACCTACGCAAATTTCCTTCAGGACAGCGTCTATACCATGCGGGGAGACCGCTACTGCATTCCCGTCCGGTCGGATTACAAGGGCCAGGTGCCCGGCATCGTCCATGACCAGTCCTCCAGTGGATCCACCCTCTTTATAGAGCCCACGGCCATCGTCAACCTGAACAATGAGCTGAGAGAGCTTCTGATCGCCGAAAAGAAGGAAGAGGAAAGGATCCTGGCAGAGCTGTCCGCCATGGCCGGCGACCACCTGATGGAGCTGAAAGACAATGCCGTCAACATGACCGAGCTGGATTTCATCTTTGCCAGGGCAAAGCTGGCCCTGGATCAGAACGCCACCAGGCCCGTCTTCAACGAGCGCCACTATATCAACATCCTCTCCGGCCGCCATCCCCTGATCGACAAGAAGAAGGTGGTCCCCATCAACGTATCCCTGGGCGAGACCTACGACATGGTGGTGATCACGGGCCCCAATACGGGCGGCAAGACCGTTACCTTAAAGACCGTGGGCCTTTTCGAGCTCATGGGCATGTCCGGCCTCCATATCCCCGCCGGAGACAGGAGCGAGCTTTCCGTCTTTTCCGAGATCTTCGCGGATATCGGCGACGAGCAGAGCATAGAGCAGAACCTGTCCACCTTCTCCGCCCATATGACCACCACCGTGGATATCCTGGAAAAGTGCGACGGAACCTGCCTCTGTCTCTTCGATGAACTGGGCGCCGGAACGGATCCTACCGAGGGAGCCGCCCTGGCCATTTCCATCCTGAATTATCTTCATAAGCGCCATATCACCACCCTGGCCACCACCCACTACAGCGAGCTCAAGGTCTATGCCCTCAGGACAGAGGGCGTTACCAACGCCAGCTGCGAGTTCAACGTGGAGACCCTGCAGCCCACCTATAAGCTGATCGTGGGCGTGGCCGGCCGAAGCAATGCCTTTGCCATTTCCAGAAAGCTGGGCCTGCCGGAGCATATCATAGACGACGCCCGCCGCCAGCTCAGCCAGGAGACCCAGAACTTCGAAGAGCTTCTGGGCGAACTGGAGGAGAAGCGCAGAAAGGCCCAGGAGGAGCAGGAGCAGGTGGAAAAGATCCGCCGCCAGATGGAAGAACGGGAGATGGCCCTGCGCCAGAAGGAGCAGCAGCTGGAAAAGCAGAAGGACAAGATCCTCAGGAAGGCCAACGAACAGGCCAGGGATATCCTGCAGGAAGCCAAAAATACGGCGGACCAGGCCATCAGCGAGCTGAGAAAGAATGGTTCCGGCGGCGATATGAAAGCCATGGAAAAGACCCGATCTTCCCTCCGGGAGGACGTCTCCAAAAAGAACCAGAAGCTTCAGAGGGAGGAAACTCCCCAGCTCAGGGGCCGTCTGACAGAAAAAGACCTTCACATAGGCGATAAGGTCAGGGTCATCTCCATGGGCCTGACCGGCACTGTCACGGAACTTCCCAGAAAGGGAAAGGTCAGAGTCCAGTGCGGCATCATGAATTCCCAGGTCAGGATCGACGATCTGATCCTGATCCATGAAGACGCCTTCGGCAATACCATTGCGGAGCAGCGGGGCCACAGAAGCACTCTGAAAAAGGCCTTTGCCAACGCCCAGTACCAGACGCCCCACGAAATGAATCTGGACAGGGCCGTTTCCGTCCAGCCCGAGATCATGCTTCTGGGCATGACCACCGACGAAGCCATCCGGGAGCTGGACAAGTACCTGGACGACGCCCGCATGTCCCATCTGGAAAGCGTCCGCATCGTACACGGAAAAGGCACCGGTGCCCTGAGGAACGCTGTTCAGCAGTATCTGCGGAAACAGAAGGGCATATCCTGGCGGTCCGGAGACTTCGGCGAAGGGGATGCCGGCGTCACCATCGTACAGCTGAAAAAATAAAGAGGTAACTATGGCTGCAAAGCAGAAGATATTAATTGTAGACGACGACAGCAATATCGCGGAACTGATCAGTCTCTATCTGGACAGGGAATGCTACGACACAAAGATCGCCCCGGACGGGGAGGAAGCCCTGAAGGCCGTATCCTCCTATGAGCCGGACCTGATCCTTTTAGATCTGATGCTGCCCGGCATCGACGGCTACCAGGTATGCCGGGAGGTCCGCTCTAAAAGCGACATACCCATCATCATGCTCTCCGCCAAGGGCGAGATCTTCGACAAGGTCCTGGGCCTGGAGCTGGGGGCCGACGACTACATGGAAAAGCCCTTCGATTCCAAGGAGCTGGTGGCCAGGGTCAAGGCAGTTCTGCGCCGCTACCAGAAAAAGGCTGCTGCCGCGCCCGCGCCCGCACAGGACGAAAAATCCGTTTCCTATCCGGACCTTTCCATCAGTCTTACCAACTACTCCGTCATCTACATGGGAGAGCACATCGATATGCCTCCCAAGGAACTGGAGCTTTTATACTTTCTGGCAGCCGCTCCTAATCGGGTCTTTACCAGGGAGCAGCTCCTGGACCAGATCTGGGGCTACGACTATGCGGGAGATACCCGTACCGTCGACGTGCATATCAAGAGACTCCGGGAAAAGATCAAGGATCACAAGAGCTGGAAGATTTCCACCATCTGGGGCGTAGGTTACAAATTCGACTTCAAAGGCTGATCCATGCGCAAAACCGTTTATCTGAAATTTATTCTCGCATATGTGATCTTCGGTATCCTCAGTTTTGTCATGATCTCCAGCTACGGCTCCTCTCTCATGACGGAAACGGCAAGACACAGGACGGCCCGCAAGACTTACTCGGAAGCCGTCAAGATCGCCCAGACCTATGCCTCGGACCTTTACAATACGGACATTTCCCTGGAAAGCGCCCAGAGACAGCTGGAAGCCATATCCGTCTATCTGCAGAGCGAGATCTGGATCATGAACCCTTCGGGACGTATCGTCATCAACACGGCCAACGAGCCCGATCCGGAGGAGGAAGTGGTGGTGGAGGGCTTTGACCCCACGGTCACGGGAGGAAGCTACTACACGGTGGGTAAGTTCTTTTCCCACTTTGAGGAAGACCATCTCAGCGTTCTGGCGCCCATCACCAGAGGCTACAAGACCCGGGGCTACGTGGTCATCCACTGCCCCCTGTCGATGATCTCGGAAGAAGCGGATTCCTATCTGAATGTTTCCTATATCATTCTTCTGATTCTCTTCCTTCTCTCCCTGATCATCCTGATCTTCTTTACCGAGATCATCTACCGGCCCCTTCGCAAGATCATCCGGGCCACCGAGGAATATGCCGCCGGAAACATGCACTATCCGCTGAACGTGGAAAGCGACGACGAGATGGGATATCTTTCCGCCTCATTGTCCTACATGGCCAGCGAGATCGCCCGGTCGGAGGACGACCAGAAGAAGTTCATCGCCAACGTCTCCCACGATTTCCGTTCTCCCCTGACCTCCATCCGGGGCTTTCTGGAGGCCATGCTGGACGGCACCATCCCTCCCGAGCGCAGCAGCCACTATCTGCAGGTGGTCCTGAACGAAACAGACCGTCTGACCAAGCTGACCAACGGCCTTCTGACCCTCAACAATCTCAATACCCGGGGCATGCTGCTGCGCAGGACCGATTTCGACATCAACCAGACCATCCGCAGGGTGGCCGCCTCCTTTGAACAGACCTGCCGCAGTAAGGGCATCTCCTTCCAGCTGGTCTTTTCCGGAGAGATCCTCTATGTCAACGCGGACGAGGAAAAGATCCAGCAGGTCCTCTACAACCTGACCGACAACGCCATCAAGTTCAGCAGGAACGATTCGGTGATCACCATCGAAACCAGCGAAAAGGGCAGCAAGGTCTATGTCTCCGTCAAGGACAAGGGGATCGGCATCCCCAAGGACGACCAGAAGATGATCTGGGAACGCTTCTATAAGAGCGACCTGTCCAGAGGCAAGGACAAAAAGGGCACGGGCCTGGGCCTTTCCATCGTTCGGGAGATCATAAGGGCCCATAACGAAAACATCAACCTGATCAGCACGGAGGGCGTGGGAAGCGAGTTTATATTCTCCCTGCGGCTGTCCGAAAAAAATAATGAACTGGAAGAAGAATAAAGACCGCTTCGTTTCGGAAACGATTCCGGAACGGGGCGGTTTTTTACGGGCGCAAGGGCAGACATAAAGAAATCCTGCACCGGAGTGCAGGATTTCTCATATCCGTATCTTATTCTTTCCAGGACAGTCTGTGCAGATGCCCTTCCTTTAACAATCCGGGGAAGCCGTTCTGTCTCAGGGCTTCGTAAAGGATGATGGCTGCCGAATTGGACAGGTTGAGAGACCTTGCCTCCGGATCCATGGGAATGCGGATGCAGCGTTCTCTGTTCACCGCCAGGATCTCTTCGGGAATACCTGCGCTTTCCTTTCCGAACATGATAAAATCGTTCTTCCCGAAGGAGACGTCGGCATAGGTCTTTTCCGCCTTGGTGGTGGCATACCAGATGACGGCTCCGGGAGTTTTCTCCAGGAACTCTTCGTAATTCATGTAGCGCTTTACGTCTAGCTCCTCCCAGTAGTCCATGCCGGAGCGCCTGAGTTCCCTCTGGGTCAGCTTAAATCCCAGAGGCTCGATCAGATGCAGGGAGGTGCCTGTGGCCCTGCAGGTCCTTCCTATGTTTCCCGTATTGCCGGCGATCTCCGGCTGGTGCAGCACGATGTTCACTTTGCTCTCAGCCTGGTCACGAATCTTTCCAGACGGGCCAGGGCCTTTTTCAGGTTGTCTATGGAGTAGGCATAGGAAAGCCGCAGGAACCCTTCTCCGCAGTCGCCGAAGGCAGTGCCGGGAACGATGGCCACCTTTTCTTCCTGCAGAAGCCTTGTGGCAAATTCATCCGAAGTCATGCCGAACTCTTTGATGCAGGGGAAGGCATAGAAGGCTCCCTTGGGCTCAAAGCAGGGCAGGCCCATCTTCTTCAGGGAATACAGGACAAAGCGGCGGCGCTCATTGTAGGACTCCCGCATCATGCGCACATCCTCGTCACCGTTGCGCAGAGCCTCCACCGCGGCGTACTGGCTGGTGGTGGGAGCGCACATGATGGCGAACTGGTGGATCTTGATCATCTGGGAGATGATCCAGTCCGGTCCGCAGGCATAGCCCAGACGCCATCCGGTCATGGCATAGGCCTTGGAGAAACCGTTGACCACGATGGTCCTTTCCTGCATGCCCGGGAAGGACGCGATGGATACGTGGCGGCCTTCGTAGGTCAGCTCTCCGTAGATCTCATCCGAAAGGACATAAAGGTCGTGTTTGATGCACAGCTCCGCGATAGGCCTCAGGTCCTCTCTTGTCATGATGGACCCGGTGGGGTTATTGGGGAAGGGCAGGACCAGGATCTTGGACTTATCCGTGATCTTCTTCTCCAGATCCTCCGCCTTCAGGCGGAACTCATTCTCTTCCTTCAGTTCCACGATCACGGGCTCTGCTCCCGCCAGGCGGGCGCAGGGATCGTAGGATACATAGCAGGGAGTGGGGATCAGGACCTGGTCCCCGGGATTGATCATAGCCCGGAACATAAGGTCAATGGCTTCGGATCCGCCTACGGTGATAAAGATCTGACTGTTATAGTCGTAGCGAAGGTTCTGGGACCTTTTCATATAGGCGGCCACTTCCTTCTTCAGTTCCTTGAGGCCCGAATTGGAGGTATAGAAGGTACGGCCCTTCTCCAGGGAATAGATGCCCTCGTCCCGGATATGCCAGGGGGTATCAAAGTCCGGCTCGCCCACGCCCAGGGAAATGGCGTCCGTCATTTCACTGACGATATCAAAAAATTTCCGTATGCCCGAGGGCTTCAGGCCCACACAGGTATCAGAAAGCACATGGTTTGCATTCTCATTCATCACGGCGTAATCATCTCCCTCTGGTCTTCATGGTGCCTGGTCATAATGGTTCCGTGATCCTTGTATTTCTTCAGAATGAAATGGGTGGTGGTGGCAATGACCGTATCCAGAGTAGACAGCTTGTTGGTCACGAAGCTGGATACGTCCTTGAGGGATTTTCCCTCCAGGGTGACCATCAGGTCATAGCCTCCGGAGATCAGGTAGACACTGGTGACTTCCGGATACTTATAGATTCTTTCCGCGATCTCGTCGAAGCCCTTGCCTCTCTGAGGCGTGACCCGGACCTCGATCAGGGCCGTGACCTTATCCACGCCGGTCTTGTCCCAGTCGATCATGGTATGGTAGCCGCAGATCACATCCTCCTGCTCCAGCTTTTCCATGGCGGCAAGGATCTCGCTCTCCTCCGTGCCCAGAAGGATGGCCAGTTCCTTGGTATCCACTCTGCTGTTCTTCTCGATAATGGAAAGGACCCTTTCCTCTAAAGTATTCATAAACGCTGCTCCTTTTCTGCTTTCGATAGCTGTTGTCATTTTCCAAGGATTCCGATCAGGGAATCCGGCCCCGGAAGATCCAGGTAGCGGACATCCTCCCCGTTCCTGAGGATCCTGGCCCGGTCTCCCGTCAGAGTTCCTATGGGCCCGCAGGGAATGCCTGCCGCGGCCATTTCCCTCATAAGCGCCTCCGGATCCTCCGGTGCGATCAGAAGACTTCCGGCCGATTCCATCTGATAGGGATTGATGCCGAAATAATCCGTATATTCTATGGTCTCCTGACGGAGAGGAATTTCTTTCAGGTCGATGTCAAGTCCGGACCCTGTCATATCCGCAAAGGACCAGAGGGCGGCGAAGATGCCGCCTTCCGAAAGGTCATGCATGAGACAGTTCCCGGACTTTAACGCGGCTGCCGATTCTTCCGCCGTTCCGAGCCAGTCTCTGAAGCCTTTCGTCCTTGAGACCATGGATGCGGGGAAGCGGGAAAGGAGCTCTTTTTCCTTTTCCTCCGCCAGCAGGTAGGTCCCTTCCAGGCCGGCCCACTTGGTCATGAAGACCGGGGTCCCGGGCCCGGGATGAAAGGCGCTCCGGTTTCTTTTTCTTCCCCAGGCGGTCCCTGTGACGATGGGCCTTGATGCTGCCGAAGTGACCTCCGTATGGCCGCCCTTCACAGCAAGACCTGTTTTCCGGCAGGTCTCTGCGATCTGATCCATGATCTCCCGGAGCAGACTTTCCTCCGAATCCGGGGGCAGCAGGATGACCGGTGAAAAACCAAGGGGCCGTGCGCCCGCCGCGGACAGATCTCCTATGGCCGCATAGACGGCCAGCTCTCCGATCCGGGAAGTCCTGAGGGTTATGGGGTCTGCGGTCACCACGAAGCGATCCTCTGAAAGAGCGCAGTCCTCCGTCTGCCGGGGTCCCGGTATTCTTTTAAATACGGACCGGTCCAGCACATTCCGGCCGATCTTGCCCATGCGGAGTTTCATGGCATCCTCTTTTTCTACCTCTTGGTACCCTCATAGACGATGGTGGGGGTGGCGGCATAGCTGCTCTTGTTGACGATGTCTCTGCTGACCTCTTTGCCGTCCTCTTTCACGATCTTGACCAGCTGGGCGCTGTAGCCCGTATAACCGTATTCGGTCCTGGTCTTTCCCTTTTTGAGACTGCTGTCCTTTTCGTGCTTTGTCCAGGAAGAAGTCCTGCTCAGGATCTGCGGCTGGAATTCCACATCCCTGTTTTCGGGGCGCTCTTCCTTTCCGTAGATGGTCATGGTGATCTCGCCGTTTCCAGCCTTGCCGTAGATATAGATGGGGCTGTCCGAATCATTTACGAACTTGAAGTCCAGTCCGCCGGAGGAGGTGATGCAGGCGTCCTCCGAAGGCTGTACGTAGCTGACGGTCATGGAATGGTTGTGACGCTCCGAAACCTCCAGCTCTGCCCTGAGGACAGCGTTGTAAAGGGTAGTGGATACCTGGCAGGCACCGCCGCCCAGGGACTCGACGACTTTATTGTTGGCATAGGCGTGAGCCACCTGATAGCCGTTCTCATAGGTGAAAGGGCAGACCGTATCCAGAGTGGAGAATTCCTCTCCGGGATACAGGATGGTCCCGCTGATCTTTCCCGTGGCCGTGGCAATGTTCTCTCTTCTTCCCCAGGTGGAGCTGTAATAGTAGGTGGTATAGGTACCAAGGACGCTGGTGCACTGTGCCAGTTCCTCCTCTGTGCCTTCATAGGCCAGGGATTCCATCTTCAGGTCGATCTGGGCGTCCTTTCTGTCCCATTCATGATTGATAAAGTCACTGACGGCATCCGCAGATTCGTCCACCAGCAGCTTTACGCCTTCCTTGCCGGGCACGTAGGCAAGGCCGTCTTCCTTGAATTCCAGTTTTCCGTCCACCGGCTTCCTGTCAAAGGAAGAGCATTTCTCTTTGATCAGCGCGGCGATCTTTTCCCTGTCGAAGCTGTATTCGACGCTGTAGTCCCTGCCTTCCTGCTCCAGGTCTTTTCTGTTCTTGTAGCGGGAGAGGATGTTTCCTCCGTAGCCGGCGGCACCGGCTTCGTCAATGATTTCGGGATTGGACCATCTGATGCCCAGTTCGGAGGCTTTCATGGAAACGGACTGGTCCTCCTTTCCCTTCAGGGTCAGGACAGCGTTCAGGGAGCTGTCAACCTGTTCTCTGACAAGAGAGAGGACTTCTTCTTCCGTCATGCCGGATACATCCATGCCGTTTATGGTAGTTCCTTCCATAAATACATATCCGGGATGCAGCAGCTCCTCTCCGTTTTCTGCAGCCCGGGCGCCGAGGACAGAACTGCCGGCCAGAAAAGCGATCATTCCGGCAAGGGCCGCTCCTTTCAGTATGTATTTCATATCGTTTATTATTTCCTTTCTGCCTTACATGCCCGCAGAAGTCACTGCGGATAATAAGGGAATGATCAGGCACATGACCAGAATGAGAGCGATCACGCCTGCTATGATCTGATTTCTTCTTCTATTCATTGCTGCTCCTTTAAAAAGGCGGACAGCCCGCCCATTTTTCAGTTGAATTATACAGACAATGGAAAGCTATTGCAAGACGCAGAAAGGCCCTGCTTCCGGGCCTTTTATGTTAAACTGGCAGGATCTCAAAAAGAATGCTATGATAAAAGCCGGCTCGCCGGAGCCGGGAAAGGAACATTTTT